>PBMP01000067.1 GCA_002722705.1 Pseudobdellovibrionaceae bacterium | reverse complement strand
GTCAACGCCAGCTCCATCACCTTTAACTTGTCGCTCATCTCCAGTAGCTTCAAGCGCTCATTCACCCCGATCACCCGCTTATCGGCCATGATTGCCTGCACCTCGCTGTTCTCCGCCCACAACAACGCACACCTGTCGTAGCTTTCAAACAAAGCGAGCCCAACGGGAGCCGACACCCGTGCCACCGGGAATCGTACGTATGTGACGCCTCTGAACTGTTGCCTCTTGGAGACCAATTTGAACCCAAACATTGAACAAACCTTTGACCACGGTGTGCTGAGCGTCGATCCAAACACAACATTGTGGGTTCTAGCCCACTTGTTCAGTTCGTCATACTGAGCCCGCTCACTGGCGGTGACCCCGGACGGCAAACTCAACGTTGGAAACGCGCAATTCATTGTCTCCAGTTGTGCGGTACAAAACGTAATAGCGTTACCATACAAAAAAAAAATGATGATTCGATAAAATTTGTGGCAAATTTTATAATCAAACAATGTATCTTCTAAAATATATGCGTACTTAAAAAATTAAATTAACATAATATGACGAGCGAACTACATGCAGCGTTGGCCCACGGAGACCGCTCGGCCTCGGTGCTGACCAAATTGAAGCAATACCCGTATCTGCTCCAGCTGGCCACAATAGAATGCGCTAATAAAGCTCCGTCCGCTGCAAACTATACTCGAAATGCCAAAACGAATAAGAGGCGGCGGTTGGTACAGAATTACATGCGAGTCGGTATTGGCCGCCAGCTCACGCTGCCTAACAACCCGCACGCACGGCTGGTGTCGTTTTTGCAACTGCTCAATCACTTGGGAAAAGCACCGTGGGCGTCCGGCAAATTTGCAGCCAACGAGCTTATTCTGATGCGTTTGACTGCGGCGCACATGTCTCTGATCACTTGGTGCGACAAGCCGCACCCATCTCTGTACGATATGTTGTCCATACCGCACAATCAACCCCCCCATCCGCAGCAAACGGAGAACTTGATCTGGATAACCAACCGGCAGCAAGGAAAAACCACCAACATAGGAAAGTTTATTGCAGCGTTGTCGCTTGCAGCAAAACCTTCGGCAATGCTTGCAACGGTCTACAGCACGAAATTTGACCGTGCCGGAGAGCTTGTGACCGCAGCGAAACGGTACCATTTGTGGATGCAGACCGAGGAGGGCAAGCACCCCAAGTGGCCTTCGGTGACCTTGGTGAGGGACAACGAACGGGGATTCATGGTAGCAGCATCTGCTACAGCGCAGCCCTCGGGGGTGCTTGCACGTCCTAAGAACCCCGACACGTGCCGCGGAGACGCACCATCCGCAGCCTTCTTTGACGAGATCGCCTTTACGTCCGCCGATTTTTGGTTTAAGTTTGCTCTCCCCTTGTTCCAAATTGCCGGCCGGCGCGCGACTTGCACCACGACCCCGCCGCCGCCCAAGACGTTTTTTGACTTGTTTTGCAAACAGGTGAAGCGGTCAAACAATGAAGGGGACTACTTTTTTGGGCTGATAAATCATTCGTTGGCGTGTAGCCAATGCATCGAAGCTAATTTGGCAACCGAATGCTGCCACCGGCTTCATCTGGTTCCGCCTTGGAAGAGCATGTTAAGCATTGCGAATGGGCTCGGAAAGCTAATGCCGAAGCACCGGCACGCAGAATTTACGCAAGAGGTTTTTGGGGTAATGGCGGGCACCGGCCATGCCTTTTTGCCCGAAAGCCTTTTAAAGGCAATGCTCGAGCGTGAACGAGTGTCTAATTGGGGATTGTCGTGCCCAACGGTTTGGGTAGGGATAGACCCCCCTGCGCACGGAAAAGCAGCAATGGGGATGTCAGCCTTCTTGGTGCACCGCAACAGCGGGCAGGTGGTGCTGATTGGCGCGGCGGCGGTGGACGCCGAAGCAACTGAGGTGCATCAGATTCAGATGGTTGTGGCCCGGTGGCTACACCGCGTGTGCGACCACCCATTTGTGGCAGAGGACAGTCCTATTGTGCCTATTGTTGAGTGCAACAACAACGAGATTCTGTCAAAGTCTATTGTGTCAACCATTGAACAAATGCGGAATCAAGTTTACATGCCCTTTGTATCGCAACGGTTCAAACGTTACATCAGCGAAGGCGTTGGGGTGTGGACGAGCCAAGAGACTACGCTTGCGGCACTGTCGGTCGTATACCAAGCTTTAATTGATGGCAGAGTATCGATAGCGAGCGATGTGGTGGTCACCAATCGCGAGGAGCTAGACCCACGAGCAAAACGGCCGCCCCCTCAAGAGCTCATTGAACGCTTTGCCTCAGAGCTTGGCCAGTTTGGATACAATTCCAGAGGAAAGGTTACGGGCAAGTGCAGTGACGATGCCCTTGACGATCTTGGAATGAGCTTTTTGATTGCAATGTATTGGCGGGTGGCGGTGAAACAAGCTGATAGAAGTGTAAGCGATTAGTTACATAAAGTTACTTGCGGATTGAATATTAGAGTTGATTTCTCCGGCAATCTGGCACGGCTGAAAGCACACGCACGGCATCAACCCGATGCAACAGTACACACAAAATTCGGATGACGTTGCATTGTCCGGGTTGTCGTGAGTGGCTTCATACGGTGCCAAGTTTGGCCAATAGAAACAATTGGAGAATCCCAGACAGCTGCGAGGCCACTCCGGGGGCCAATTGCTGTTTACAACCGACGCGTTTTTGTACCCGCCATGCACCAGTTCAAACCCGCGCGCGTACACGCATGGCGCACAGAACGTCCCGCACGTACATGCGCGACTGGGGTTGGCTGGATTCCAACAAACTACAACGTTTTTTACAAACTCTTTGCGTTTTCCAAACGAACCCTTTTCGCCATTAGACGAATCTATCAAGGAGGAGGAATTACTCATAATTTACGAGCATACATGACGCTGTAATATAGTAAAAAAGAAAAACAATGCTCAAGACAGGGTTCGAACCTGCGCGGTTTAAACAACCAGTGGAACTTAAGTCCAACACCTTAACCACTCGGTCACTTGGGCTTTTGCAATAAAAATACATTATTTACTATTAGTTTCAACTTTTGCCAAATCGTTTGCTTCCTCGTGAAGAGTATTCATTAATTTAACGACCGTGTCCAAAATGGCGGGCATCTTGACTCCTGGAACAATAAATTTAGATTGAGCCAGAAATAGTTCAATTGTCATACCGTCTAATGATTTTGGGCTGAGAGCAATTCCTGGAAACTTGGAGGTGTGCACCGCCATCCAATGCTTTTTAATTGCGGAATGAATTGGCATCGTATACATCCCAGTCATTACCGTGTTTGGGGTAGACATTGCCAACGGCCACCTCATCCGTCCTTTGGAGCCTCTAACCCAGTGTAGAAAAGACATAATGCTATAAATTGCGTCGCTGTGGGTGTGCTTGCCCGCTCGTATCATATTTCCCGTGGAAAAAACCAATATTTTTCCAAGCGGGGTGGTGACACGATCGTGGCAGAACGGTGATCCCGTTTCTCGACTAGATGCCATCAACATGCGAGGGTTTGCGGCGATATCCGGCGCGGGTTTTCCTATTAACGTGTCGCGTCGCATGCATTGTGTGGTTTGCTTTAACGACACGTGAATGACCACGTTGGATCGGCGCAAAAATTTTAACTGCCCTTGATTTGATATTTTAACGTTTCGAGCGTACATGATCTGAGGATGCTTTGAGTTGGACCCCATACCTGCCCTTGGGACGACACAGCCCTTCAGTCACAAACTGCCTAATGGCCAGATCCACCACAGGAGCGGGCATTAAAGTGTTTGCGGCTACCGTGTCCGCCGTGCACGTTGTGGTACAACTCAAATATTTTGCCAGTTTGGCGTGAATAGGCCCCACACCCTTAAGCGAGGTCTTCGTTGTCGTCGTGGTTGTCTGCTTCGACGCCGGAGCTGCTGACATCATCCGCCGGAGTGGTACCGTCGCTGATAATGGTGGCTCCAGCCGACTGCTTTGTCGACAAACCGTCTTTTACCGGTGCGCCGAAAATGGCAGCGGCTACCACGTTTTGCTTAGCCTCTTCGGGGGCGTCGGCCGAGGACAACGCCGTGTGGATCGGCACGCCGGCAACCTCGGACGCGTCGTGAATAGTCTTGCTTTTAAATTTGTCTGTCTCCAGGCAAATAGGATGAGGACGCCGATGCACAACAACCTTGACATCCAGAGGGTGCGACGGCTGCACGCCCGTCAGCATTTGACGCGAAAAGGTAAACCCGTGGTGGCCGAACTTAGGGCGCATGTTTTCGATAAATGTCTTCTTGCCGTCTTCCCAGTTCTCCTTGCTCATGATAATGTGCGGGACGGTCGTTCCCAGCTTGGGATTTTCAAATTCAACCGGTTCTGTAGCACACTGCGGAAACATCACCGCGCGCTCTTCGGCGGTCTTGTTGGCAACAAGCTGACCAAGCGGACCGGCCGCCGGGTCCATTGCCAGCGCAACTCGGGTCTTGCCATCCTTTTCGGCCACGACAACATGCTCGTCGAGCTGCTCAGAGGTGATTCCAATGTGCTGATTCCACTTGAGCGCCCGAGTGGCATTCCGGGCGTGGTCTTCTGGGGTCAACGAAGAAGGGTGCACATATTCGGTGGTAGACTTGCCTCGAGATACGGTGTGGCAGAACTCGTGCTTGACATCGATGGCGTGGGTACCAGCCGGAATGACAGCGTGCGCCGCGATAACATTCCCTCCTGGGCTGACACCAACAACACGCGAAGTGGTTGGCAACGTGCTGTTGTCTTCCGGAGTCCCTTCCTTTACGTGAAAGGTCGCCGGGTCGGACGGATGGTGATTTGACGCAGTTTCGACGGTAATTCCTTCAATGTTGTTCAGCGTAGAGGATCCTACCCCAAGAGCTTTCTCAAGATTAGGTCCAGACAGATGAACGGTGTCTTCAAACGCGTTGAAGTGCACCTGAATTGGAATTTTGGATTTGCCTTGATCAAACGTTACGGCAGCATCGTGCCCGATTCCTTGACTGGGAGCAAGCATGATTTGACGCTTTTATGACGAAGAAGAGGCGCGCGTATATACTACCCCCCCACGCAGTACGCAGCTGCGGCTACCCGATCAGAAGATTGCGCCGCCGTCGGGATATCCAACTCGGGCCGCCACCCAATTCCAATGATGGTCTTCGGTTTGACTCGCCGTAACCATTCGGTCACCGTCTGCGCTCCGCCAGCAGTGAACATGGTCGAGTTGTACGCGGGCTCGGCCGTGGCCGCCGCCGAGTCCGGATCTTCCCACTGGTAATACCGCCAGGAAAACACCGTCCGCGCCAGCACCTCGCAAAATTTCGCCACCTCCTTTTCTTGGCACCGCTTATTTCGACACCCAAGCAGAATATCCGCAAACGTGTGCAAATGCAGCCCCTCTTTGTCAATCACCAAATCGGTCTGGAGTTTAAGACACGTGGAATTGAACCAGCCAAACCCAGACAGCCCAGAGAGGTTGTAGTCGCAACCGCCGGCCAGAAGCTGCCACCACTGGGCGTTGGCCATTTTTATCGCCGATCCGCCGCACAAGCTCTGCGCCAGCTGCGAAATGTTGACCCTCCGGTATTTTCGCTCTATCGTGGCATCCTGCTTGTCGTCGCGCTTGCGCTTCTTGTTGGCCGCTTTGATATCGCGCGATGCCTTTTGCGCCCGTTTCAACGATCGGTGTACTGCTCCATCAGGGGTCTCCCACACGTTTCCCAACACCACCTCCAGCCTGGGATGCCACAGCCCAAGCATTTGATACAGCGCGTCGGTGTCAATTGTGTAGAGCGCTGTCGGCGGCACCGGTATATTTGTCGCCAACGCCTCCTGCGCAGAGTGCTTGATGCACACCGCCAGCTGCGCCTCGGCTTCGCCGTAGAATTGCTTGCACAACACCGACGCAAACGGGCTCGGTTTGTCAAACGGGTATGACCAGATGAAACTGTCCGCGCGCTCCGGAGACACGTCCCCTGGCATTGTGATCAGGTACGTGCACCCGCCTTTGGCCGTGCGAATAATGTCCTCTTTCATTGCCTGGATAATCGTCTCAAATGCCTTAACCTTACCGGCCGACGAAGCAAACATAATTTCCCACGGGGTGGTCGCCCCGTCTTTGAATTCATCAATCTCCGCTGCGGTGGCAGCCCGCTCCTTTTGCTGCGCCTGCCGGGCCACGTGCACCTCGTGCCGGCGGATGTCGGGGACGTTGGCATTGTCAAAGCAGACGACCACAGTGGTCGTCTGCGCTGTGACCGGCTTCAAAATGTGCCGCGCAATGTGCGCTGCCGGCCGCAACCCGACCGCTTGGCTTCGAGCCGAAGCGTTGCCGTCAATGCACACCATTGTGGCATTTGGGTTGATTTCGACCGTGGCCGTGCTGGACTTGTGTTCGGATAAAAAGGCGTCGCGCTTGTCTGCGTTGCATCCCCACCCCATCTTGTGTGATATGCAATAAATTATGCTGATTTTTTTCAAAGGGTCACAGATTGCCATGTGGCATGAATATTCTATATCGCTCTTGCAACGACCCTAAGTAGCCACTTGTGTACCATGATTACCGCAGCACTAATAGCTGCCGCGGTGGGTTACAACGTTAACCTGCCGACCTCACCGTCACAATATGTATATGATGTGGCCCCCATAGTGGTCTCCAAAGTTTCTTGTTTTGGCTGGGATCTACCAAATTACACGTTAAGATCTACGCGCTTGCCCGATGCGCTCATTGCTTTAGATATTACAACCCCCAGCGGAGATCGGTTTAACTGCACATCGGCGGAGTATCCCAATGCAAACATGTATTGGTTAGTGAAACGCGCAAAGTACGCGCAAGTAACAGAATCGATGATCGAAGGCGCCGGGTCAACGTTCCGCACGCCTGGCTGTGATCACGCCGACTCATTTTATTTTTGTCCGCCGCAGCCATGCCTTTTGATGGAAATGGACTACCAAAACTATCACCAGGACCACGCGCAAACTTTGCTTGGCCACACCAGCTGTGGCGCTGTGTTTGGTCGCGGCGAGCTGTCAAATCGTTACAAAGGAGGAGCCCCTACATCCCCGGTAATGAAAGGAGAAGACGATCTATTTTACCCTGGGTCAGTACGAATTCGCACCAATCCAACCGGGCAGACCGAAGGGGACTTGTCTCCACTTAATCCCATGGACACTTTTTACTCTAATGTGCACCCCAAATACAGCGATGTTTTAACCCCCGGGTACGCTCCCATTGACGGCTTGGGTGCTTTACTCACAGCCATTCACGACTTTGCTCGTGTGGGATCAACGGTACACGGCGGTACAGGATTGTTCTGCGAAGGTATTAGTTACAATGAACCAGACAATGACGTTACCGGGTGCGACACTCTGCCAAATTACCCCACGTTTACACAGGGCGAGCCTACGTCAGGCGAATTTGACGATATCATCAACGAATGCGCTGACGAATTGATTCGAAACAATTCTTTTGATGGCATGAGTTTAATTCAGAGGGTTAAAACTACCACAGCAAATCCAGAAATACGTATAAATTGCGTTGTATGTGACCCGTGTGTTCCCACTTCAGCTATTGACGGTTCATTTTTACGGAACAACAACAGCATTAATATTGCAATTTCATTAATGCGCGATCGGGATTTAAAAATTGCCCGCAACGGAAAGCTGGCTCAAAATTTACCAATTGTGCGGGAAGGCTCGGAAGATGACGAGACGAAATTTGTTTGCGCCGATGGAATTACATGGACCGTGCCAGACACCGAGGACTGTACAGGAATTAATAGCCAAGGAATCAATACGGGCCAAGCAAAGTATGGGTACCCCAACCATCTTCTGTCGTGCGGATGCTTCCGGTATTTTGATTTATACCAAAGCGGGAGAAATACATCTGGGTATGAACCGCCATCGCCTTTGTGTTGTCAATGGGTGACACGACCATTGAATACACTTGTAGATTCATCAACCATGATGCAAATACACAATGAACAGGCGCGGACTACAACCTCTCTTTTAAACGAATTAATTAAAACCGGGACAACGAGCTCGTTTTGCCCCTCAATTTCTCCCCGGTTGCAGTTAGACAATACCACCACCGTTTATGATGCATTACAAGCCGGGTGCACTTTTATGTATTTTGACAAAACCAATTTGGAGTTGGCACAAGTCAATGGAAGCTGGGTTGCCAATGATAAGAACGGGAATCAGATCTATGATTTTGACCCGCTGACATCCAAATTAACCGCAACCGGTTTAAACGGTTCATTTGTATCGATAACCGCGCACGACAGCACCGAAAGCGGGTTTGTTGCCGCAGTTGCTCAACCTCTACCAACCGAGTTTATTGCAAATGGGACCCAAACAAAGTACGAATTTAATTTTTACAAAGACCAGGCGTATGAGCAAGCAAAAACAAAAACTAAAACCCGTCAATTAAATGTCGGCGGCACATATGTTTCAGACGTGTACTTAACCACCAACTATAAACTTTTGAAAAGTGAAACCAATATTCCAACGCTTCCACAAGACCGAATTTCGCCTCATCACACAATTTTGTTTATTCCTGATTGCGATGAAGCATTTTACGTTTTTTACACCTTCAATTTATCTGCGGTGCTTGTAACCCCAGGAGCAGAATGTAATTCAACAGGCCCATTGGCCCCGCTTCTTGTGTACGACACTACAGACACAAATTGGATTGATCTCGGAATCAGCTTCGCCGAAAATCTTCCTATATCCCTGATTGGCATTGACGCCGTGTTACAACCATGTTGTCCGTGGTACGATTGGGACCTTCGTGACGCTTGCGCAAAAGACCCAGCATGCAACTTGAATGGCGGACAATGCACCATGACCGCTGAAGAGCTGAACAAATTAGACACCATGTTTCCATCACTGCAACTTTCGTGCCAGGCGCAAGTATCCACGCCCGAAATGAGCGCACAAAATTTTATTGGACGCACATTTGCAAATCTTAATAAAGACTTGAACCTAAATAGTAAATCAAAGGCATACAAATTTCGGACATCCATGAACGTTCCGATTGATCGTCATAACGAACCATTTTTGGACGATACGGCGAATTGGTATGACCGCAAACAAGAAAATACGATGAAAGACAAAAAATGGGGAAGAGTTCGCAAAACATTTGTGCTAAATCCTGGCGATCACCCATACGATGCCATTGTATTAATTGTTGCAGAAAGCCAAGACGAATCGTTTCAAACGTCTTACAATGAAGGAAATCAAGGACTTCGAACTTGGACTGTGTTTGTTCCAGGGTTCAGTGTGTCTGATCCGTGTGCAATGATGGCGGAGAAACCAACGGTTACTATTGGGTTGCAACCAATGGTTTCTAATATGAATGCCAGGGAGCAACATCCCCAATCCGCTTCAAAATTCAATGCTGTATGGAACGTTACCATTGAAGTCACAAGCGGATGCCTGCAAAATATTGACTCGGTCTGCGCTGACAAAGAATATACAATTTCACCCAGTCACGCTACTGTAAGAGCTTTAGATCAAAACCTTACCGACATATTTCCCTCTATAAGACTACGCGTTGCCAAAGATACAAATCCAACGCTTGAGCCTCTGGAAATGGACTCCAATTTTGTAAACGACCTTCTTCAATTTACAGAAGACTGCACTTTTGGCACTAAAGACTGCCTCACTGATCCGTTTCCCGATAATTACAAAGGTTCTGACAATGAAATCAAATGGGCCAAACAATACATTGCCGCAACTAATGCAAGATATGAAGCACTAAACCGCAGCAACGCACTTTATGCTGCCGTGCAACAATCGTTAAACGGAGAGGTTTTTAACGGCGGAAATGGAGAATACTGTCGGTGGCAATTTCAAGAACCACGCCGAAAACAATTTAATCAACAAGATCAAACCTCCAAAACATGGAATTATACAGACACCGGAAACGCTATGATGTTTTATCCGTTTACGTTGCCATGCAATCGACATTGCGACGCCGAAGTGTTGGCAGATCTTCCGTTTGATCGCGCACAACCTAGAAGTGCTCTTAATTTTATGGGTCCTTGCAACAGAGCTTTGGGGGACACCTTGTATGACAACGTAAAGGAAAAATACTGCAAACACACAGGGTATCATTTTTTTCACGGTGGCCGCACCGGCCAGAATTTGTGCGACGCAATGCACGACAATCAATTTGGGTTTCTTCTTAGTGCATACTCAACAGTTCAATACTACACAAAAAATGACATTTTATCTTGCGTGGCTCCGTTTGGTGTAAACGTCGTAGCTGAAGACTCGTTTGATGACCTTATCTTACCAACATTCGGGCCTATGCTTTCTTTTGTTAAATTGGATAATAATGGAAACGTTTACAATCAAATCTATTCGTACTGCATTATACCCCCATACAAGATAAAACCGCACCCCAGTATGCAGCTTCCAAATTACGACCAAATGCAAAATTTCTACACAAAGTTTAGAGATTTTGTAGCAACTGGTTATGATTCATCTGATAATGAACACATGTCAGTCAATTTGGATGAGCTTCCGGACGGCATCAACGCTTATAGGAATTTGCCGCAAAGCTCTCCAAAGTTTGCTACAAAGGTGCATTTGTTTCAGTACTCTAGCCTTGCAGGTGGGCTGGCGCCTGCTCCAATTCCTATCGGAATTGGAATTCGGAAACCGCAGCTTGACCCAATGTTACCCGAACTTGCATTAGTGTATGGAAACGTCTCTCAGCATTACTGGGACTACATGCCAATTAACAATGATCAGGGGGCAAATTTGGAGGACAACATGAAAGAGGATTCCTTTGATCCAATGCAAAATGTGCGATTTGCGTGCCAGTGCTCAGCCGACTCTGAACGATTGCCAGGATACGACCGATCCAAAGAACCGCCAAATCCGTTGCACGAAGATGAAAAACAGCAATTTAATAATGCGCCTTTTTTTTACAAACGATGTTGTAACTGGAAGCTTGAAGATTTCCAGCCTACCCCGCGTGATCCAAACATCAAGTATTACAAACTTCAAGATAAGCAGGACATTCAAACACCAAGCGACGCAAACATATTGGAAGACAATGAGAGACTTTGGCTTTCGCCGTATTACAGAGACAGAAACGCAAACGTGTACGACGGATATAATGCAGACGATGATAAAGTGTCGATGACCCCAAACATGGAAATGGACTCCGGCCTTGAACATTTTCCCGAAGGTTGGACCGCTGCGGAGCTTCCCAATGACGGAACCAGCGTGTACCGTTGGGTCACCCATTTTGATTATTTTGGCACCGAAAGTGGAAACGCCCAATGCGGCACTTTGAGCAATGAAAACACGCGATCAAAATTCACAGCCGACACGTCCAGCAAGTCACGCATGTATATGGCAACCCCTCGAGGACCGTCGGAAACTCCTCCGTACCCCCAGCAGTTTGCCATTACATCCGTTAAAATTACAACGTGCTCTTCGGATGTAAACAGACCGCCGCTGCTGGCGCCCGAACGAGTAAGCACAACAAACCCAAGCGTGCCCGCCGATTACAACAAGAGGCCGTATGTGGCGGACATTCCGAATAAACCAATCCCGGCATCGTGTGACTGCAACGATGCGCAGCCGGTCTATGCGTGTCAAATTTACTCTGAGGTCACCGCCTTTGACCTTCTAGGCACCGGCCCGTTTGACCTGCGACCGTTTGCAGACGCGGACCCCACCATATGTGGCTGGTCGTGGAACAAAGTCCCCAACGGTGGAGTGAACATTGGGCTTTTTATGGGAAGCTACAAAGCAAACGTGTTTGTAATGGAACGCGACCCGTTGGGCGATCCCACCACAGTAGCGGGAGACGTTACTAAGTACTTTTTAGGTAATGGCGTGCCTCGCAAAGCCGACCTTCACGATTTGATCAAAAACATTGGCGGCGAAAACGACTTTGATATAAGCCACCGAAAATCCGGAAACATTGCCACGGGCTACACATCCCCAAACGGAAAGGTCACCATTATGCGCACAAAAGGCACCTGCATGCGAGCTCCTTACGGCCGCGTTCATCGAAACGTGCTGAACAACCCATCCCTACACTTTCAATACGCTGAAAGCAACAATGGCGGCTTGAGTGCCGAGGCTGATGAAGCGATGTACACGTATTGTGAGCAACACAACGGCCAATTTATTTATTGCGACCACGACGGCTTTTCGTACGCCGAACGGCTTGAGTGGTGTAACTCCCACGCCGACAACAACGTGATTACTCTGGGGTACACCATTGGGTTGCGGAACAAGAATGGCGAAACGCCGGATACGGTATGCCGGGTACCGACCGGAAATCAAACGGATGTGGTGTGCCTGTACATAGCAGGCGACCCCGTAAACCAGGCTATGGAGAATCTGATCAACATAGCGGCGCAGATGCTTCCGGGCGCCCCAATTACCATTTTGGTCGCCCCGTTCAACTACAGCGCCCTTGAAAATCTTCAGACGCGAGTGCGTTACATGCAGGCGGGAATAGGCGTGTCAATATTTCAACAGATGGGGTCGTCAACTTGGCCAAAACAACCGTCGCAGCTGAGCAAGACCCACGGGCACCACATTGACGAAGCCAGCATGGCTACCGTCAAAAATATAACCAACTCCAGCGGGATAGACGACGTGATTGCGGCGTTGAACTCAATCTCATCGTTCTTTAACAGCCTGACTGGGACAGGCTCATGCCCGACGGGGCAGCAAGCCGGGCCGGTCAAAGTTGGCGGCATACAAACGGAGGACCACGCATGTTATGATCTCGACACGTTGGTGCCGCACATAGCGGAACGCAACATCCGCGTGCAGTACCCCTCGGTGACCATACGAGGACCTGAGGAAACGGAAGACATTTTAGCGTTGCCCCCCGTCAAAGCTATCGGAGGCTTAGACTTCTGCTCGGTGTTTATTGTGTCGGAACCAAACTTTAAAATAACGGGAACGCTAAAGGTGGACAACACTGGCTGCACGAAGGGAGTGGATCATCAGCGCATTCCGCTGCGTTTCTTTGGCTCGGACATTCATGGCACTCAAGTGACTGTAGCCCAGCTCGGGCAAGGCACGGTGCCGACCGCGGTGACAATGCTGGGATACGACCCTGTGACTGGGGTGTTGTCGCGAGACTTGTTGAACGTAGACAACGTGCAAATTAAAGTTGAAGGGTGGACATCGTTTGAGTTGGGGTTTGCTGCGGCAGTGGCTCGGGTCAAGGGAACCAACGGATCAGACCTGGTTGAGTGCGATTCGCCGTGCAAGGTGATGGTTCAGCGCGCAGATGAAAGCACTTTGCTCAACGTGTCTTTTGGATCTAACGTCACCGAATTTGATATCACCGACGTTATTGACAAGTTTGTAAACGAGGAGAAGCGGTCGCTAGCTAAAAGCAACCAGCGCCAACAGTCGTTGTCGGTTATCTGGTTCTCAATTGCGTTGGTGGTGGCAACTATTGCGCTGCTCGACTGGCTCAGCGTTTCGAGCACATCGCCCCCGAAGCCATCGACTGATCCTCAAAGTGAGACTTTGTCAAAGTCCACATCACCCACGAATTACACCAGTCCAACACAACACACCGAGGAAACCAAGTTTTAGTGCTTTTGGGAGGCTTGGCGGGGTTCCAGTTTGTGATTACGTATTCATCTCCTGGGGACAAATTAGCCGGCATTACCCCGATGCCAACCGAAGGCCGTTGAAGCATTTTGGCTTCTTTTTCTGACCTTAAAATGACCGGAGCCAATTTTTCCCGCTCTTCCGAACATGATGCGTCGCAACACTCTGGCATTGCACGGGAATACATTGCGTCGGATTTTAACCAGTCTGAATACGACCGAGCTCGAGAGTATGCGAAAGTAAAGTGGGCGCCAATTATTTGGTCATAGTTAATGTAAAACTCCATGGTGGTCGGAGCTCTCCGAATTCCCGAAAACAGAAGCTTCCGTTTCTTTTTGGTAAAATTGGGATCCTTTCTGTATCTAGCCTGCATTTCTGTAATTTCTTCGGTGGGAAACGTGCCTTCAGATTCAAACGAAAACGCCGATGTGCACTCAACGTGAATTTTGGGCTGAGCGTGCCACATGTCTTTATTCCACCCCAGCGCGGTCAAAGCCGAACACTGCTGCGGAGTCAATGCGTCCCATTTTAACCGACGACACGGAAAATGAGCGCCATCAGCCCACTGGGCTGCTGTAAGTTGCAGCGCAATGACTGCGCTTTGCTCCGTGGCGTTTAAGCACTCAAACGCTTTGTACATGCTAGGCGGACGAGCCTCGCACGCCGCCCAAGCATGATAAAATTGTTTATGGGGGGGCTTTGGATTTGCAGACAAGCCAAATACAACAAACGCGGTAGGGTACCGCCGCACGCCCCAATCTAGAAGGTTGAGCTCTTGTTTTCCCTTTAAATGAGGCCTGACTCTGGCATAGTTTTTCAGTAGCAAATTCCAAAAAAAAACGGCGCTGTATGCCATGCCATCGCAATCATCCGCCCGGCATAACGTCAGGCCCGCAACCCCCCGATCATCTTCGTCTTCAAAATGGTAGCATCCACCAACCACCCCTAGCGCCACGGAAAACGCAGTGTAAAAATTGGGTGGCGTGGGCGCAGTCGATCCGAGCAAATATGCAAAGCGAACGTAAGAAGCCCACCGAGTCGCTAATGTTGCGCAATTGCTGTCCGAGACATCGATTGCCCGTAAAGCAGGACACCCGTGACCCACGCATACATCCACCGGCCACGTGGCACTTTTTTGAACTTTGGTGCACCGCGGGTTTGGCTCTGTTATTTCTAATTTTTGAATGCTATACGGAGCAGCTACAGTGCACGTAATTTTTTTAAGCGCACGGCCCGTCAAATTGGGCTGCCGCTGTAACCGTCGTGTAATTTCAGTGGTCTCCGAGCCACCCGCAAGCACGGTGCAAACCATGGTGCCAATATTAACGAATTTGGTTCGCTCATACACGGTAATTGACACATTTCCAAGTTGAACGTCAATTGTGCACGCGTTGGATTCGGTCCAATAATTTTTGGTGACTCGGTCTCCACTAACCACCCATATTAAGAGGCCATCCTTGTAGCTTCCATCTACGTTTATGTGCACTACAACCATAACCTTATATTCGCAAAATTACAGGGGGTGTAAGTGATAATGGATCCGTTAGTTTTGAATCCTCAGTCGTTAACGCAAATATTCCGCCACTCCGCTTTACACCAGACAGCGCTGTGGACGTTGACCAGCGAACTGCAACGAAAGCAATTGGTATGGAACGCAACCAACATGAAAAGCGGGCGCATGCTAGATTTGTTCACAGCGGACATCATTAAATCGTTTATGGCGTTTGGGTACGCTATCTGGAAAACAACTCGATCAGGAAAGCTTTTGGTTGCCGACCCCAGCGTATGCACTATAGCTCGAACTCCCGCGGGAAAATGGAAAGTGATTTCGGTGTCTACCGGCGCATCAAACGCAACGAGAGGATGGCACTGCACCACGTTCGTCCGCCCTCCCCTCCACATAAAAAATCCTACGTGTTCCGACTGGCCGTCTCCGACCGTGTTATCATTCCCGCATTATCTGCGGGTACGAGACATTGAGGAAAATTGGCTCCGTCGGGACACCCACAACAGCTATCCGAGCGTGTTTACCACAATTCAGCTGGAACACTTTAAACACAAAGGGAGCAACGGAGACATAATAGGAAGTATGCCCGCCCCGTCGTTTTATCGCAATATAGACAAATACGGAAAAGCCGCGTTTATGGCGCCGTCGATTGGCAACAAACAAGTTGGGCCAACGGAATCTTCCTTTCAAGAGCTAGCAAAATCACGCCACGATGCGATCCGAAACCTGAGCGAAAAAAGCACGCTTGAACGCGAAGCCATTTTAGCCGGTAAAAACAATGGGTTGGCGTGGGACTCATTGACCGATCAATCCAAAGGCGAGAAACTTCATGAAGAACACATTATTACCGACGGAAAGAAACCGGTGGAGACCAAAATTTTGCTATCCGCGGCGGATGCCAGATTGCAGTACGACCGGACCCGGCACGCCGTATTATTTGCATTGGGCGTCCCCCCGCAAGCTGTTGGCGAAACGGTTAACAGCGAACGCACCGCTTCATCAGCTGCTATTTATGATGTTGCCATAGGATTGTTCTTGCGCACCGTAGAACAATACCGCGTTGCGGTCGAAGAGGTGCTAAAGGAGGCTACCATGTTGGACGACGGAAACTACGTCAAGTACTCCTTTGGAATTTCAGGAATCCAACTTAATCGGGTCTTACCCCTTTTAAAGACAAACCAAGCAATTGATTTACTATCACAAACGTACCACCTGCCCGTTTCGTACTTTGACAAAGCTCGAGTGGCAGTAATGCAAGACGCAGACAGTTCTAAAGCAAAACAAACCACAGCGGTCGGAAAAGGCCCTCAAAAACAACTGGAAACGGTTGCAGCCACTCCGTCACAACAAAACTTAAAGCATTAATTGATTAACAACTTGCACGGTGTTTCCGCGGTCTTACCAACGGAACATTTATGTCTTGTAATTGAAGCTCCGCGGATGGGGTTGATTTAGATCTATTTGCTGTGAGCATTCCGATTAAAACCATATTTAACGCAACGGACATTATCAGAGAAATAGCCAAAGCAGTAGTTGGATTCATATTGGACTGTTGCAATGCACGATGCGTGCTTCAATTCGGTGATGCAAAGCTATGGAAAATGGAGTGCGCGTGCTGCCCAAGCCGTTGCAAAGTGCCGCAAAAAATCGGGGCACGTGCGTAAATCGGCTGCGGGGCTGTCATTGAAACGCTGGCAACAAGAGAAGTGGAAGGACAAACGCACGGGCAAAGCGTGCGGAGCCGGCGGGAGCACGCAGTACTGCCGGCCAAGCAAGAAAATCTCTAACAAAACTCCGGCCATGCCTCGTGGTCAAGCATTAAAAAAAGCAATTCGACAAAAGGTAAACACCGGCCGCGCACCCGTTATTCACAAAAGGAAAAAGTAGCTATTGTTTTATTTTTGTGGCATGAAAAACCCAAATGGACACAAGCAACACTCCTAGCGCATCGTGAATATCATAATAAAACGACGTTTTCTTTAAAGATATGTTTGTTGAGATAGCAACTCCCGCAATAAAGTAAAATGTAGTGACTGCCTTGATAAATTCTGGAGGGTCAAGCGTGCATCGCCTAAACACTGCCAAAAATCCCAATTCAAAATTAACGTAAAACTGCCGCGTGTACAACAGATCAGTAAAATTATTCAATGATTTAATTGAAATTTTATCTTGAAGAACGGGTATGTCCCACAATAGCTTGTGAGCGGTGCTCAATGCAAGCCACGCAATGGTGCCCGCGTTGATCCCATAGAACATAAAAATTATGATTGTGATGCAAATCATGGCAATCCCAACGGGTACTTCACAATTGCAGTCAATCATTACAAGTACAAGTTGGCGCGAACTGCGTTAAATGTTGTTGCTGCTGTACTTACGGTGTACTTTGGTGGCGCTTCTTTGGTAATCGGCTCATAAAACGTATTGCTTGTTTTTGATTTTCTTGCAGATTTGCGGTTGGCAATCATAAATAAGAGCCCTCCAAATACTATACCAATAAAAACTGCCGGGACCCCCACCACCCACAAATTCCAATTATTCTCAATGGCTGTTGTTATTATAGCTGTCACAACAACGCCACCAAATAGTGTTGCCGCGGCCGTTTGAAAATTAATTACGCACCCGCTCAACAGCCCGGCCATAATGGCCTGAATTGAGGTTGGCATAACATCCTGAAGAAGCAACACAATCAAAACGTGCACCGCCGCTGAAGCTACCGCCCAAGTAGAGCCGTAATAGCTGCTGATTGCAGTAATGGGGATTCCAATTAACGCTACCCGCGAAGACGACACCGATGCCGCGGTCAAAGAGGCGAGCACAGACGCTTGTACCAAAGCAGTGTCACCCCCCACATCAAGCCCAGCGCTTGAGAAGTTAAGATTCCCGCGTACGCGTCGACGTGACATGTATTGTCGTCAACGCTTGCCGCACGTAACTCCATGCGCTACAAATAAATATCAGCACTATTGCGTCAGGCACGTACAGCATTTGCTCTTTTAGCAATTGTTGCCGAAATATAAAAAATAACTTTAAGAGTCAGTCAAGCCCCGGAAATGGTATTGGGTCACCATCATAACCTTTAAGGAAGCTTTTGAATTCCGGGGAAGCTATTTCAGTTACAGTTGCAGGTTTTATTGGTGTTGCTGGTGGAAACAGCGCAGCTGGTGCTGCTGGAATTGCAGCTGGATCATCAAAAGACTTAAATTTATTGGTTATGTCCTGGAGTTGAAACGCGTCCGAGATGCAGCTGCCGTATACCCACGATTTGTTGCTCAGCAATAACGCTTGCAATTCTACCGTTGGCGGGCTTTCAATTTGAGTGATTGTGTGCAACTCCGACTGGTCCTTAAGTCCGAGCAACATGGTCAGCTGCCACAATTTAATGTGCGGATTAGCATCACTTGGCTCTGTCAATTCAATTTTTTCATTGCTGGTGTCAATTAACAAATCAAAATTTTCATTGTTTAAAGCTTGCTTAAAATAAGGTCTGCTTACAATACTCTCAATAGTATTCTGAAGCGCATTTGGTTTGTTGGACTTATCCGCTTTGTACATTTCCACAAGTGCGTTTGCAATGGCTTGAAGAGTTTGTGTATCATCAAACGCAGGGTCAGTTGATCGCGAGGTTTGAATACACACCGCTTGCAAGGCAAACAGCAGCTGAAATGCATACTTGGTCAATTTCTTGGTGTTTCCAAGTTGCATTAAGGTTGCACTGATGCTACCGCCAACTCCAATTGGGATTTGGTCCGCGCTGCGGGCAATTACCTTTACCATATTAGGAATCGCCAAAGCATACTTGTCCGCAGGATCGTCCATGCCTAAAAATGGTATGTACCCCGCTATTTTATTGTCAATTACCGTTTCAATTCCATTTTGTAGTAAACATGTTTCCGATACGCCTCCGCTAAGAATATTTCCATCTGCTGCCAACGAAGACGTGTAATATCCGTTGCAGTGTATTAATACTTCGTTTGTGTGTGAGTCATTAATGCTTACAAACCCAACGGGGTCAATCGACATTTTTGCGTCTTCATTGGCTTTGATTGTGTCTAATTTACTTTGCCAGAATTTGTGGTTATTGGTTGTCAATGAAATTTCACTTTCGAATGTGTTATAGATTTTAGATAGATATTTTAATTTTTGAGCCCACCACAATCCGCTATGCTCCTGGTCTCGAACTTCGTGCTCCAAAAATTGTTGATTCAAATCCAATTCACTTTCAGCAAGTCTTCGACGTTTCGTAAACAAATGCGCACGAATGGGTGGTCCGGGATTTGCTTGCGCATTGCTAATGGCGTCTATTCCGAATTCTTGAAATCCACTTCTCATGTAACTGCTGAGCAAGAATTGTTCTGATGGATACTGGACATTGTTGAAAGCAATGAATTGAATCCCAAAAAATGTTAACCCGTACAAAACAGATTGGCCATATTGATTAATAAAAGGCTCATTAAAAACATCCAAATCCTCTTCGGGCGGATACTCGACATCTTCTTCCAATTTTGCGTTTATAATATTTGATGCTGTATATTTATCGTTAAGATCTGTAAAAACAGCAAGTTCGTTATCAATGCCTTTGAATAAACGATACCCTTTTGCTTTATTTTGTGCATACACATACAAATCATATTCATATTCCGGCAATCCAGATAAAAATATTTGCGTTGTAACTATTTCAAATATTCCAAACATGTGATTATTAGAATATTCATCAGTGTATTTAACACATTTATTGCAATATTCTAATTTTACAAGTTTATTGATTTTTATTTGAAGAATATACTCGTTTTCAACATTGTACAGCGCATTGAATGTGTCCTTTGAATCAGCAAACAACGGAATCAATACATATTTTGAACACGGTAAAAATTTCATCAACTCCGATTGAAACGCTTGCAAACTTTGTAAAAATAATTGACGTTGCGTGTCGGGTTGCTCTACACTATATCGGCTTACCGCCAAAAGTTGTTCATGTTGTAATTGACTACGCAATTGCAGACTCATTCTTTAAAGCTATATTCGGCACAAATTTGCAACTGCAAATCTACAAGCATGCCGCAGTGGCCGAAATATGGCGCGTTGCTAGAATGGGGTTTTTTTGTCCCAGTGGTGGGATTTATGTCTGTCAAATCGTTTCGGAATGAACTATCCCATTTGGCCATTGTTGCAATACACTCAATTGCAATCTTATTTTTTGCGTTTGGAATCATCCATCGCATTCATATTATGATTACCTCAAGCGTTTTAATTGCCGTTGTTTGCTGGCTGTATCTACTTTTTAGAATAAATTATGGCACATCTAAGATTATTCCCCCCGCCGAGCTAAAGATTGTTGAGATGTGTTCGCCCACGTCGTATTTGCTGGCATACCCGTTGATATTTTCTGCAACTCGACAAAGCGAACGCATTATTGGAATTGCTCTGTTTTTACTGCACATAATTACGGTTCCATCAATTGCAATACTAATTTGGGCTACCGAGCTGCACGACGCATGGGGGTGTTACGGGTCACAACGACGGCTAAAAGATTACGACAAAGGAATGTGTGGTCAGTGGAACGTTGACCAAATACAAATCTGTCGAGACATCCAAAAAGAGCAACCGACAAATACTGATTGCACCTCAAACACCACCCCGTTTGAGTTTTTTGGAGTGTTGTTCCACCGGATTGTGCAATTTCAAGTTATTTCGGTAACACTTTGGATTCACACCATGATCATTCAATATTATCTTGAAAAAAAAACTAATCATAAATTGCACCAATTATGACTTAACACTTCTGGTAGATCGCGTTGGCCTTTTAGCTCCCTTTGCCGGCATTTCATCGTTTGTTTTATCATCAGAGTTTGAAAGTTCTGCATCAGTCATCAACATGGTTGCAGCAGGTTGCTCTGACTCGTTTTCGTCAATCAGTTCATCATTTTCAGCTACCAACACACTTGCAGCAGGTTGCTCTGACGCATTGTTGTTAATTTCAGCCATCAACGCACTTGCAGCAGGTTGCTCTGACTCCTTTTCGTCAATCAGTTCATCATTTTCAGCCATCAACGCACTTGCAGCAGGTTGCTCTGACGCTTCGTCGTCCATCACTTCATCACTTTGAGGCGCCGTGTCAATAAACGCTGATGCTGTAGCTTTCCCTCCAGGTAAACCCAATAAGCCTACCAAAGCCGACGAAAGACCTGGAAGATTTGAAACACCACTAGCAGCATCAGATGTTAATGGGCTATCAACACCAGCTGACGCTT
Source organism: Pseudobdellovibrionaceae bacterium (assembly GCA_002722705.1). GTDB lineage: Bacteria > Bdellovibrionota > UBA1018 > UBA1018 > UBA6935 > UBA6935. The sequence continues at coordinate 14,114 of PBMP01000067.1, read as the reverse complement.
TCAGTCCATCTTGTGCTTTCGAATCTACCGATGATGTTAATTTTCCACCATACATAGCTGCAAGTTTGGCCGCACTGATTGCTACTGAGGCATCAACTCCCGCACCCAGACCACCTCCCTTTCCGATAGGTGCACCACCACTCGGTACGGAAGCTGGAGCACCCGCTGCGGGAGCTGGTGGCGGTTGCATAACTCGAAGCGGTACTCGCTGCACCGTCATGTCTCGATATTGACCAACATTTAATCGAACATCCACGGACTGAATTTGATTGGCAGAAGCATTGGAATAATATACGTGATGGACTCTTCCAATTTTTATTGCCATAACGTCTTCGTTAGTTAAAATTAATTTTATTTTGCTTATTGACCGAGAAGACGTATTGTATGTGACATACAAATCATCGACGATTGTCAAAGATCGAGCTTTAATGCTGTCGTCAAAACAACAGCTATCAATGTTTACAACACCAGCGCCTTGAACAGAGCAAATATCTTGACCCATAGTCGATTCTGTAGTAACGCCCAAAAAGGTAATTTTGGTTCCAATAGCAATTGCTTTGCGAGCTGTTTTTTTTAAGCAGTAAAAGTTCCACGCAGTGTACAGTTCTCCTGGCCGCTCTCTGTTCCACACACTGTTGTTTCCTATCCCAAAGACTGGGATGCCAGCGTCATAATATTCGTTTTTGGGCAAGGCCACGGGAATTGGACATTGAATGTTGTGCGAAAGTCGCGCTCTGCTCATGTTTGACTTTTGCAATTCTTTTTTTAATCGTATATACATTTACGCACATTATTATCTCTAATCAAAAATTGCCAACAAACCCGCAATGGAAAACCAAACCGCTACCGCTGCAATGTGACTGACAACCACCACAGCAACGCCTGCATTTTTGTGCCGAAAACAATGCTTAGGAGGAATGCCAAAGGCGCACTGTTCAATTGCTTCCCCCAGGCCAACGTGTCCACACGCCTTGATTGTATCTGAGGCAATTACCGTAGCAGCATAATGTTTGCAAAGCTCAGCATCGCCGTGTTTGTCGCGAAACGAATTTAACATGGTTGAAATTCCTTCAATGCCACTGATTCCCACTGCACACTGATCAGAGCACTCCGGCGGAATTACGGTGTTTATTGACGTTAAAGCCAATGCAACGGTTATAATTATGGCCATTTTAGCGCGTTAAAAACAGTAGATATGTAGCAACGCAAAGCACAAATATCATAGAATCAATTGTTTGCGCCTGATTTTCTATCATTATTTATTGTCAAATCAACACACGGTAAATATACAATTAATTGGTGTACGCATCCATCATGCAACGCATTTCATGCGTTGTCTTGCTAACCGGCGTCAGGATAACAAAGTTTTTATCTGCAATTCTAAATGTATCTCCCGGAAGCTTGAATGACTTTCCATAAAACCCCGGCACCAGCTTTGTAATGTCGTTCGTGCGCAGCTTTACCGGGCCGCAACAAATCAAAGAAACGCTGGACGCGTTCTTGATATTTGGCTGCAACGCTAAGTGGTGGTATGACGCAACCACGGCCAACACCCCACCCGAAATGTTAGAAAGCGATGCTTTCTGCAACGTGTGCACGGTTTTATCATACGAAGTGTTGGTTACGACCACCAAGTCTCCCGCTTGCAGTTTGGTTGACTGTTTGTCTTTTGCAACGCACATTAGCCCGGACACCACTGGAGCCGACGCGCTAGTCAAATTTCGGTCCTGAGCACTGTAGACCGCTTCGCCGTACACTTCCCCTCCTTGCGCAAACCCATTGGGAATTGAGCTTGGCGCAAGTTGCCATGCTCCAGACGGCGGCGCCTGCGCGCTGTCATCAATCCATTTTCGTTTTTGACTCTGAAAAAACGGTTCCCCGGTTTTCAAAGCCGACGGCACAAATGGCATAGCGGACGCCATGACGAATCTGTACTTACACGTTTGTTAACCGTATATATTACACCGTTTTTTATTGGTATAACGACCATGAAAAATGTGTATCCAACTGTTTCGCTGTCCTTGCAATTTGAGGTAGCTCCTTCTCACACGCTTCCAGTTCTAAAATTCGATGGGGGATCTACGCACTCTTTCAATGCAAACGAGTTGGATGCCGACACCCTGTATCAGTGTAAGTCTAAATATCCAGATATCATTGGACGTATCATTCGATATGATCACACAACGCAAAAGCTAACTTGCGAAAACAAAGATTGCCGAGCTCTTGGCATTGTAGTTGCCTGGAGCTCAGACTTGGGTATTGGAGCATATCAATACGATGGCGCAGTCACCATCAAGGTGTGGTATAATACAAACGATTATTACAAAATCCCGTGGTCTCTTTGGAATCAAAACTTTAAGTTTGATTCAAGTAATATTTCAAAACATAGCGCGGTGGGATACGTGCTTGCGCACCGCCATAACATATTTAGAATCCAAATTGAACCACACTGATATATCCGATATATTACAGCATATTCATAAGTACAACATGAGTGCCCGCAAAATCAAACGCCCGGTTGCTTGCCCTCCGGCACCCGAACAATACGCTCCCACAACTCGGGTTTTGTTGCAGGGCGACGTAGCTGAAGGTGAAATAATTATGATTGACCCACGCAACAGAAACGAAGAAACGCGTGTTGTTGCAGGCATGACCCGTAAACGACGAGGCTACACAGTGGGCATCCACAATCAAAAATTATCTGATTTGTCAGAAAGTGCCTTGGCAATTTGCATTGATGATAGCAGCAAAAGTTCGTTGGTTTCTTGCCAGCGACATGGCGTGGTAAATTTATTGCTACGACAAGGATTAAAAAATGTTTCTTACGGGCAATACATTTCCGTAAACGACATACACCCTGCGTGGCGACCTAACGTAAGCCCGCGCATGCTGACATCGTTAGTCGGCCAAGTAGTTTCAGTTTACCACAACAACCCGCAGACAGGATACACGTCGGTCAGAGTTCGGCTCACATTATAATTTAAGTCGAGAACGTGGTTTCTCCGTCCCAAAGATCAGTACCGTAGTTGACAATTTGTTTGGATTGAAGCAAAGACAAAATGTCTTTATGGGCATCAGGATACTCACGAAAAAGCTCATAACAACAGACGCCACCAGCAGCACGCTGAATGAATTTCAATAATTCTGTTTTATTGCATAGCCCATACTGTCCGTAATCCGTGATCTGCTGATTGGGCAATCGTTTCAGACGCAACCTTTTCATCTGGTCGCGAATAAATATGCGCTCGGCCTGAGAAAACGTTGACCACGGAACAAATCCGCCATTATCCTTCAATTTAGTTTTAATAGAAAGCTCCACCGAAAGAATTGCGTGACCAGGTTGGTTTGGATCGGCTACAATCTCTTTTCCTAATTCAATGTTTAAAGCTTCGATGCTGCTTGATCCCAATGTTTGCAGCTGCCGGCATTGCACCTCGTATTTGCTCATGTTTGTTGAAATAAAAAAAAAAAGTTGATTGTACGGGGGTTTTTTGACACATGCCGTATTTGTGAGCGCAAACGTTGAAACAGAAGCAATGTGGATTGTTGCTATTAGCGCAATTGGTGCGTTGATTCGACCTCAAGGATGCGGTCCAATAACGCAAGCCTGGGCGCATTATTACCCGTACGCTGGGCACAACATAAATGTAAGATGCAATGAATCGGCCGCAATTGAATTTCCAGAACAAATAACCCGCGGAAACACCGTTTCCTTGCGGTGCCGCACCGATGCAGAGTGCGCAGTTATGCTGGAGGCGGTAATATTCGGTCGGACAACAAATACTTTTGACGTGGTGAATGAGGTTGCCACAGAGTTGAACACCGTTTCGGCTGCATGCGTAAACGCATCAGACTGCGTGGTGCCTTACAAATTTAATTGTGTTTCTGTAACAAATGGGTCGGGATACTGTGCCCCTAAATTCAATCAATCATATAGAACCTGGGAAACTGCTTGTTTTTCCGGAGCGCACGCAACCTGCACCGAGCTTATTATTGGTGCAATTGGAATTGGCGCGGGGACTTTGTTAAGCCTTGGCGAACTTTTGCTTTACAAATAAAAATGTGTGAATTGCCAACGAGAAGATGGAGCCTAACCCCGCAATCGTCACTGGAACCCATTTTGTTTCATTGTGTAGACCCACTGCCAACAGCCACAGCCCGCCGACCAAAGCAATTAGAGTGAGACATGCCACCGTGGTAGATTGCAGCCATTTTGTTTTGTATAAAATCCCTGTCCAGCCGGCCACAACTACCGTGGCCACGGCTACCGCCCAAGTTGGTATTGGGGTCCATATTGGAACGGGCAATATTATTATACAACTGACGACCGAAAACACCGCCGGCAATTTTTCTTGATACAAAGTTTTGAAGCTGAAAAAATGAATGGCAAGCAACGCAACAATGAGGTAGGCCAGCAACAATCCAGCAGGCGCCGCCATGGCGTTTCCAGGATGCGGTTTATAATTCCAGCAAATTTGTCAGATATACGCATTGAGGAGGTGATCGAACGCCACCATCACGCCCTGCAATACGACTTTGATAAAGTGTTTCCCGATCAACGCAACGAGCCCACCGTTCAAGAGGTGAGCGATTGGCTGTTAATGGGTCGGTCAATTGTACCGTGGGTGTCGACCATCGGCGGTGTTGTGCGCACCGCTCTTTCTAAAGCAGCACACGAGCTTCAAGTCACCTTGCCGGCTCGCAACTGCGAGCTATTTGAGGAGTTGTTGACCGAAAAAGTGGTGGAACACGTTCAACGGGAATCAAACGTGGCGGGCTTTAAGCGCATTACACCAAACGGCAACTCGCTTTTAATCCCGTTTAAACACTACGGCGCAGCCGTTGGACCCCGAGGGCAAACAATAAAAAAGGTCTTTAAAAATAACGCCAAATTAATTTGGTCGACTACGCCGGGGTATGAGCTGGACGGAGTATTTGAGTTCTGGGTACTCAAAGAACACTGGTCCCAAGCTCAAGAAGTTGAAGCAAAGAACCAGTACACCAGCATTGAGTACCAAGCACAATATACCTGAACTAACCTTGTTAATAGTATTTTAAATTGCAATAATAAATTAATTATGCTTGCAGTGTTTGAAGCGGCCTTGTGCCTTGCAATTGTTGCATCCTTTTCAGGAGACATACTCTGGTGGTGCCAAATACCACCGGTGATTTTGTTAATTACCCCGCTATCGCAAAAGGCACAGCTAGTATCAACCGGAGCCGCTGTAGCCGCGTTTGCAATAGCGCTGTGGGCCATTATTGACAATGTTACCGACCAACAGCAGACTATTGTAGTTTACGCAATTCTAGCTGCCATGATTGCACCACGCCCGTGCTCGCCTATATCCGACTGCCCCAAGCTGCAACCAAGCCTAAAGTTTGAGTAATACAATAATGGATTATAAACTTGGATTGTTGCAGTGGCGTCACCGGTTTGCATTTACCGTGCATTTTGCAGCCTTCGCGTTTTTGCTGGGGTTTGCAATCGATCGCAGCGGGAACGACTTGAGTGTGTATGACCGCCAGTTTTGGATTAATACGGATGACTACAGCTACAGCGAACCTCGGCGGTGGCTGTATCGCTGCTTTTATGTTTACACGTTTATCAATAGAACGTCGTGTTACGATGATGATAAACGCTTTTTTGTCGAAGTTCCACCCAATAAAATAAATGTGAATATTTTAGCCGTTGCTCTTTTTTACGTGCTGTGGTCAGCGTCGCTGCACGTCTGTGCTTCGCTTGTTCCCCAGTACACCCGCGTACTGCGATGGACCGATTACAGTGTCACTGCACCGGTCATGTTGCTTGCGACTGGGCTGGCTTTTGGAGCGCAGAGCGTGACCGCGCTGGTGTTTATGCCGCTGCTGCTCGGCGTTTTATTAATCATTGCGTGCTTTGTAGAACAAGAGGCAACGTTCCCGGAATTTATTGCCAAAAACGGCGTTGTCTCAACCGTAATCAAGTGGACGGAATCGGAATCTAAATTTATTCCATTTTTTGACATATCTTTGCGTCGTCAGCTTTTGATAGTGTTTATTTTACTCGCTTACATTCCAACCGTGTTGCCGCTACTTTTAGCTTCGAAATCAATAACAGAAGAAAAGGGCGATCTTGATGAAGTTACCGGGACGGGCACAGCGCCGGATTACGTGTTTATTTTTACAATATTAACAATCATGCTTTTCAACAGCTTTGCTATTGTGTTTGTAATTAATCTATTCAAACCAATAGACCGCGAAAAGTGGTACATTTACTTGTCCATGCTTTCAAAAACGGCACTCCACTTGTTCTTGGGGCTTGCGGTGATAGGACAAAGCAATTTTGTCAATGTGGGTGAAGCCAGCTCGGAAAAGGCGGATATGGACATTATCACAAACGCTCTTATTGGATGCATTTGTTTAGTAATAGGATTATTTTTGCCCACAGTGTTTTTGTCTAATGTATACAAATATTTCCACCAAGATCAGTGGAAACAATATGTGAAAGACCAAAGTGTCCAAATCATGGAATCGTTACTTAACGACGACTCATAAGCGGGCCAGCCCACAGCACCCCGTCAATAACCACGTGATGAAATACCACAACCCCGTACGAAACCCAAATTAACCACAGCGTTGACGATGAAGTGGTCAACGGAACCGCAATTAGAAGACACGAGGCCAACGCGGTCAACCACACATTTATAACACTTTGCGATATGTTCAGCTCAATTATACTAGTAGACCACAAGAATGCACTCAGCAAAAAGAATGTAAATGCCAACAAATCCGTTGTGTTTGTGTGATCATCCGAAAACCCAGCGTCGTGCCACAGAATCAGGAAAGCAGCCGCAGTCACAGGGGTGACCGCTGCCCACGCGCATAAAAGTGATTGGCCGGAGTCCCACGCCCCGAGCGCAGCTTTTCTGGTCTGGGGGGTCTGAGTAACTACAAAGTAAGAAAGTAGAACTGCCACCCCCAACGCCCCCGTGACACCCACAAATTCCGACCGCATAGTGTTTAATTTAGACCCATAGAGCGCAAATGTATTCAGAGTAATCGGTAGCGAACCCCCAACATTAAAAAATGCTGAATAATCTTTTTTCTAATTAGCCGTTACATTTACCCTTTGCTTCACAACCTCAGCAATGGCCGTCTGCTTGGGGGCGGTCGGTGGCAAACGGCTCTACGAAACAGCCGACCGCAGCGCAGTCTACATCGATCCGCAGTACCCGGTTCCGTTAGCAGGAGCAAAGTGCGTAGCATTTAGCAGATTCACCGATCAACCGGTGATTGTGTTGCTGTATCCGACGGGGGTGATCGAGCTGCTGGATATTCACGTGGACTCGCAGCGGATTGAAATTGATGGCGCCAAAGAGGACCTCTGCGGCGTTACCGTGCTCACGGTGGCCATTGTGGAGCAGATCCTGGCGTTTGCAACTTCCGAGAACAAGGTGGTTGTTGTGTCGCACTCAACCCCGATGCAGCAGCCTCCGACGTGGCTGCTTTCTGGAAATGATACCGTTACGTTCCTCCGGTTCACACCGGATCGCAAACAGCTTCTCATTGGGCACACAAGCGGTCGGGTGAACTGCGTGGACATTCATGCGGGCTTGCTGTCCCCGATTGAGGGCTCGCACCAAGAACTTGTCCCGGCAGCAGCGAACCCGAAGGTGACTGATCGGGTGGTTGCCGCCGCTCGGCTGGAAGCCGAACAAGTCTTGGTGGTCACCGCGGACCAGGTGCAGCTTTGGAAACCCGACGGCAGGTGCATGAGCGTTATTGCTGTTGCGCTTCCGAAACGAATTGGCCAAGCGCGCGATTGCGTGTTCTTGAAGCGGCGGATGTTTGTGCTGTGCGACGAAGCGGTCTGGGAAGTGAAATCCCGGCGACGCGGCGAAAAGGCCAAGCTGACCAGAGTCGACGGCTCGGTCGGCTGGTGCATAGATGTGTGCGGGCTCTTAGTTTGGAAGCGTGGCAGGAGCGAACCCAAGCGGGTTTTGATTTGATGTGTTTCACATTAAAGTGCATATCGGCACCGGGGCGCATAGAAGAAAGACCATGCCGGAAACCGAAGCGAACGAGGCCAACTTCCAGGAGATTCGAGGGCACCTCGACATTATCAAGGCTAAACTCGCAAAGCCCACCGACCGCGACACCAGAGAAAGTCTAAAAGAAGACCTGGAGGACTACTATGAACGCGCTTTGCAGCTCCGCGTCATGCAGAATCAAACGCAGGCGGAAGAACTGAAGGAGCAGACCACCAAAGCGCAGCAGCTGGCCCGCTACGCGTACCGCAACAACATCAAGGTGGTTGTGCTCAGCGTAGTGACCGTCCTGATGCTCGCGGAGCTAATCTTGCCGGGGTTGTTCATGGTCGCTGTCTCCAGCCCCGCAATTCAGGCTGTGTGCTCGCACGTTGTTGTGGCTATCGTGGTGTTGATGGTAGCTGCGATGGCGTGGAGGTAGACTATATCGTCGCTCTTGTAATAATAAAAGGACACCATGCTTGCGCTGGTAGCAGTTGTAGCGGCACAGGCGTTTGGGACACATTATGATATACCCATTTGGACGGTGCCCATTTTCTGTCACTCACAAACAACATTACTGCAAAGAGAGACTGACTGTCAGTATGGTTGCAGCGACGTCATGCCCACCACTGAACAATGCGCCTATCATCTTTGCCAGCTCAAAAACAACCCAACTTCCGTTGATATGGTCATTGACGACTACAATGTCAGTGGGCTAAATGTAACCACAATAAATAATCAACACCCAGAATTCTGCGGGTGCTGGCTAGGAACAAATACGCAAGACTCTGCTTTCGAGGCCATGAGCATTCGCGAAGTGAACAATAATGCATGTCCGTACGACGCCAGCATACCGTGGAACAGCAATCTTTTTGACACCACGTATCCGAACCATACTATGAACACCGACGTTACCAGGCTGTGCACATGTGCGCCTCCCCCGACCACTACCACCACCGTCACCACCACCACCACGTTGCGATCGTGCGAGGACATCACAACATATTACTGGCCGTCGCCGTTCTTTGTGTCGCAAACAGGTTGCTTGCTCCAGATCTATCGCGACAGCGTCACCGCCGACCCGTGGCCAGCTGCGCTCCAGCATTGGTACGTCAACCAGGGAGACTCCAACGCCACCGCACGGTTGCAGGGCCGCGTAGGGTCGTCTGCCACCGCGGTGCTAACGCACGATTTGCAGTTGATTTTTTCCCCGGCCAACAAAGATCCAATTCAACTCGCACGGGTCACCTCGGCGCCCACCCAGGCCCCAACCCCGCCTTCGGTTCATGTATGCGGAAAGAATGAGGTGGGCCTGTACCTCGACGGCGAGCAAACCGCAAAGCTCCTCTGCAATCAGTGGCAACCCTCGTATTGCCGCCACCGGCCGAACAAAGCGCAGTGCCCTTGCTACTGCGGCGTGCCAGCTCCAGAACACGTGAAAAAGGAAACGGAACGAATTCTAGAATATACTCTTGTAGGTGCCAATTCAGCAATTTTTGCAATTTCGGTAATTATGCTATTCCGTAAATTATAGGCACATTTCTTTCTTGCCTCCCCCCAGCAATGCCACCAAAGAAAGCGCGCAAGCTGCACGACACCCATCCAACGGGGAAGAGCAGGACCACCCGGGGTGCCCCGAACGATTACTACTTGGTGGCCGCGGGAAACCCCGCCAAGAACACTACGGGCAAGCTCTATAAGCCTGCTCCAACCGACGACGCGATTTGGGCGGGCATGTCGCCGTTTCTCGCCATAAACGAGGAGACCAAGAATCGTTCCGCCGCGGTGCGCACCACCATGATCGGCTGGATCAATGCCATCAAAGTAAACAGCACTGGAGAGTACCACATCGACTACCTGACCACGATATTTCTGGCGTGGGTATGGCAGATGACCCGGAACGATCCTGACCGCATATTTTCGGAGATTGCGCCGGGATCGTACGTGCGCTACCCGTTCAACTCTCGGTTCCTGGAACACCAGCTCAAGGAGGTGATCAACCGCACGTTTGCCGCCGATGTGGCCGCCAGGCTCACAAACGGTGCGATCGAGCAGCTCAAGGCCATTGCCAACGCTCGGAAGACGTCTCAGAATGTGGACACGCTGCCGTTTCAGGGCATCCGGGCCTCGAAGGCGCTTGCGAAGGTGCCCCCGCCCTTTCGGGACTACGTTCGCAGCTTGATTGCAGAGCATCCGCTCGAAATTGGGATTTCCATTGCGTTTCTGCACATGTCCCCTCCTGCTCCACCGCTCCCCAAGCACGTGGCCGAAACGTATGCGGCGTACGAGGTGAGAGACTACGAGGAGGGTCGCAAGGACCAGCGACGACTGGCGTACAACAAAGGCAGGATGGCGCTGATTGCTCCGCTGGAAGCGGTTTTTGAGGCTCAACGCATGCTGCCGACCTCGCACCCGATCGACCCGCGGAAGATTGTGGCGCCGATCAAACGGGCACTCGAACACGCAAACTGCCTGACGCAGCGCCGCGAAGAAGCCATTGCCGCCGCGGGGTCGCTGCCGAAAAAACTGTCCAAGGCGATGGGCACAGTGACCATGCTGACGACCCGAGCTGGCGGCATCAAACTGTCTGGTACGACCCGCCCGCAAGTCGATCTGTGGAACGTTCTGGTGCAGGACGTCGACCCATTGATCTGTTCGCACTTTGCCGAGGATAACGGCTACATCAATCGATCTACCGCGTTGGTGGTCGACGCGTTTCGGAAAGGCTTTCGGGTCGTGGTGCTGCCGGCGATTTTCAAAACGACCACTGATTTTCAAAACCTCTTGACACCAGCAAAGTTCTACGCAGCAGTACGGGCCGACAACCTCGACGTGCCGCAAGCATGGTACGAGCCAGATGCGCTCATTCCGCGAGCCTCGGAACAGTCGAATGGGGCGATCGGGATTATTGTTCGCCACGGCAAGCCGCTAACGTGGGCCGCAGTCTCCCATTGCTGGTCGGGCATGTACACCACGGTGTTTGTAGCAGTGCAGGTCTCGAGGGCGATCCAGGATGCAATGAGCGAAGAGACGCCGCTGGCAATGGATTTGTTGGGCTGGGGACCGTACCACACTGAGCTGCTGTTTGGCCAGGCATTGGGAGAGGCAAAGTTCCCGCCGGTGTGCTGCAAACCGTACTTGCTGGTGCCAGAGACGTTGCAGGTGGTTGCGAATCAACCCCAGTGCACCGACGAAGCCGCCCGGGCCGCGAGGCTCGAAGAGCACGCTCTGATTGAATCGGAAGTTGCAATAGGCGAAGCGGTCACATCATCGACCATTGACAAGCTCATCATCGACTCGGGAGCGCGCAAGCGCAAACGCGACGTGGCCGCGCTGGACTTTCTAGGAATTATTCGCAGGGCTCCAAAGGCGATAGATGCGGTCACTCCTGCTCCCGAGGAGAAGCGCCGCAAGGTCAATTTGAACCGCTTTATTCCGCAGCCGCGGGGAACGAGGCCTAAACATTTTAGGTGGGATCCGGACAACGCTTGCTATATTCAAACCAAACAGGGTTCAGCTTGAAGGTGTGCGACTACGTCGGCGATGGGGGAGGGGGTGCAGGGAGGAGCGGTTTTTGCGTAGTTGGTGTCTTCCCACCATAACAGCATTAAAAGCAGCAGCGTCTTGTCTCGTAGCGACACCGCCGCAGCAGAGGTGCCACACACTACAATATCGGTGCCGGGGGTTGCAAACTGCGCTTCCACCCGGGCAGCCGCGGTTTTAAAGTCGTTAAACGACACCGTGTTGGCCTGAAAATGCCAGGGAGACTCGATGGCCGCCGTGACGGCGGCCGTCTGAGCCGCCGTCCGGGTCTGCCGCAGCTTGAACTGACAGCTCTGCCAAAACCACTGCAAATCGGGCCGGCGAATCCCGACCAGATGCGACAGCTCGGGCAGCATCTGGATCGACTCCAGCACCGCGGCCTGCACCTTTCCCCCAAGCCTTAACGCTGCTACGGCGTACTCCCGCGACAGCCGCCGCGACGCCAGCGCCGCCACCTCCCCGAGGTCGGCCACCTTCACATCCGAAGGCAACGTCTCAGCTTTGTAGGTCTTGCCGGAAAGCCGCAGCGGGATCGCCGCGGGCTGGCCAGCAATCGCCGCGATCAACTTAAACAGCTCAGCGTGGGTGCTGCACGCATCCACAAACGCCTTTGCCGTCACTTTCGCCTCGGCGGCAGACAGGGTGTAGCAGCCGGAAAAAAACACGCGGCGTTGATCATTTCGCAGTACCCGCACCGCCCGAGAGGGGTTGCCATGGGGGGGGGGACCATCTTTCGAACGGAGGGGGGGTACCACGCCGGAAGCGGCAACCGCCTGGCGCTTGGCACTGCCGGGGTCGCGTTGGGGCTTATCCGTCGCTTCAAGCACGCGTTTTCGTGAAACACGTCCACGTCGCCGGGAATCGCCCACTGCTCCTGAATCGTCGCGCGCCGGCACGAGGATCGGACCACGGGGTGGGGAAACGTCTCTTCGATGCATGTTGTCAACACCACAAAGCGGCACACGTCTCCGGTGCTGGCTATTTCCACATCCAACACGACCAGGGAGGGGAACAAGGGGTCGCGCACAACCACACTGTGCCCGTTGTTTGTTAACCACGCTGTGATGCCAGACTTTTCAACAGCCACGGGTGTGCTTGAAGCCATTGTCCAGGAGGAGTACCATCAAGATCTCTTTGACTGGCTCGTCGCCCACGATGTCACCGATTCGGAATTCTGCAACGAGACTTGGACCGCGTTGTGGCGCGTCATGGAAAACGAACACACCACATGGGACGAATTAGCATACGCTGCCAGGCTGGCAGTTGTCGACCAGTTCCCGGTCCTGGACTCTGTTGAGGTCGACGACGACCTCGTGGAAACCATCCCGTCGCTCGTGGTGGGGTTTGCGCAACGCACCTCATTCGCCACGTTCGGTGACGAGTACGTCGCCGCCGCGCTGAAAGTCAAAATGCCTAGAATTCACACCGTGTGCCACCCGCGCAAGCACCCGGCGTACGCGATCGCGGCAAAGGTGTTTGGCGAGGAAACCAACACGGTGGTCCGGCCGTTGATCCAGCAGCCGCTGAAGGAGCTGTTGCGGGCGGTTAGATGGCACGAAACCAACGTGAACTCACTGTTTGCGGTGGTCATTGCGTTGAAGGAGATGGTCCGGTTCCCGGAGCTCTACATCGACTCGGACATTGCCGCTGCAAACCAGGACATACCGGCCGTGGTTGTGTGGGGAGATCCCATGAACATGGGGGTCTTGTCAAAGGGACAACTCATAAAATGCACGTCGGTGGTGAACACCATCGCAGTTTGCTTAAGTGAAGCGGAAACTGACATCCCAGAGGCAACCACACTTCTGGATGTGTTAAAGGGTCGGGATATTATCTCCGCGCTTTATCACGCATTCACCGCTGGAAAGGAAATTTTGGGCATTCACTGATATCACGAATTTACAGTATTAGGGGGGGGGGTGGGGGGGAGGATGTACCGGGGGGATATTTTATTCATTATTAATATTTAAAATAATTTTAGTATATATATATATATATATATGTATACATATATAGATATGCAAGAATCAAATATGACCAGGTACCCCCCCGTTGGGAACCCCCCCCCCTATACACTCCAAACCGTGTTATACTGCATTTTTGATTTCAAGCCGGTATTCTTATCATAAATGAATTCTTGCCGATATATACATTTTTTTGCGCCTTTTCTCGGACACACAATTTCGTTGCAATGAATGGGCGACATGAGGTGGAGGTTACTCCCACCGCGGTCTCGATTTGGACCGGTGGTAAAGAGCCGATGCTGGTGTTGCCGTACAACAATCCCGCGATGTTGTTGCAGCTAATAAAGACGTCACGCAAAATGTGGGACAAGACTTGTGGGGGCCTTGGTCCCTGGGTGAATCCCGCCGGTCGGCGGGATCACGACCGCTTCCCCTACCGCAGGCAGATAGCCGAGCTAATTGACGGCGCTCCTTTGAAAGTGGCCAAAGCCGCCTTAATCGGCACGTCCAATGTGCCGGTGGTGTACCCCGTGACCCGCACGCAGCTGCTGCAAGAGTTTTTCGGGGCGGGCACCGTCTCCGTGATTGACAGCCACTT
>PBMP01000066.1 GCA_002722705.1 Pseudobdellovibrionaceae bacterium | reverse complement strand
TATCCGTATAGATGGGTCCAACAGCGGAACTGCTGACGATCTAACGTATGAGGTACTCTATTTTGAGTGGTATATTGAGCAAGTCCCTCATAAAAGCAGTTTAAAGGTTGGCAGAGTTAATCCAGGACCCTACACAACTTGGTTTGAGGAGATACTCACTTTAAAGTTTGATGTTATCGGCGAGTATAGAGTTAGTCTGTACATCAGAGGTGCTAACGGAGGGCTAAGTTCTAAAGCTATATCTATAGGAACGGCTTTAGCTTCAAACTCCCCCCTATTTGAAAATATATCCTTAGATACCTCTTGGGTTTGGAAAACCTTGCCTGACTTTTGGGATTCCCTACCTAGAGATGATCGAAGTAGGATAGAACTCTTATGGAGAGGCTTACAACAGTTAGTAGGTTCCGACCTACTTAACGCCTACAACATAGATGACAACAAGTCTATAGCTACGATACAAGATAGAATTTTTAGGAGATGGTACCCTGTATATCTAGATCTAGACGTTGCGGGCTTTGACCTGTTTATAAATTTTAAAGAATCTTACTCAGCAACTCCAGCTTCTCAGGATAAAGGACTTGGGAGACTAATATCTCTGCAGCAAGATGTTGAGCCTATATGGACTAAAACAGCTAGCTACACTTTAAAAGTTAGGTTTATATCTACATTTGAATTTACACCTTTGGAGGAGTACCTGGGAGAATTTTATCCTCAGGAGTTTGACGTAGGATCTAAGGTACGAATAACAGTACTAGATGAAGTTGTAGATACGGAAGTTATAGCTGTCGATTTTTTAAATATTTCTCAAAGAGGTCGAACCGTATTTGAAACTATATATTCTGTACGTAGGTCTATTAACTTGCCTGAGGGGGTTTCTGTTGGATCTGTTGAAATTACGTGCTCACCCACACTTCCAATACCTGTAGTTCTAAAAGGTTCAGACTCCGAAGGTAGTGGTTTAGTTACTGACCAAACAGGACCTACCTTATCTTTTGTAAAAGACTGTGTGCATAGGACGCATAACGAAGTTCAAACTCTACCCTATCTAGTCGTACCTAATGCAGAAAGACTAGGCGTCTCTTCCGGAGATTTAGTGTATTTTAAGGTGTCTTGTGTAAATACAGGAAAGAGCTCTGATCTTAGGCTTAAAGTAGCCTCCGTAGTATCCAATGTTAGCTTGGATTCTAATGTTTCAGATCTAGTATTGTTAGATACCATTAAGAGTAGTTTTACTGAGCTGCTACAAACTTTAATAAGGTCACTAAATACTGACGATGTAGATATTATAACACAAGATTTACTGAGCCAATTTAGTTCTGATTCTTTTAAGGTTAGGCACAGCGGTATACGGTGGGAAAACAACTCAAATACAACTACAGTATTTAGACTAAATGTTTTAAATACAGTCTTATCCTATAAAATAGAGCCCCAGTTTATAAGAAGACTTAGCAGGGTAAGGTTGGACCGTGACATAATCAACCTGGTAAAGCTGTGCGAGTTTGTTGAGGATCATCAGCAGGTAAGTACAGATAGTGGGGGAGGTGTTATAACAGATGGTAATCGTCTTGTTGATCTTGGAAGACCTTCTTTGGAACTTCTTGAAAACAGAGATTTTAGTATACGAAAATACCCCGACATAGGCTTCGGGGCTAAGGCTATAGTAAACGATGACGCTGAACTATTTACCTTACAGACTGTAAACTATAATTTTATACTATCAGGAATATATGTAGGCGATCTTATCGTTATAGATAAAGGATTGGGTAAAGGAAACTATACAGTAGATTCTGTTAGAGAGTTTGAAGTAGATTTAAGCCCTTTACCTAATTTAACACCTACAGACGGTATTTACTTTGACGACCCTAACGCTGAATTAAAAATATATCCAAAAAGTCTAGACGGGGAAGTTAGACCTCCTGACTATTTAGAGATCTTACCAGGTAAACTAATAAATACCTACCCAAGTGTGCTTTGGGCTGAGACAGCTGTCGAAGATAACAATAAGGCAATTGACCTAACCTTCGGAAGACTTTTAAAATTTCCATATTCCGATTGGTTCAGTCGAGACATTTCTACGGATTATAGATCTGTCATACTTGGTCTGTACTCTGCAAAAATGCTTGGAGCTACCTTAGAAAATATGCAAAGATCTGTCGGCGTGATATCTGGTGTGCCCTATGCGGATGAACGGTGCAGAGTTGTTGATATAGATCAAAACGCAGAAATTGATATTCTTAGCGGAACTTCTTTAAAGACTCGAATAACTGTAAGGTCTGTAGACTCAGAAGGTAAGGATACTGGTAGGGTTCGTTCTTATGAGATACCGAGTAAGGTTGACGATTCTACAGACCCTTTTACGTCAGGTTTAACTGAGAATATAAAGCTTGGGAATATAGTAGAGCAGTTCGAACTTTTTGGTTTAGGGATTGCTATAAAAGATCTACTGACAGATTCAAGAGGAGAACTTAACCCTGTATTGGACAGAAACAAATTTGTAGTTACTTTAAATGTAGACAGTACAAACCTTAATGAAGGTGCTGTTAAGTTCGTATACGACTTCTTATTTGAAATAAAACCTTCCTACACTAATTTCATATTAAGGCTTTATAAGTTCTTAGTGGACTTTATAAACATAGATACGTCGTTATTTATAAAGTATAGGATGGCTCTACTTGACCAAGATGCTTATGCCTTTTCTGTCCCCGAAGTTTATGACATCCCTAACCCTAAAACTCAGGTAGTGGATACTAACCCGTTCTACACATTAACCACATGGTTTCCGAAGGATGGTGTTGTATCGATAGTAAGTTCTACAGAAATTAAGTTGGTGTCCCCAACAGGCGGATTTACGCCTGAATCCATTTCTACAAATACAATAGTGTACTCTGACGCTCTAGGCAGAACATCAGTAGAGACAGGGTATACTACAACCTTTAATAGCGGTAATACAGTTCGCCCTTGGATCAGAGGATCTGTAGAACTAGCTAACTCAAACAGATTAAACACACTGCCTGATTACGTGGTGTTTAGGGGCGGTGATCGAGCACTGTATAGGGTTAAAGAAGTTGTTAGCTCTACCGAACTTATTCTTACTTGCGAGTCACCTACAGGACAAAGTTTGCCTGTATTTAACTCAGACAATACCTCCTTTACTGTAGTTAGACTTATATCAGATATTGTATACGATGGAGTTCTTTCAGAGAGTAGCAGTGAGGGTATATACCTAGTAACAGAAGGCATTGTGCACGATAATATTGCTGCAGGGGACGAAATAAGTTTTCCAGAGTATGGATTGAACAGAAGGCCCGTTCTCGCAGTGGATATGACACGGCTTGAGAATGGTACTCCTGCCATATTCATACACTCTGAACAGTTTCCTAGACTAACGGCTCCAGAACTTACAGGACCTAGAAGAGTTGTAGTAAGAAGACCTTCAGTAAAAAATAGAGACGTAGGTACATTCACCCTGGTAAAGGATACTACTTTGGGTACGAACGGATATTCTGTAAGTAATTTAGGTGTTGAGTCTTCTGGAATATCTGTGGGGGATTTTGTAAAATACAATGATATAGAGTCTGAAATTATTGCTACGTTTGCGTCAAACCTATGGCTTGATTACTCCGACGACTCTCTATCTAATGGGGATCAAATCTCATGTGAAGTGTCTCACAGAAGTGGCACAGGTTTAGGAGATGATTTAGACCTAACAGAGCACTCAATAAGGACTCAGTGTCTTGTACATGTTAATTATGTAAGATCTTATAATTTAGGTATAGGTCCTCAGCTAGAAGAGTATGCCTCCGACTTGTTTGTAAAACTGCCAAATGTAGGTAATACTAGAGATGTAGTTTTGGAAAACTTTTTAGGAGCTCCTGCAGATATACCTGTAATCGAAGGAGATCTTATTAGAATTAATACCAAAGAAGCTCTTTCTAGGGAGCCTACAACTGAAGGCGAAGGTCTTTATAGAATTACCAATGTTGATGGATCTTCCATTAAGCTTGCGCAACCTCTCCCGAGCAGTCTAGATAGGTATGAGGTCTCTTTAGTAAGACAGGCTAGTAAAAATAGTATCTATTGGAGAAGATAAATGAGTAAAGAAACCGTATTAGAAGTGTGTAATGTATTTATTAAGGTGTTTGATCACGGCGAGTTAGTTAGAACTGAGTTAGGCCATAATGTCTGGACTAACACAGGTCGAGAGTACTCCTGCCTACTAAAATCTTATAACACAGATGGTAATCCTTTCAGAACAGATAGGATTAGGTATGTAGGTTTAGGTAATGGTACTCAGATTGAATCTGTGTCAGTAAACAAACTTGTTAGCCCTATCGCATACTCTCAAGGTGGAGATTACCTAAAACCTATAAATCATAACCTTACTACTTTCCCTGATAGTGGGTTAAGAACTGCGATTCGGTATACCTCTCGTTTTGGTACATCCACTTTTCCTGGGGCGGGTACAACTTATATATCCGAATGCGGTTTGTTCACAGATGGACATGCTGTATCCTTTACACAAGGAGGTAGAGAGACAAGTATAGCTGTTGCTGATGAGCAGTCTCCTGTTGCCTACCACACCTTTGACCCTATCCCGAAAACTTCGGGAATCGAACTCGAAATAACTTGGGAGTTGAGGCATTAATATGGATAAGTATTTAAGCAGAGGTTTACAGCAAGGCGAAGCACCTAGAGTACTAGTAGGCTCTCCAAGTATACAGTCTAAAATTAAATCGGTCTTGTATAGAGATTTGGACTCTAGCATAAAATCTCTATATACAGGTTTTGTAAATGGATTGCAGAATCCAGATCTTACGCTAGTGTACCCGTTTTTAAAGAAGTCCGGCGAGGTTTCGGGATCTTTAGTTGTTCAAACTTTGGACTCTGCAGGACAAGAGGTGAGCACTACGTTCAACTTCACATCACCACTAGTAAGTTCAGTCCTTACTACGATTAATGCTAACTCTAATTTTAAAGCAGATTCTGACTCAGGGTACCTACGTATAACCTCTCTAGGCAACTCTGTTGTAGAGCTAAGAGTATTAGAAACAGCTTCAACTAGTACTTCTTCTAGCCTCACAAAGGCAATTGGAGGAATGTTTCCGTACACGTATGTAGTTTCTGAAAACTCTGTCGTAGATCCAAGATCTTATTCGGTTAGAGGAGATATAGAAGAGGCTCCTGCTCGTTATGACGCAAGCTCTACTAGTAGTTCTTCTTTTACGTTCAAGAACGAAGACAGGACAAGTACCGGCATTAATCGAGGTCTTGATGCGCTTGCTAGAAACTTAGATGATACTACTCAAAGAGTTAACGGTTTTAGAGTAGAATATAAGTCTCTGCAAATCGGACAGACTGCTGCAGGCTCTGTACAGCTCCCTAGAGCGTCTGCAGATAAGGTAGTAGTAGACTGGTATGCTGATAACAACAACTCCACGCACTACGCAGGTGTTGCAATAAGCGGGACATCAAGTGTGTTATTGCCCGGACCTTGGGCCAACGTTAATGATATATTTAAACTTACAAGTATTGACGGAGTTGAGTTAGCTAGATCTGTTAAGGCAGCTGATGTGGCTAATCCTATAGGTACAACTACTCAAGTTTTCGGTATAGAGCCTGTCTTTGCGTCATCTAGTTTTGTTAGGACGAACTACTTATCAGGTACTTCAAATACAACTACGGATATTCTAAATTTAGGAACACCAACAAGTACTCAAGTCCATACATCTGATTTTGTAAAACTAGACCAGTCTACAATATACCTAAAAGGAAGCGCCACAACAGATAATCTGGGTAATCCGCTAAGAGATGTAGACGGAACAACTTTGGTACCTAATACGCTTGTACAACTTACAGACCAAGATAATAAGCAGCACACATTTGTAATTGACTATTGTGTCGGTGTTAACAAGTTTGTTGTTAGGTCTGCTAACTTTATAATGGGTACGGACGACATTCAGATTATTCCAGAAAGCGTTGTATCTGGCTCTTGTACCTTAAGGTTCGGGACCTATAGCCTTCCCGATCACGTCGTATTACTGACTCTATCTCAACCTATACGTAGAGAAGACGTAGACGCAAATACCAGACTGTCCTTAGCTACAGTACTTCCTGATAGATCGAATACACCTTCTGACAGTGCAACAAACCCAATGAGGGATGTTTTAAATCCTTACAACATTAGCGAGTGGCTACTTCGAGGTGAGGGGCCTCTATATGTATCCTATTCAGAACATTTAACAAATAGGCACGCTCTGTACTCTAGAGGGTCTTTCGGATCTAATCTTAGAAATTACAGCAAAATGCTCTTAACGTCTGACGTCAGTGATTTAGTCAACTCTTTTGTAGAAACTGCTACAGGAGCTCCTGTATCTACAGATTCTAGTAAGGTTGTACAAGCCACGTTAGAGGATGCTCCTGTAGATCGGTCTTCTAAGGTTTCAGGTAACCCTGTAAGCGTCTCAAAAATCTTACAGCCATTAGATATTAGGAAAGGGTTAGGATTAGTTATAGATGTAACTAATAAGACTGCTTCCACAAAAACAGCTCTAGCTTCTATAACATCTGTTCCGTCAAGTATAGAAGACTCCACGTTCTACCAAATGGTTCAAAGATCGTCTAGAAACTCTACGTTTATATCTAATAGTGTATGTAGTTTAAATACGACTACTAACATACTAGAAAGCACTACCAATTCTTTTTACGGGTCAGACCAGGGAAGATGTGTACAGGTTTCGGTCTATCCTTCAAACTTGGCAACAGACTCTGTAATAACCTCAAAACTATATACAATTGTAGAGTTTATATCTTACAAGCGTGTTAAGATAGAACCTATAGGTTTAGATGAGCCTATTTATAACAGGAATCCGACTAGCCTTGGGTATAGCTCAAACCAATTTACCGTAGATCCTCTCACCATACCCGCTTCTGTTCTATTCGTACACCACGATGTAGCACAGCGTTTAACAGTTGATGCGCCTCTGCAGCTAAGGCATAGCCAGGTGTCAGACCGATCTAAGGTAAGTACTGAATTTGATTCGGTGGATTCAAGTTATGCTGAAATTAAGGGTGTTGACGGTATATCCGAGACTTTAAAAATTGCTCCTAGGAATTTTGGAGACTTTAAACTAGGTAAGCAATCGGACCCTCAAGAGAAGGTAAGTCTTAGGGCTGTAGAGGGTACTGTATCGATCGGAACGCTTAGCGGGATTGATATAGTCAAGCTTACAATAGGGCCTTCAGATCTTCATACGTTTGGGGAATCTTGGGCCACTGAGTCTATGTTTAAGAACTTTTCTACTACTACCTTGGACACTCAAAGAAATGCATCAACAAATAGCGGGTTTGCATTTTGGTTTGATTACATAGTCCTTAGAGCGCTAGGGGTAGGTACATTTATAGACTCTACTATCCCAACAAGCTCTTATACTCCTCCAACATCTAACCTATTCCACGTAAGTTCTACAGCTACAGAACACACCTTATCTCTAGATGGGGATGCTTTTGGCAATGTTGATCCTTTAATACATATAGAAGGTGTACAGTTTATATCTAACGGGGCTCTGCAACCACCTCACTTTTACGAATCAACAAACATGCTTTCCCATCACTCCCTAAGTGGTCTTTACAGGGCGTGGAAGGTCTCTATAAACGCAGATCTAGGTATAGATGTGTACCTATTACCGGCAGATAAGGACCTAAAACCTATATCGAGCTCAGGCATGCTTCCTGTAAAAGCTAGGTGTACTCTCTTTAATGTTATATCTGACAAGGAAAGGGATCATGTCTCTGAATACAGATCTTTAAGAGTTGAGGGAGGTAAGGTACCTGGAGTGTCTATAACTAGCAAGTATTCAAATATTGCTACAAATCCCGGAGGTCTGCAGGTATTTCACACAGGTCCTAGCCTCTCAACAGAGTTTACCAGGACTAACCAAACAGGGGATAACTCAACGGAGTTAAAGTCTAGAATATTTCAGTATGGTGGGTCTAACGTGCACGGAGCATCATTTAAAGACTTTGCACCTTTCGTAGCTTTTGAGGACAGATCAGGTCAGTTGGACTTTATAAACTCCCTGCATCCTCATTTCTCCGATGCTAGCGTTTCGGCTTCAATGGCAGACTTTCTGGCTACTGTGTATGGCAGGGAGCTTACACCAAACTCGGGCAATTATAGTGATATAGTTCCGAGTAAGGCTTCGGTCTATATAGAAAGGCAGGCATCAACTCCTGACAGCGAGATTTCTGCTAGTTCAGACCTTAATTACTTTCTAGATAGTGACGGAGACTTTATATTCAAAGAGCCAAACCTTCTAGTTCACAGGTACACTCAAGGCAATTCAACTAGCCTTAAGGTTCCTTTGTTTGGAAGTGTCTCTTCTTCGAGCGAGGTTGAATCTATACAAAGACGATCTAGGTCAGATCGCCCTGGTACAGCGCGTACACATTCGGCTTGGATGTCCCTACCGCCTTCTACTGTTGGTGAGCAAACCGTAAGTAGAGGTTATAACTTCTGGGGTGTAGGATCCTTAGCTCAACACTTGTACGGAGACTCCCTAATTGAGGGTATATTCTCTATAGAATCGGACGTAGAGACGTGGACTAACTCTGGTAGTAATAAGTCTACAGGTAATACAACTTTAGCTGGCGTAGGTTCGCACTTGGCACCTGTTGTAGACTCCGGTATGTCTACCCTGCTCTTAGAGCCTTATAAAACATGCCCTACGTACTCTAAAACAAGACTGTATAGATCTGGATCTCAAGCAGACCATTCGGATTCTGAGGATGGGTGGCAAATTGTTGACCGAAAGGATAGTTATTACAGGTTTGGCACTGCCTCAAACTTCTACACAGATTTTGAATCTCTTCCTACTCAACTGACTACCGATCCTAGCTTAGTTTCAGCTACATCCTTTCCTCTTAAGACGGTACAGACTACAGGTACAGCTCAAGAGTCAATAATCGATTTCTTAGGGTACCTCACTAACCGTATTAAGTTGGGTGAGCAACGTGTAGTACACAACTCGCAAAATGCGGGAAGTTATGTGGAGCTTGACGCTGGATATTCATTGAGTGGCTCTACACTTAGTCTTACCTATCCTACAGGACGGTTCTCTGCTGCAGACGTCGGTAGGCAGGGTATTTTAGTGGTGGGGCTATCAGGGATTTTAAGTACAACTAAAGGGTCTGCACTAGGAAGAGCTGAGTTTGAAGGTTTGGGTTCAAGGGTTGGCGGTGTACGATGCCGTCTACAGTCCGATGTGTTTAAATTTTCAATACCTTTTGTCGTAATAGAGGTGTCTAAGGGAAGTCCTTCAGATACTATAAAATTATCAACACCCAACTTAAATAAGTCAATATTTGATCCTTTTATAAGAGATGTATATCTAAATCTGCATAGTCAGAATGCTTTAGATGGGGTTGAAAATACCACCTTAGACGTAACGCTATTCGGCAGAAGGTGGGATATAAACTCTAGCGAGATTTATACAGACGTTATAACAGTAAATAGTACAGGTGATATTGATTACGCTAATCCTGATCAAATAACCAACCCTGTAACATCCGAGGTGGTTGGGTTTGTACCTAAGACAGATATGGCCGTCTTGTCTTCAGGTGCCTTAGGTAGCGTTTTTAGATCGCTAGTGACTGTTTTAGGCCCCTTCCAAGCCTTTGGTGAGTTTATTGTGGACGGGTCAGTAACCTTGCAAGGTTTAGATAGAACAGATGTTGCATTTGGGTTTTCTGCTTTTGACGACAGTGTAAACTCTACCCTATCTGACGAGATTTATAGAGTAAATCGTCCAGAAGTAACGCAGGCATCACTAAACCAACTTAGCCTGCTACAGGTAAAAGGAGGGTTACAGGTTTCTCCCAATGTAGGTAAGAGTCTATTTAGGTATTGGAACGGAGGTGTAGGGTCACCTCCTTTCCTCGAACTTGGTATAAGCAGATCCATTAATGATCACTTCTTAGGGCTAAATAGGCGTAGGGACTTTATACCTAACGATCAGTCAGACTTGGCTATAAACGTAACAGAATCTTTATACGCACAAGAATTAATGGCTAGTAGTTATGTTAAGCCTGTTAGTACGTTCATAATGACAGATGCTGTTGAAATCTACCAAGAGACGGATTATAACTACCAATACTCATCTGGTGCTACTTGGAGATTCCCATTCTACTCTGCAGGAATTGATCCTGATAGTCATAAAGGTATACACGGTATATTTATAAATGGGACTAGTTCGGATACTATGTCTGATACGATATTCACGGTATATCAGAATGGAGCCCCTACAAACCCGCAACAGGATGTATTTCCCCTACACACGGGCACATCTTCTGGTGTGTGCTTTATTGACCTCAGTGACAGTAATTCCGAGGTTAATATCTGTGCTTATAAGCTAAAAGAAAAGGTTAGGTCCGACTTTAGGATGTCAGACTCGAACGGTCAAACTACGTGGGAGTATAGAAGTTCTGGAGATATATATGCAGATTGCGGTATCAGAGTGAGTGCAGACATCTCTGATGGTACCTTATACGCCTACGAAGCAGGGTCTAGTGGAAATGAGGGACCTTATAGTACAGAAACATACTCAACAGGAAGTCCTGATCAAATGGGCCTGTCTCGGCACAAGTATGAGTTCACATTTTCCCAAGTAGAGCCGGATTCCAACCCCTCTGCCCCAAATCATTTTCATAAGGCTCATATAGCCTTTAGTCCTGTAACGCAACACATAACAAAAGTCGATGTAGCAGGCCACTCCTCTTACATTAATACTTTCCATACAGATACCAGGGAAGCCTGGCATGAGGATATTTCTAATCCAAGTATCTATGGCCTGATTCCTCCAGGTTCTGGCACAAGTGTTAATAATATTTACACCCTAATGGGGGAGACCGGTAAGCAGTTTATCGGTTTTGATCCTGAAACAGGTACTTATAAAGATGTGCATATGGACAGTGCGTCCAAACCGCCACTACCTAGGATCGGTTTAGGGTATGTTCTACTTATACAAAATAAGCCTAGTGATAAGTCCAGTTATAAGATTGTAGATATGGAAGAGCCCGTCGGAGATCTAGCGGGAGGCTCTTGGTTTAATACAGCAAATGTCGGGCCTCAATACGTATATACACCTACATTTGACAGGCTCCCCAACGGGACAATAAATTATAGTTCAACTGAGACAGGTTCTCGTTATTATTATGAGGACAGAACGTCCTTTCTAGGAGCTGACAGGTTTTCTTTATTTAAGTTAGGCGAGATTGGTTGGGACGATTCCCGTATATTTTTAAGAGACTTAGCTAAGTACATGGCTTCTAAGTATGAAGTTATGATCCCAACAGCCACCCATAAGTGGCTAGGTCGAGAGTTTACGGTAAGCCTTCCTGCATATACACCTTCGACAGGGTACAACCCTTTCTTAGGAGCTTGGTCCTTAAATAGATTAGGAAGGTCTTTCACGGATGAAGAGTTATATTCGTTATACAGAAAAGTTATACATGATTATAATGGGGGAACAGACGCGATATACCCAAACCTATCTATGTCTGATGAGGCTAAGACAATATTTAAAAATTCACAGACTGTGTATGATTACTGTTTTAGTAATGCTGTTATTAACAGAACACCTGATATAGGGCGCTTATTAAAAAGTGGTAATAATATACCGCATAAGACTCATTTTGGTAAGAATTTAAATAAGGCTATGTGGGGCTTTAAGCATGAAGATCTACCAAATTACTCTCTACTTAAGGGTGGGCACAAGTATACTCAGGCAGATGTAGGGCAGAGGAAAGGCGGCCCAACTTCTGTAACAAACTTAGCGGGCCCAGGTATCTATGGAGGTGTTGGAATGACAGAAGATCTGACGCTAGATCCGAGTACAACCATTAATAACTACATGGATCCTAACCGAAATATCGACAGCACATTCTTAGGCCAGAAAAATCCTAGTCCTACAGACTATAGCGACAGTGCCTTAGGGTCTGACGATGAAAAGCTTGTATATAGTAGGCTAGATTTTGCTGCAGACGTTTTAATTGTATCTAAGCAGGACTTAGGGTCAGGTACTGACTCTACATATGTTGTAGACCGCCTATCATTTGACGTCAGTGGGGACGCTTACAGCGTAGCTAAAAATTTGAGTAAGGGTTTAAGTGCTACCTATACCTGCGTCATAAAAGACGACGGGTATGATAACGGTTCGTTTAGGACTGAGCCTGAGTATATTTGGGTTAAGGTTAAGTAGATTAACGGTTAGGCCATTCTTCATCAATACAGTCAGACATTGCACTGCTTTCGAGTTTGCCGTTCATAACAAGTTCGAGCTCTGCCGCTACTACGCCGTTCTTGATTGCATCAAGTTTACGATTTAGCTTGGCGAAGCTAGCCTTACTGAAAGAGTTGTTCGCTTCTGTGTCAACAGACGTACGTTCACAGATTTGAATAAAGTGTGAGACCTTTTCAGACAAGTCTTTAATGAGATTAGTTTGCGCTTCTACAACGTTTTGCATGGTGTAAACAGCCTTAGTAATCTCTGAAATCTCTTCAAGGACGGGTTCTAAAACAACTTCGGCTGAAGATCTTCTCTTTTTCTTAGGAGCAGTCTTTGCCTTAACAGAAGGCTCTTGTACTGCGACCTCTTCCGGAATGTTTACCTCAATGACAGGCACTTCAGAAGGAGGTTCGACTGCTTGGGGCTCTTCAACCTGTACAACCTCCTCAACTACAGGTTCTCCCTCATCAGGAGCCGTACATAATTTAATACACAGATCGATAAGTTTGTTCTTCTTCTCCCGACCAGGAACTCCCCCCATCTCTGCGCGTACAGGCTCCGAATCTCCTATTACCTGGGCACAAGCAAACATAAGATGGCTTGGAGAGAAAGCTTGACCTCCGTTCCCTTTAATTGAGCTGTCTCGGACACCTTCAAAGAACTCGATGTCTCGGTTAGAGATAGCCTCTACAAGCTGTCTTACATTAGGGTGGTCTGTTAGTGCTGACATATTAATTACCTTTCGGGAAACACTCTCTGTAGCAGGTATTTGCTCTTGCATCTGTGCAACGGTTTGAACCCTTCGAACAATCCGCAGTACATCCGTATACCTGTGCAGAGTTTTTAATGTACTTCCAATTTTTAAGTACAAAAGCCTCTACCCTTGTACGTCTTTTTAATTGGTCTGAGGAAGGCTCTGCGCCCTCATCAATCATTTGTTGTATTTTTTCGTGGTCATAGCTTCGAGGAGGCCAATAGCTGAAACCTCTTGCCATAAGTCTAAGCTCAGTTGCGTTAAGATCTTCTGGTTTAATCTTTACATCCAACATCACTCCTCTCAATCGTTACATTTACATAAGGCTCATCGGCTTCCTTATCTTCTCGCTTAATTAGATTAAGTTGAAAAAAGTATAAGTCGTCGATATCAAGTCCTTCAGATACGGCGTCTTCCAACAGCTTAACCCTATTGGATACATCTATACGTTTATAACGTGTTTTTGCCTTACCTGTCGACCACCCTTTGTTTTCCAAGGCGGGGAAGTAGAACTCGCATGTAAGTTTTAAAGGCTCGCAGTCTAACCAAAAAGTTTCAGTACAGTCTAAGGACAGCTCGGCTACCTTAGCCTTAACATCCTGTTTAAATAACTTACCTGATTGTGAAAGAAACCTCCTCTTATTTACATTAACATAAGCCTTGTTAACTGTCGGAGGCATCTTAAGTTTTAGAAAAGCTATAGATCCTTCTTTTATAATTAGATCACCCATATGTTTTTCTTCTACCCTTCCTAAACACCTCTCTTCGAGTAGTTTGTTGTAAGTCTTGCTCCCTAAGAGCAATAAGTCGGGAAATCATTTGATAAGATTTAGAGGCTGATTTAGAAATGTCTTCTAAGTACTCTTCTTTCATCTCCCAATAAAGTAGAGAACAGTCAGATTCAATGTATCGAGGGTCGGACTCTACATACTCCTTACCCCTCTCAATAGTAATGGCAGACTTTACTCCTTTGAGTATACGCTGTTTTACCTTCTTCATGTTTCTTGCGTCAGATAAATAAGAGTTTACACAGCGTTGATATTCTTGAACCTTTACCATTAAGTTAGCAATATCATCATTACTAAGCATATCAAGGTCGTGAGGAATTTCTCCTCTAAACTCTCCTAAATCCCTAGGAGTAGATAGATTCTCATTTTGGATGTTATTTTGAAGGTCCCTATCTACCTTGTCATACATCTCACTAATCTTCTCAGCAGGTACGTTAATCATTTATAAACCTTTGAGTGGTAGTCTTTTAACTGCTCATCCTTAGTACATGTGTAAGCGTACTGACAGGTGTTGCATTCGTAACTAGAACCCTCTGCAGGTACTATTTCTAGCCGATTAACAGCCGTTCTTACTTTGTCTATCTGCATTGTCGCAGAGTTTACGGCCTTTTCGTCCACAGCTACATGGAAAAACTTGCTTTCGTCATTATCCTTACAAAAGTACTCAAAAAGTATACTACCAGCCTCTAAGCACTTCGCATAGATGCTAGCCTGCATAACATGTTGTGCTTTAGGGCTTCCTAAACCTGTCCACCCTTTTTTAGAAATTGACTTAGCTTCGTAAATCATGCGTGTTCCTGCAGAAGTCTCTATTAGACCGTCTGCAGATCCTGCAATTTCAAACTTTTTTGCAAAGTCTGTGTCTCCTACAGGTACTTCTATGGACACAGTTGTATTTGGATCATCCTCAAAAGCCTTTATAAGTCTAGCTTGTAGAAAGTCATGTATAGCATGTCCATGCTCAAAACAAGACCTTAACTTGTGAGGAATTTGGTGCTGTGGTTCGTGGCAGGTATGGTGAAACCACAATTTTCTAACGCAGTATCCAAAAGATGATGGGTGGAATTTGCCATCCATGTCCCTCTTTTGGACAATTGTGTTAAGTCTTTTGTAGTATTCTTTTACCTTCTGCTCGACGGGTATTTTCTCAGTCTCCATAATGCTCCACTAGCGCTAGAGCTCACCTTCTGCATACCTGCTCCGACTTCAAATGGAGCAGTTCCGTGCACAGGGCAACGAGGTATTGATGCACTGTAATCAATGCCCGAGCCGCACATAGGGCACCCTCTAGACGCAATTTTTTCTGTACTGGTTATTACACTTAACTTTTCCATAAATCCTCCTTATGTTTTAGTTAAGTGTAAGGTAATTTACATACCTTGTCTAATATCTTCTATAAAAGGGTCAGGTTTAAATTGGATTGCATACCTAAGTCGAACACCGCCCCATTCTATATTGTCGTTATCAATTACGTTGACTACTCGTTTCTTAACAGTTTTGATCGACACTTCGCCGACGTTAGATATAGTAACAGTCCCTCCGTGTTTTAATTGCTCACGAAGGTGTGTTTTACTTGGTCCTTTTACATTTAAAGTATTCAACATTATTTAGCCTCTCCCCAGTTGTTGGAAAAGCCCCCATCTACTACGAGGGGGACGCTTATATCAATTTGCGGAGGCTGTACTAGTCCTCTGCGTATCATTGCATCCACTACAGAACAATGTTCTTTAGGGCACTGTACCACAATTTCATCGTGAACTTGTAATAGCAGCTGTACCTTATAAGTACCACCCTCAAGACAATCACCCCCAAGGTCTGGGTGCCTGTCTAACCAAATCATAGCCATCTTAGCTATGTCTCCTGCACTTCCTTGGACCGTAGAGTTTACGGCCAACCTCTCTTGCTGCTTACGCATACCGATATCTTGAGATAAGATTTTAGGAAGTCTTCTGTATCTGCCTTGTATAGATCTGACCTCGTGAAAAAGGTTTGTATCTGCCTTCTCTACCTGCCCGTATATGAAGTCTCTAACAAGCGGGTACGCATCGAACCAACCGTCCAAATACACTTGTGCCTCGTCCTTTGTAAGCTTTAGGGTCTTTGCAAGTTTGTTCGCACTCATGCCGTACAATATCCCAAAGTTAATTGTCTTGGCAGCCTTACGTGCTTTTATATTACTCTCAACTTCTTGCTCACTCAGAGAGTATAAGTCTCCTGTAAGTTCCTTCTTTTCCTCTTCAGAGATCTTTACGTCTTCTAGTATTTTTGAAGCCATGACCTCGTCATAAGATACTCCAAGCATCTTAGAAGCTGTAAAGGAGTGAAGGTCTAGACCTTCCAAGAAAGCAGTACATAGGTTAGGGTCTTGGCAGAAATGACCTAGAATTCTTAATTCTACTTGTCCGTAGTCAAAACAGCCAAGCATCATACCTTTATCGGGTATAAAAGCCGCTCGAAAGGATTGCTCTCCTGGTATATTCTGCAGGTTAGGATTATCTGCGCTAAGGCGCCCTGTAACTGTACCGTGCTGTCGGAAGTTGCAGTGAATCTTACCTTGTGGGGTAATCTTTTTTTGGAAGTATCCTTTAATATAGGTAGCTAGAAGCTTTGCGTGTTTACGGTAGTCTATTAAGTACTGAGCCAGTTCTACACCGTCCTTAGCGTAAAGAGGCAATACTTCCTTACTTAGAGATGGATTACCCGACTTAGTGTAAGACTTAGGTTTAAGTCCAAGTTCTTCAAAGAAGTATTCCTTTAGTTGTTTAGGGGACTGAAAATTGAAGTCAAGTCTTCCAACGCACCTGTACATGTTCTTCTTATCTTCCTGTACTCGATTAGTATAGTCTTTTTCAAGTATATCGATTTGTTTCGGGTCCAATCGAATGCCTCTGCGCTCCATCCTCCATAAAGTTTTAGAAAAAGGCGCTTCGACTTTTACCAGGTAATCCATACCCGAATCGAAATAGTCTGAGACATCACAGAAAGGTAGGTCTGATATTTCTGAACATAGTACTTCAGTTAAGTGCCAAGTAATGTAAGCATCTAAAGTACTGTACTCGATTAAGGTCTCTTTAGGAGCTGCTAACATTAGTTCTTCTGAGTTAGTTCCTTTTCCAAACGTGGCCTCGAACTTGAGCATCTTAATACCTAAGTAGTCCGATGCAATCTCATCCATACCGTATTTCTTATTCTCAGACCGGTTTTCGTCATTGATAAAAGCCATTGAGATAACATCAATAGGAAGTCCTCCAATCTCTGGTAGGCCTTCCAAGAACAGCTGATGCATATCAAATTTGTTATTAACGAAACACCAATAGCGTTCGGGATCTACCCAAAGGTCTATAAACTCCTTTCGATATAGATATTTCCTATCTAACTGCCAACGCTCTTCGCCGTCGGATAATGACCAAACTACAACACGGTTATCTGTAATAGATATACCGTTAGCAGTTTCTGTATCTAAGGCAATCCTGCCCTCCCAACCAAGAGGTCTAGAGGCTAGTCTTTCCATAAGTTCTACAAACTCTGCATCTGTAGTAATCTCCTTACCAGGAGGGACGAAGAAAAACCGCATGGTTTAGTCCTTCTTTCTAGGTGTAAATGCTTTACCCAATCTGCCACCTGTACGCTCGATTTGGTATTGAGGGTTGAATTGTGTGGCAAACAACTCTCCCTTAAAATCGATAGGATAGTAAAGGTGTTCTAGCATAGGGTTAATATCTCGAACAACAGGATTATCAGGATCTCCGGTTTCAATGTAGCGCATCAAAGGTTCCCCGTTAGGTAGGGTAAAGTCTGTAGCAAACTTAATTCCTTTACCAGGAGGGAGCATCAAATTGCTAGAAGTTTTTCCTTTATCTGTTTTGCTCACATACTTGCACAGAGGAACAACCGTATCGAACAGTGATGTGTTAGTAGGCGTTGTACACTGCAAACATCCGTACTCTACATTAACCCAATCAACGGCACCGCATGAAGGGCATCGCATATCTGCAACACCATACTCAATGTCTGCAATCTCATCACCTGTAAGGTCAGACACTGCCAAGTCTTCAATGGTGTATTCACAATGGCGGCACTTGAATAGAGCAGGCTCTAGCCCCCCATCGTAAGCAGACTCAGGTCCTAACTCTTCCTCACAACCACGGCACATACGTGCTACATTTTTAACAACCAAGTCATCAAACTGAGCAGCGTGGCTAGGTCCTAAGGGGAGGTAAAGGCGGCAACCGAAAACCTTCTCGACATTGGGGTCATTTTCAAGATCCTTTGTCTCTTTAGGTGTATCAGGTCGGGCATATATAATATCCCCATATTTGTTCTCACTTCTATAAAACCAGTCAAGAACAATCACACTCCAATGGATAACCTCTGATGATGAAACGGAGGGGTCCCGCTCTTCACGGTTTTTAATCATTGTAGATACCTCACAGGCTAGGCATTCGCCACCCCAGTTAGGTTCTGCACACCGTGTACAGACGAACGATGCGATTTTAGTTTGCCCACCCTCCTCTCTGAAGTGCTTATGTTTTAGCCAAGCCCAATATGGGCGTTCGTTTCCAAGGTATGAAGTGTAATTACCAGGAATAAAGAGAAGGTTGGTAGGCTTTCGCCCGAGTTTAACTTCTTTCTTGAAGCCGAAGCAGATCTTGGACTTGCCTTTTCCGTTTCTACGGTTTTGTCGGTTTGCTCGAGCTCTACGCTGTTCTCTGTCCCAACTCATAGGACCTCCTTAATTGCCTTGTTAAGTACAAGGGCTATTTCGTTTTTAGTAAGATCATCAGGTGCTGGCTTGTCATACTGCACGACAGCAACATTCTGATGGTCGCGTAACTTTATAACGCAATTTTCAGAACCAATTCGACCCGCTTGGTCATTGTCTAAGAAGATAACAACCGAAAGACTAGATTCCTTTAGCAAGTCTACTTGTTCTTGTGTAATTTTTGCACCACATAGCGCAACACAGTTCTCAAAGCCCGCATCCACTACAGAAAGGCAAGCCTTAAATCCTTCAACAACAACTATATACCCAAGAGAATAATCGATTTTATCCTGTCTCCACAGGTATCTCCTTTGATTAGGCTTGTAATTAGGAGGTGCGAAGTCTGCAAGCTCGCTCCTGTATACCTTGTATCTAGGTACCTGTTTGGGTAGTACAGCTCTACCGCTGATTGCAACGAGGTCTCCGTCCTTATTATATATAGGTACGGTGATCCTCTTATTGTGAATGTCATATCCGATGTTGTGGGCGTCTAAAAGTTCTTCTGAGTAGCCTGCCTTAATCCAAGGCTCTGCGTGGTAATTAAATGCAGAGAGTATTATTGGATCGAGCGCGACCTCTACGTAGGTCTCTTCTAAGGACTCCGCAGGATTTCTCAACGGGATTTTAGCACCAGAAGCGCCCATATATTTTAAGGCTTTCTTTAGGCTGCCTCCATCTCCGCATGAAAAGCAGTGCCAAACCTGTTTTGGTAAGTTTATGTGACAACTGCCTCTACGGCGGTCCGCATGGTCTGGGTTAGGGCAGATGAT
>PBMP01000065.1 GCA_002722705.1 Pseudobdellovibrionaceae bacterium | reverse complement strand
TAAAAAGAAAAAAAAAGGTACAAAATACATCTTCAATAAATCCACCTTCGCCCTCGAACCCATCTTCTTCAGTTTCTACCCCATCTTCTTCATCTTTACCACCACTTTCAACAAATCTACCTCCACCGCCTCCATCTCATCTACCTTCATCATCTCATCCACCAACACCATATTCTTCTTCCATAAAATCACAATCTTATACATCTCAAAAAAACCCATCAGTATCAAATAATATTGATATTGTCTCTGAAAAAACAACAGATCCACCATACGGTTGTTTAAAAAATGGATCTAAACCAACCTTTAGGGAATGGAAAAATAAAACTTTAAAAAACCGAAATACAGAAAGTAATATACCTATTCATATTAATAAAAGTTTTGACGATAATCGTGAATTAAGAGTACCAAAAAATGTTGGATTTTCTGAGAGACAAAAAAAATTATTAGATTTGCAACATAAATTTCAAGAAAAAGAAAAAAAACCAAAAAAAATAAAAACTAGACGTGTTAAAAGAAAAATTACACTTGGAAAACAGGGTAAAATAATAGGTGTGCTTGTTAAAAGTAAAAAAACTAGAAAAAATATTAAAAATGAAGTTACTATTTTAAAAAAAAAAGATATACAAGAAGTAAAAAATTATCTTAGAAAACATAATCTAGTTAAAATAGGTAGCAGTGCTCCTAATGATATTTTTAGATCTATTTATGAAAATGCCTATCTAAGTGGTGATGTGAGAAATAAGAATGCTGACATTCTTTTACATAATTGGCATAAAGAAAATGAAATATAAATAATCATGTGTATCAAATTAATATCAAATTATTATCATAAAAAATATCATATCCCTTATATATTTTTTATTCTAGTGGTCATTATGTCTCTTACATTAATAATATTAAATCCTTATCATGCTATTGCAAATAAATATTCGGTAAAAATAATTTTTTGCATAATATCTATATGTATAATTGCATGTGTTTCGCGATGTTTATGTTTTTTAATTGATGAAAGCATTAAAAAAAAAGAAGAAGAAATATATTTTACAAATTATAGAAGTATTAATAATCTTAGTACTTTCATTTTTGATTATTCTCAAGATGAATTGCCTACCACTTACGGGTCAATTAATACTTAAAGCGGCTGATTTGAAAATTGAACTGAACTGAGCCAACTGAAATGAACACAACTGAACTGAATCTACTGAACTGAACCAACTGAACCAACTGAACCAACTGAACATATTGCATAATATGACCACCCAAGCAGCCGTCGCAAGCATGAGCAAAAACAGTTTCGGAAATGGAGCGAGCATTAGTATAAATGTTTCTAATAGTTCAAAAAAAAAGAAAGATAATGAAGAAAAGGAAGAAAGCCATGCGGTCGCACTCAATATCGGCGATCACAGCGATGATAACGCTATGACACTCGTCAAATGGTTAAGCCTTCTCCACTTGGATAACATTTTCAATAATCTAAAAGAACTCGGCGTTGAAGAGATAGAAGATATGACTCTTCTAGATGAAGAAGATTTTAATTCTTTGAATTTGAAGAAAATTCAAATGAAAAAACTAAAACGGGCCATCGACGCGATAGAATAATTATTGTCTTATATTGGACGGCAACATGGTGATAAGATGTATTATATATATAAAATCATATTTAAAACATGATAATTTTATATATATATACATAACATTATGGTCCGTGGAAAAAAAAATACAGAAGATAAAGATAATCGTATGATTGCAGATTACTTTAAAGAACTCAACAATTATTATCAAAAATATGGAGAGAAAACAATTTTATTATGGCAATGTGGATCTTTTTATGAAATTTATTGCGTTCAAGACCCCAATACTGGCAAATGTTTTATAAGTAAATTTGATGATTATTTATCTATTACTCATATGAGAGCAGCAAATAAACATATCACATATAAATACAAAAATATAAATATGCCTGTTAAAATGGCTGGTTTTACTGCAACAGAATATTTTTTAAATAAATATACTACAGTATTAGTTAATGAAGGATTTACTGTTGCTGTTTGGCATGAAAATGGTATTATTGGTAAAAAAAAAACACGATCAGAATTACACGTTTTTTCTCCCGGAACCAATTTTTCTGTTGAAAAAAAGGAAGATACCAATATTATTGCTTGTTATGTTATTATGAAAAATGACAAAGGTTTCATAAATAAGAATCCTTCCATAATTTTTGGATGTTCTGCTATTGATATTTTTACAGGCAATGTAAAACTTTTCGAATATACAATGGTTTCACAAAATATACATAATCCTACCATTTTTGATGAACTAGAAAGATTTAATTCTATATATAATCCTATTGAAACAATAATTATTCATAATTATAAAAATGAACAAAAAATTAACGATATTATACAATTTGCTGCATTACAAACAAAATCTATTCATATTGTTAATCAAATAGATAAAACAGATCAAGCTAAAATGGCTAATAAATGCGACCAGCAAACATTTCAAAAAGAAATTATACATGATTTCTATAATGATATTAATGATTA
Organism: Pseudobdellovibrionaceae bacterium; assembly: GCA_002722705.1. Taxonomy (GTDB): domain Bacteria; phylum Bdellovibrionota; class UBA1018; order UBA1018; family UBA6935; genus UBA6935. The sequence continues at coordinate 36,337 of PBMP01000065.1, read as the reverse complement.
TGAAGCTTTTATAGAATCTTCACAGTTATCATTAAATCCTATCGCATTTAAAAGTTTTTGTTATTTGTTAGATTTTATTTTTCAACATAATCCAAATCTTACATATAAACTTCACCACCCCGCTTTTGACAATATAAGTAATCGTTTGATTCTTGGTAATCATTCCCTCCGTCAATTAAATATTGTCAATCCAAATAACATAAAAGGACAATATAGTTCTGTAGAAAGACTTATTAATAAATGCATTACTCCTATGGGTCGAAGATCATTTAAAGATAAAATTTTGCATCCAGTCACTGATATTAAATATTTAAATAAGGAATACGATATAATAGATTATGTTAAACATAATTATGATAAATTCGAATTTCTAAGACAAAAATTTAAAACAATTAAGGATATTGAACATTTATATAGAAAAATCATTTTTAATAAAATCACTCCATATGATTTGTATATTTTTAATCAAAATCTACATACTATTATTGAAATCAACGATTATCTTAAAAAAGATAAAGATATACAAATATACATAAAAAATAATATTAATACAAATATTGAAAGTGTTTGTGAGAAATTAATTGGCGTATTGGAGAGAAATTTAAATATGCATATTTGTGAAAATTTAACTTTTAATAAATTTGATATTAATTTTTTTAATAAAGGAATAAATTCTGTTTTGGATGAAGTTTCTGATGAATTTGATGCTGTAGAAAAAGAAAAAAATGATACTCTGAATTTTCTTACGTGGTTGTGCGTGTCTCAAGGAGGCCACTGGAGCACTTCACCTATTAAAGTTCATTTTACAGACAAAAGTGGATTGTATTTTCACACAACTGATAAACGAAGCAAAAATATACAAATTGCGATAGAAAGGTTCTGCGACGCACGTAAAGGCGCGGTCAACGAGTTCTCTGAAGGCCCCGGCGCTTGCCCGCCCCGGGGAGCACCGTCGACTGATTTTTTAAAATCAATTAAATTCGTATCAGGAGGAGTATCGAATAATAAGAAGTTAATGGGAACATCGTTAAAAAATTTATATAATAAATTTATCCAGAAACAAGATAATCTTAAAGAAATTTTAAAAAATGTATATACCGAATTTATAATTTCTCTCCGAAACTATAATAATGAAATGAATGATTTTGTTAAATATATTTCGCATTTAGATATTCTTGTAACAAAAGCATATATCTCCAGAAAATATAATTATTGTAAACCTATAATAAAAAAATCAAAAAAGGCATTTATTATAGCAAAAGATATTAGACATCCTTTAATAGAACAGATACAACATAACGAAGTATATGTACCTAATGATATCGAAATTGGGAAAAACCCCAATGGTATTTTAATTTATGGCACAAACGGTGTAGGTAAATCATGTATTAATAGATCAGTAGGTATAGCTACAATAATGGCTCAATCAGGAATGTTTGTTCCATGCTCTAGTTTTGTGTATAATCCTTATACAGCTATTTACACGAGAATATTAGGAAATGATAATATATTTAAAGGTCTTAGTACTTTTGCCGTCGAAATGTGTGAAATGGCAACCATTACAAATTTATGTGATCAAAATAGTTTGGTTTTGGGTGATGAAGTTTGTTCTGGGACAGAAACAGCTAGTGCAATTGCTATTTTTGTTCAAACATTAATTCATTTAAATAAACGAAAATGTTCCCATATTTTTGCAACGCATTTTCATCAGATAACAAATATGAAAGAAATTAAATCGATGAAAAAACTAGCTATTAAACATATGTCTGTCGTTTGTAATAATGGTGTATTATTTTATACTCGAAAATTAGAAGATGGTCCTGGAGCAGACATGTATGGTTTGGAAGTCTGTAAATCGTTTGATTTTTCTAATGAGTTTTTAGAAGGTGCTCATAAAATAAGAGAAAAATATAATTCAAAAAATATAAGTGGGTTGAAACGTAAAAAAAGTAAATATAATGCCAAAAAAATAAAAGGTAATTGTGAGTTTTGCGACGCTGAAGGGATAGATATTCATCATTTAGAACCTCAAGAAAAGGCAAATGTTAATCAATTTATTAAGACGTTTCATAAAAATCATCCAGCAAATCTATCAAATATTTGTAAAATATGTCATAAAAAGTTTACAAAAAATAAAATAGTACATAGAAAAACAAAAACAACAAAAGGATATAAATTAGTGCAACAATAATTGTGCGTAAAAATTTAGCAATAATCAAAAATATATATATATTGATTATATATAATGGCTAGAAAAAGACGTACTAGAAAAAGACGCAGACGTAGACGCAGACGTGGGGGAGCAGAATGGGGAACAGGAAAAGAAGCTTATATGTCACCAGCACAAACAAAAGCTAGTCAAGACAGATTTAAAAAAGCGAGAGCTTTATTCTCGGGAAAAAGTACTGCTAGTCCAAAAAATCTTTATCCAACGGGATCATATTTAAATCGCAAATCTCCTACGAGCGTAACAAAAGCAACTGTAGGTCCAAGCGCATTGAGAATGGGCATAGGAAGCAAAGCCGCAGATGCATCAGCAAAAAGATTTGCCGAACGTAGAGCTAAATTTCAAAAATTTCAAACCAGAAAAAGACCCAAATCAGCAAGAAAATTAGGAGGGCGTCGCCGTCGTCGTAAAACGCGCCGCCGCTGCCGCCGTCGTAAATCTCGCCGTCGCCGCTAATTATATATATATATATATATATACCATGGGCAAAAAGAAGAAAAAAAGCTCTTCTGGGAAACGAAGAAAAAGCAAAAATACAACAAAAAAAGCACATAAATCTGATATAGAAACTGGGGTTATATGTGGAGATGGTAAACGGTTTGCGACATGTCAAAAATGCGAAATTCTTGGTAATACAAAAAGTGAAAAAGCAAAAGCATGCAATAGTACTGATTGTCGTTGGGATCCTTTTAATCATCAATGTGATCCAATTTGCCAAGCTCCAACAATGGATGGAAAACCATGTACCAAAACAGCGGCGACATTTGGTCAAATAAATTTATTGTATGAAAAAATATGGAATAAACTACCACGATGGTTCCAAGCAAAACTTGGAGAACAAGCCAAGAATCAATTAATTAGTGGAGGCATGATTGCGTGTGAAAAACATGCTATACAACAACTATTATTTCAAATATATCTTTGGATTGATCCATGGAGCACAACCAATGCGCCCCATCAGGATCAAGATTTCAGAGCACAAGTACAAGGTGTGAAATATGGTGAACGATACGCACACATGAGAACAGGAAGCGATCGATGGCGTTCTACAGGAGGCCGTAAAACTCGTCGACGGCGTAAAACTCGTCGACGGCGTAAATCTCGTCGTCGTAAATCGCGCCACCGCCGCCATCATTAATTTTAGATAATATATAACTTTATAATATAATTTTATATATATATGAAAAAATCTAGAAGAAATAGAAGAAGAAGAAGAAAAAGAAATAGAAGAGCAACATCTAGAAGAAGAAAAACAAAATTTAGAAGAAGGAAAAGAGGAGGAACAAGAAGAAGAAAAGCAACATTAGGAAAACCTCCGTCATCAGCACCACCCCCACCCCCACCATCTAAATCTTCCAAAAAAACACAAAAAACAACTTCTAAAAAACAAAAACGTGTAAAAGATGATAGAAAATTACCCTCTAGAGAAGAACCTCATAAAAAAAAAAGCAAACAACCAGCACAACAATCACAACAACCGCAACAAACAGCTAGTGCAGAGACAGCGCGTTTTTTAACACCCAAAGGTCCTATCACAAAAACTGGTTCATATTTATTAAATGAAGATAAAGGATTGACAGGTAAAAGAAGGGTCCTTGGTGGAATTAGTGAATCTGATGCAGCAGAAAAGAAACGAATTAAGAATCAACCTAAACCAACTGGGCCATGGATAGGTAAATGTACAAAAGCTTTAAAAAAATCATGTAGGAATAAAAAACCATCACCGTTTTGGTGCAAACCATGCAAAATTCAAAGTCTAGTATGTAATAATCAAAAAGCCTTTTGTAAAACAAAACCAGAATCAAGTTTTTGTAATAAATGCCCTAAGACACCCAAATCAGGCGGTCGGCGTAAATATAAAAGTAGAAAAAGGCGCCGCCGCCATCGCCGCCGTTAAATATAGAATAAATTTTTATATCTTATTTCATTATATATGTATAATTTCAATAATAATATTATTGATCCTATTTTAGATTTTTTAAAAAAAAATATATTGAGTTTGCTTATAATTATAGGTATTATTATAATCGTTTTTATGCAAAATTTTCGCATTATTAACTCTACAATGGATTTTGTAAATAAAAATATAGCTATTATTATTTTAACATCTTTATTATTTTTTTGTATTGCAATATTACTTGTAATTTTTAATATAAAATTTTCTCCTCCAAAAAAACCACAAGTTGTTCGTGAAATAGTTATCGAGACATTTGATCAAACAGATGATGATTCCAATTTAATCCCATCAGCACAAATAAAAACGGATGAAGAATCGGAATTTTCCAATATATTATCTCTTTCAGATGATAAATTAAGAACAAATGAAACCTGTAATAAACTAACTAATAAAGAAAGTTGTGTATCTTTAGGAACTTGTGTATGGGTAACAGCACAAGATAATAAAGAAAAATTTAGAAAATGTATAGCAGCTAGTGATGTTAGTAAAGGTTATATTCCAGGAAGTGAGGGTCCTGAAGATAAATGTGTTAAAAATTCAAAAGGAAAATTTATTCCATGGGAAGAATTTTATTATTTAAATAATGGAAAAATGACAAAAGGAAAAGGAATTGAAACATGTGATTAATTTATTAATTTAATTAAGTAAAATTGATTTATATATAATTTTTATTATATATATATAAAATGATTATCCCAATTAAATGCTTTACTTGTGGAAAAGTATTAGCAGATAAATATTTATGGTATATTAAAGAAGTGCGTAAAATAAAAATAACAAAAGGCATGGACATCGATGAAGTTATTTATTTAGATGATAAATTTAAGAAAACACCAGAAGGAAAAACTCTTGATAAACTTAATTTAACTAAGATGTGTTGTCGAAGACATATGTTAACACACGTCGATATAGAATAATTATTTGTTATAAATATTTTAAATCTAACTATAAAATATATGACATTATCAAGAAATAAATTAAGAAGAAAATCTAGAAAAAAATCAAGAAAATGTAATTTTAAAGGTGGTAGAAAATACAAAAAAAGAACAAGAAAAAATATAAGAGGGGGTGGTTGCGATTGTAATGCATCTCAAATTGGAGGAAAAAGGAGGAGAAGACGTAGAAGAAAAAGTCGCAGAAGTCGCAGAAGTCGCAGAAGTCGCAAAAGCAGCAGAAGACGCCGCAAAAGACGTGGAGGCAGATTGAGTAAAAAATTAAGAACAAAAATGCGTTTAAATAAAATGAGAGGAGGTAGTTGTGTAAGTAGAGATTGTTTATCTCCATCAAATATTGGCGAAGTACATACCAAAATTCCATATAATACCAATCCATCTTTACCTGATCCTAAAAGCTTAAATTCTAATATTAAATATAGAAAAGTACAAAAAGGTGGTACTCTTACACAAATGATGGAAGATTTTGGTCTTGGTGATGCATTGTTGAGTTATTACAAAGGAACAAATGATGCATATAATCTTAAACACAGATACAAAGGTGTAAAAAAAGAAGTAGTAGCAAATCCAATGAATCAACCACATCTTATAAAACCCGTTAAATGGATAAATACAACAGCTGATATTCCAACATATTACGATTCAGCGTCAAAAATAGCCGCAGACCATACAATCGTACAATAATTCTTTTCTATTTTAGTTAAATTATATTAATCTCTCTATTTAATATTTTTGATATAATTTATTAATATATATATAAATTATATAATGAGTTATTTACAAACTTTAAGATCATATTGTCGCCCAGCGCAAATTTATTTAGCGATATCAGCTTTTACTACATTAATTTTATTTATTCAAAATTGCAGAGATTCAAACTCCTTTACATGCGGGATTTTCAAAGTAAAAACTCCAGTAAGTAATACGTTTTATTTCGTATTCCAAGTGTTATTTACATTAGGATGGGCATGGTTCCTTAATTATATGTGCCGTAAAGGCTGGTCTACAGTTTCATGGTTATTAGTAATTTTTCCGATTTTAGGTATGTTTGCGATGATTGGTTTAGTCATGTGGGCACTTGCAACAGGTAAATCTTTAAAATCTAAAGCAAAACAAGTAACCAAAGAAGCTAATTAAGAACAAATCTCAAAATTACTTTTAATTAAATACACTAAATAAAATATACTAATTAAAATATTTTTTAAGAATACATTTTAAAAAATATGATGATGATATATTATATATGAATTCGAATGATATATCCTGGGAAACTATAAAAAGTTATTTTAAAGACAGTAATTTAATTGTAAATCACCATATTAGTTCTTTTAATACTTTTTTTTCAAAAGGAATAATTAATATTTTTTTAGATAATAATCCTATAAAATTTTTTAAAGAATTGGACGATGAAACAAAACAGTATAAATATGAATGTAATTTATATTTAGGTGGCATTGATGGTAAAAAAATTTATTATGGTAAACCTATTATTTATGATTCTGATGATGGTATCGAGCGCGAACATTATATGTATCCTAACGAAGCTAGACTTAGAAATATGACATATGGTTTTACTATTCATTACGATGTCGATGTCGTATTCAAAATATTAATTGAAAAAAACGATGGTTCGACAGGAATGAATAAATTTCGTGTATATAATGAAACAATTGTATTAGAAAAAATTTATTTAGGAAAATTCCCCATCATGTTACAATCTAATATGTGTTTATTAAACACTCTGGCTCCGGAAATAAGATTTAATCTTGGAGAATGCAGAAATGATCCTGGAGGTTATTTTATTATCGACGGAAAAGAAAAAGTAATTGTTTCACAGGAAGGAAGAGCTGATAATATGTTATATATATTAAAAGATATTAACGATCTATATTCATATGCTGCTGAAATACGATCAGTATCAGAAGATGCATCGAAACCAATTAGAACACTATCTGTTAGAATTGTAAAAGAACAACTAACTCTTAGTAATAATCAAATAGTTGTAAATATTCCCCAAGTTAGAAAACCTGTTCCTTTATTTATTGTAATGCGCGCACTGGGTATTATTTCTGATAAAGATATTATAAAAACATGTCTTTTAGATTTGGAAAAATATAATGATTATATAGATTTGTTTATACCTAGTATTCATGATGCTGGTAATATATTTACACAAAAAACTGCCTTACATTTCATAGGTACATTGACAAAAGGAAAGACAATTCAACATGTATTGCAGATATTAATGAATTATTTTTTGCCGCATATAGGAGAATTGAATTTCAAAGCCAAAGCGTTATATTTGGGATATGTAGTAAAGAGATTATTAAATGTGTATATTGGCGCTGAAAAACCTACAAATAGAGATAGTTATAAATATAAGAGGATTGAGGTATCAGGCATATTACTACATAAATTATTTCGAGAATACTATAAAAAACAGCAAGATAATATTTATTTAAAAATAGATAAAGAATATTTTTATAAGCATAACCAAACCTCTTATCAAGATGAAGATTTTATAAATTTGATATTATCTAATAAAGTAAATTTTTTTCAGGATAGAATCGTAGAAACAGGATTTAAAAAAGCTTTCAAAGGAGATTGGGGCGCAGATGCTCATACAAAAAGACCAGGAGTTGTACAAAGCCTTAATAGATTATCCTATTGGGGATTTTTATGCCAACTTAGAAAAACGAATCTTCATATAGGAAGCGATGGTGCAAAAATAATAGAACCTCGTTTATTAAATTCAACACAATATGGACTTTTATGTCCTTTGCATTCTCCAGATGGAGGAAATGTAGGATTACATAAACATTTATCAACATCAACACATATTACTAGTGGTTGTTCAGGGCTACCATTTTTATCATATTTGAGAAATATAGAAGGTGGTATTAAACTATTGGAAGAATGTTCTTTGTCTTATTTAACAAATGCAACAAAAATATTTATTAATGGTGCATGGATAGGTTGTACCCATAATCCTCTAAAAATAGTTAATATAATGAAATTGCACAAACGTAATAATAAGATTGATATCTATACAAGTATTTATTTTAATTTTGCTAGAAATGAAATTAATATTTGTACTGATGCAGGGCGTCCGATAAGACCTCTATTTTATATGATGAATCAAAAACTTAGTTATGAAAGAGAAAATGTACTGGACGAATATAAAAATAAAACGATTAATCGGAATAAAATAATATATGGTTTTGGAAAACAAGATAATTTACTTGACAAAAAATGTAAAATAAATATTTCTAAACAATCAATAGAGTCATTAATTAAAAATGCATCTGTTATTGAATATATTGATACTCAAGAAGCAGAAGGTATGGTATTAGCTCATTCTAATGATCAAAGAGAAAACTATGAAAATAAAAGAATTACACATTGTGAAATTCACCCTTCATTAATTCTAGGATTAATGGCGAATCAAATTATTTTTCCAGAAAATAATCCATACCCTCGCGATGCCTTTTCATGCGGACAAGCTAAGCAAAGCGTATCTTTATATCATTCAAATTATCAAAATAGACTTGATAAATCGGCTTTTGTTTTAAATTATGGACAAATTCCTCTAACAAAAAGTAGATATTTAAATTTTACTACACAAGAAGAGCATCCATATGGGGAAAACGCTATAGTGGCCATTATGTGTTATTCAGGTTATAATGTAGAAGATGCTATTATTGTAAATGAAGGATCTTTAAAAAGAGGATTATTTAGTACAACTTATTATAATACTTATGAGGCACATGAAGAACAAGAAAAAGTGGGTAATTTATCTATTAGTTCTAAATTTATGAATGTAAATGATGTTAATATTACAGGACTAAAGCCAGGATATGATTATAGTAATTTAGATGTTAAAACAGGTATAATTAAAGAAAATACTATAGTAACAGATAAATCAGTTATTATAGGAAAAGCTACAAACAGTATTACAGCCTTGGATACATATATTGATAATTCAATTGTAGCAAAAAAAGGCCAAGTTGGAATAGTAGATAAAGCATTTATTACAAAAGGAGAAGAAGGAACAAGAATATCTAAAGTACGTATCAGAGCAGAAAGAATACCTCATATTGGCGATAAGTTTTGTAGTAGAGCAGGACAAAAAGGTACAATTGGTATTGTTTTGAGAGAGCAAGATATGCCATGTACTAAAGATGGTATAAGGCCCGATATAATAGTAAATCCGCATGCAATGCCTAGTCGTATGACTATTGGGCATTTGGTTGAAACAATTATTAGTAAGGTAGGATCTGTTTATGGGGCATTTGGCGATTGTACTGCTTTTCAAAATAAAGGTTCAAAACATAAAGAATTTGGCGAATTATTAACTCGTAGTGGATATCATTCATCTGGATGTCAAATATTATATAATGGCATGACAGGAGAGCAACTGGAAAGTGAAATATATTTTGGCCCAACATATTATTTGAGATTAAAACATATGCCTAAAGATAAAATAAACTATCGCGCTAGAGGACCTAGAACAGTTTTAACTCGCCAAACAGTTCAAGGAAGAGCAAATAACGGCGGTTTAAGAATAGGTGAAATGGACAGAGATTGTTTGATTTCACACGGTATGGCAGGATTTATTAAAGAATCTATGTTAGTGAGAGGTGATCAATTCTATATGGCAATCTGTAATAAAACAGGTTGTATTGCTATTTATAATAAATCCAAAAAAATTTTCTTGTCACCTATGGCAGATGGACCTATGAAATTTATAGGTAATTTGGAAAATGAATTGAATATTGTCAATATTAGTAAATATGGAAGAGATTTTAGTATAATTAGAGTACCATATTGTTTTAAATTATTAATGCAAGAATTACAAGCAATGAATATTCAAATGAGAGTTGTAACAGAAGATAATGTGGATCAATTACTTTCACTTACACAAGGTGACGACGTTATAAAATTAACAGGTTTAGATGATCTTGATCAAATAACTGGTACTATAAAATCTAAAAAAAAGGACTTTGATAAAAAACCTAGTTTTGTTTCATCAATGAAAGAAAATATATCTTATGAAGAAAAATCTGTTATTAAATTTGCTCCACCTAGTGCTATTGATGAACCTGTAGGCGTTAATCCATATGCTCCTCCTGGCGTATATCCTCCTGATATAGATCCAAATAGATTTAAAGTAGGCGATAAAGTTAAGATTATTAAAGGCGACGATACCGAATCCGTATTTATTATAGAAGCTTTTGATCCAGATACTAGAGAATATATAGTAGTTAAAGAAGGTACACAAAATTTTAAAGAGGAAGACGCTGAAGTAGAAATGGAAGTAGAATACGGAACAAATTTAAAATATGCAACTGAATCTTCTGCTTCTAAACCATTGTCCATTTCTATACCCACTTCATCACCTACTTCTCCTCCTCCTTCACCTGAATATATCCCTAGTTCGCCTATTTATGATGATGGTGAACCCAGTTACCCTGCTTCGCCTATCCAACTATCAAAAAAAACATTTACTAAAGGAGGAGGAAGAGAAGGAGAAGAAGGAGGAGGAGGAAGAGAAGGAGAAGAAGGAAAAGAAAAAATTAAAACATCTATTAAAATTTTAAATGAACCTGCAACGATAGGATTAGATAAATTATCAAAAATAGAAGACGACGACGAAGATAAAAAAGAGAAAGGAGTAGGAAACGTTGGTATTAAAAAAATTACTTAATATTTAAATAATTGGTTGTCTAAATTTAAGATATTTTTTTTAAATTTCATTGTTCCTTCCATTACTGATATATTTCGATCAGAATTAATAAATGATTTATTATCTGATAATTGAGCTAATGATTTATTAGATATATATCTTCCACCTCTTGTTTCACAATATTGCCAAATAGCAACATCTATTGGCATATTAATAGGAAATATATTTTGCAAAAATGCTTTTGCACCCTTTAAAGAAATAATATAACAAACAGTTCCATAAAGTTGACCTTTTGAAAATAAAATATGTTGATTATATTTCTTCAATGTTTTAATGTATTGTTGTTGGCTAGGGCGGGGATGATGAAACATTGATATAAAAAGAAAATCTTCTGGGCAATCTTCTGTTATATTTTTTAAATCATCAAAAAAAGTTTTTTCATTTATTTTTGCATCATCTTCAAATATAATAGCATATTGTATGTTATTTTTAATCATGTGTTTATAAATCTTATATTCTGTTAAATTCAATCCAATTTCACTATTAGAAAGAATTCTTGAAAAGTTTGGGATTTCTAAATTATATTTAAGAATTTTTTTTTTTTGTAAAGTAGAAATAATTTCTGGAGTCAAATTCATACCATCTACTCCTGTTTGGATAACACTTTTATTTGTATTTTTTTTTATTATTGATTTTATATCTTCGATATTATGTTTTCTATGCTTATATATTCTATCTATGGTTATCAAATAATATTGATCAATTGTTATTTTCATTATTATTAATAATATAGAGTATTTTTATTAAATTTTAAACATAATTTATATTTTTTTTATCATTTTTATATTATTTATTAATATAAAATTGAAAAAATTTAAAAATGAATATATTATTAATATAAATATGGCCCAAAAAAGCATAAATAGTCAAACAATTTCAAAAATTTTTCAATCTAGAAAAATCATTTTAAATCTGGCAAAAAGAAGAGGATTTGATACTTCTGATTATGATTCTTTTAGCATTAATGAAATATTAATTATGTATACTAATAAACAATTAGATATATTTCTTACAAATCCTACTACAGGAAAAAAAATTTACTACAAATATCATTTAGTAACTAAAGTACAAACAAGACATGTTTATGATTATATTGAAGATTTATTTAATATAGAAGAAATTTTAAGTACTGATGATGACTTAGTCATTGTTGGAAAAGATAAACCAACAGATAATTTAATAAATATAATAAATATTGAATATTTAAGAAAAAATATCTATATTAATATTTATAATTTGAAAGATTACTTATATAATATTTTGGATAATAACTTGGTTCCACCTCATAGAATTTTAAGTAAAGAAGAAGAAAATGCTATTAGAAAAGAATATAATATTATGAATGATAAACAATTTCCAGAAATTTCTAGATTTGATCCAGTAGCAATAGCTATAGGATTACGTCCACAACAAGTTGTAGAAATAATAAGATCTAGTCCTACAGCTTTGACAACCAAATATTATAGAATATGTTCATAAACTTTATTGATTTATATGTAAATAAATTGTCTATATATTATAAATGAACCTTTCTAAACCTCAAGATCATAAAAAAAAATTAAATTTATTAAAATTTAGATGGAAACGTGCAACTAAAAATTATATATCAGAATATCCTAAGTATAAAATGGGTTTTGATCCGCAAAGATTTCGTGCAGGACCATTGGCTAATATTACTCAAACTGCTGGAGATATTGAATTATATAAAGCTCAATTAACTGGTACAATAAACAATTTAAATAAACATTTAACAAAAATAGATAATGAAATAAATAAACTTAAAAAACAATATAAAAATGAAAAAATAAAATTAACAACACAATTAGGGGCTAATAATGCTTCAGATCCTTTCAAAACTGATAAATATAATGAAAATAGTAAAAGTTATATTTTTGCTAGTTATTATACAATTTCACTTTTAACGTTAACTTTTTTTATTTATAAACAAATAAAACAATAAATGTTTTTCTATCATTAGTTTATAAATAATGTTCAGTACATTAAAACAGGGACAAAAATTTAATTCATATCAAAGAAAATATAAAAATCTTATTAAACAAAAAAATTTAGATTTAATTTCTGTTGGGAAACTTAATATAGTTAATAATCTTATGCACAATGACGCTTCATTAAATAATAATAATAATGATAATGATAATGCTAATAATTATAATAATTATAATAATAATTCAGTAAAAGAAGGCTTTAAAGGATGGTGGAAAGGTAAACAGGGAATAGTTAGTAATGAATTATCTCCCATTGAGGAAAAAAATTTAGAAGAATTAAAAAAATTAGAAAGACTTGAAGGGGAATTTAATAGCACCATGACATTATATGTAGTTAAGTATAAAGCATATTTAGAAGAATTAATATCAAAACAATCATCACTTGATGTGAAATATAAAGGCAAAGTAATAAAATATGATGGTCAATATTATTTTATAAACCATGGTGGAATTGCTAGAAGATTTAGTGATGAAGCTTGGGTATCAAAAGATAATTCTTGTCCAGAAGCTGAAATTACACTTAATGCAGAACAGTTTTCTAAATTAGCTCTAGGTACACGTATGGGTATTGGTGAAATGTGTAAATTAGGAGGTTGGAATGCGACTGACACAGGTTCTGGTACAACAGCATGGATAGACAATTTAGGTTATAGACATCTTTATCAAGATTTTAGAAATAGACACAAAAGTTGTCCCGAAGAAACCAAAAAAATCAGTGCAATACAATTTAATGCTATTCCAAGAGGTCCTGATTGGACGGAAAAAGATCCATGTAATGCAATAAGTTTAAATTCGCCATTATATGATCAATTAGTTTCATTAAATACAAAATTATTAAATATAATTACTAAAATGAGTCAACATATTTCTAGATTAGAAACAATTGATTCAACTTTAGAAAATAAGGTTCAAGAACAAAAAACGGTTCTTGTAAAAAAAATTGCTGAATTAAGAACAGAAAGAGAAAAAGTAAGAAAACTTAAAGAGGCCAATGAAACTATGTTAGCAGAATATAATGAACAAGAACTAAATGTGTCATCCATAAAAATGCACCATCTTATATGGTTTGTGATAGGCTGCACATTTTTTGGAACAGCATATTCTCATATGATGGATCAGTAACTTTTTTATCTGTATATATTAGATAAAATGGTTAATAACAATCAAAAAATTAATGAATTACAGCAAGGTATGGTTTTTTTAAATAATAGAAAGAAAAATTTAGACAAAGTAAAAGGACAGCTTAAATTAATTGAAGCGTTTGATACCGCAAAATTGGATAATGTTAATGAAAAAGAAATTGGGGTTTTAAAATCTTTAGAAGATAGATTTGATAAAGCACTCAGTGAATATGGGATTGAATATAAAACTTTTATGGATAATTATCATCGTGGTGTAGAATCTGTTAGACAATGCAAAGCAGATTGTTTAAATGCATATACTTCATCGCAAGATAATTATACTTTTTTAAGAAAATCATGCCAAGCTGGATGTGATTTTAAAGGTCCTTATGTTTCTCCATGCAAAGATTCGTTTGGAACATCTAGAATTAATAGTAAAAAATGCAATGAAATTACCAACGGAAGATGTCTTAATGGTAATATTGTATTGGGACAAGAAGAAATTGTAAATGGATTAGAATATGCTGATCATAAAAATGTTACTATGGGTGAAGGGTGTTGTGATTGTGGAGGGGGATATGGAGGTCGTCCAAAATCAAACTATAGAGGAAAAAATTTAAGAACGTGCGATGAAGTTCCTGAAGCTCTAGGATTTCAAAAATATCAAGCAGATTTATTAAAAACTGCATGTGTTCAAGCCCGTGTTACAAATTCGCAAATAAATTCAACTCTATATCAAAGTTATAACACTCTAAAAAGTAAAAATTTAGAGTTAATAAATTTAGCACAAGAAATTTTTGACAAAATTCAACAAATGAGAGGAGTTAATGATAATATAAATATTAATATGTCCGAACAAGATAAAGAATTAGAGAATAGTTTAAATTTATATGGAAATATATATGCAGATATATTACAAAATCAAGGAAAACAAGATCGAACTATTACAGGACAATTAGAGGATATACAGTTAAAAGAAGCAAGTCAATCTATGCATTTTGTTATATGGGGGGGTTTAGCAGTTTTAGTAGTTTTAATGGCTGTACAAAGAATGAGCCAATAAAATTATACTTTCATATATATATATAAATAATGTCACTTCCACAATTTACAACAAACACTGTATATACAAATACCGATAAATCTTCTCTGACATCGTTACAAAGAAAATTATTTGATAGTCGTCATTCAGATTTATTGGATCAAAAACATCAAAACACAATCAAAAATATAAAAGACCTTCAAGAGCTTGAAAAATATATGTTCAATAATTTACAAGCTTTAAATAAATCGGACCCTAATGCTACAGAAGAGACAGAAGTAATAAAAGCCCGTATCAATGAATTAAAAAATATGCGTATGACTTTATTTGGTCAATTAAAAAATATGTATATTGATACGCAAAAAATGACTTCCGATAATAGAAGTAATTTAGCAGATCAAATTACTATGACAAAGGTTGTTGAAAATGAATTAAATAATGCTAAAAAACAATTAGAACTATTAAAACAAGATAAATTAAATAAAAAGAGACTCGTAGAATTAGGCGAATATGAATATGATAGATATACTTCTCACAGAAATCTTTTAAAAGTTATTGCGTATGGAGGTTTGGCTATACTTTTTTTTACAATTTTATTGGGTCAACCTTGGTTTCCATCGATATTGGGTTTTGGCGCTATAACGATTATCGCAGTAATAATAATTATTACAATTGCTGGAAGAGTATTTGCTAACTGGTATAGAGACAATTTATACTGGGATAAATTTAGATGGAAAACTTGCTCTAAAAAGGATGAATATGGACAATGTATTGATATTAATAAAGATAGAAAGGGATTAGATTGGTTCAAATTATTTAGCAACACTTGTGTTAATTTCGCTGATTATGCAAAAACAACCAAAGATACATTATTGAATCGTACAGCAAAAATTAAGGCTAAATTTTCAGATGATAAGGTAGTTATGGGAGAATCTTTTACAAATATGGTAAATCCTAGTCAACCAGAAGGGTTTGAGTCGTTTCATAACATTTTTTAATTATTAATATAGTATATATGGGTTCGAGTCAATCATTAAGCCAAACATCATCAAATTATAATCAAATGCATAATAAATTGAAAAATTTTAATGTTTGTGATGCGGCATGTCAAAAAAAACGCAAATTGCAAAAATTAAAAACTACATATATAAATTCAAAAAATTTATTAAGAAATGCTCCAACAAGATTTAAATCAGCAGAAAAAGCTTATTATACAGAATTAAATGGAGAAGCTTATTATTCAACAATTAAAGAAAAAGAATATAATGAAGAAGCAAAAAAAATAGTAAACAAATGGAATAATAGTTCAATAGCTACAAATTTTGCAAAATTAGAAAATCAAATTGGATATTTCACTACTCAATATATTTATACCAAAAATATTGAAAATGTACATAAAAACTGGATTAATAAATTAAAAACCATTAGAAGAAAAGTGGAAAAAACATTATCAAAAAAACGCGTTAATGATCGCTTAGGTTATTTTTATGATTATAATACTAATGTTGTCAACAGTATGACATACTATTTAAAGATTTTTTATTGGGTACTTATTGTTCCTATGTTTATAATATTTTTATACAAAAAACAGTATCATCATTTTGATTATTATCCTTTTATTATTTCTATTTTATTATTACCCTTTCTTTTAGATTATTTTTATGAATATTTGATGAATCATTTTAAATATTTTACTATTAATAATTTTTATTTTATTTTTTTCACACTATTTGTGTTAATCATATTTTCATTTCAAAAAATGAGTACTAGCCCATTCAGTTCTGAAGAATAAATATTTATATTTAAATAATTATAAATATTTACTAATAATAAATTTTACTAATAATAAATTTTACTAATAATAAATTTTACTTTTCTTTTACCATTTAATATTATAATCTACTGCTTTGTTAATTTTAATAAATGGTTTTGAATCACAAAAGCTTGGAAAATGTTTATAATTTCTATAATAACTAAACGGAGAAGGATGTGAACTCACAATTAATGTATGTTTTTTTAAATTAATATTTTCTAATCGTTTATGTGCAAATGCTCCCCAAGCAACAAATACTACCTTTTCACAATTTGTATTAATATAATCTATAATAAACTTAGTAAAATGTCTCCAAAATTTAATATGCGATCCAGGAGTTTTTTCAAGTACTGTAAGCGATGTGTTAAGCAATAAAATGCCTTGTTTTGCCCATTTTTCTAGACTAATATCAGTTAATTCTGTATTAATATCTTTAATTAATTCTTTTTCTATATTTTTAAGTGAGGGGGGTTTTTTTATTTGTTCATTTACTCCAAAACATAAGCCAGTTGCTTGATTTGCCCCATGATAGGGATCTTGTCCCAGAATAACTACTTTTGTTTTTAATGCATCAAAATATTGAAAACATCTGAAAATATTTTCTTTATTAGGAAAAATTTCAAGAATATCCTTAAAATCTTTTATTGATTTTTCATAATTATTATTAATATCTCCCCATAATTTTTCATTATTTTTTATCCAATTTAAAATAATTTCTCTCCAATCTGTTGAAAGTAAATTGATTTGGGTATCCAAAATCATGATATTTATATATTTAAAAAAAATATTTATATAAATATCAATTTTAATGATTTATCTCAAAATAAATGTAAGATATTTAATTTGATCCAGAACTTCCAGTATAATCGTCTTCATCTTCACTATCCGTTGGTTCGTATATTATTTTAAAGCCCCACCAACCTTTTTTTCTATATTTACCTAGATATTTATCTAGATAATCATATAATTCCATAGATTTGGGTGGTTTTTGTTGATAATTTTCCTGATACCAATTTTGAAATTGTGCACGAATATCTGTTTTCTTTATTTTATCATCTTCGTGTCCGGCCGCTATCTTCTCTTTACAAAATTGTGCATAAAAATCTTGCTTTTCCTGATATTTATTTGATGCTTCAATAACCATGGGACAATCGTCAACTTTGCCGCCTGTTTTGTTTACTATTTCAATTAATAATGATGTAAATACTTGTACCCAATTGGGCAATTTATTTTCCAATTCATCATCTTTAACGTAGATAGGATATTCCGGATTATTGCAAAGATTTTGTTGTTTTTTCAGTTGATATTCATTCTCATCTAGAAATTCACTTCTAAAATCAACTTGTCTTATACGTCTCCAAGTACCTTTATCAGTACTATTAATTTCAAATAATCTATTAGTACAGCAAACCAATTCAAATTGAGGATAGAATTTTATCATATGTCTTCCATACATTTCTCTTCCTTCCATTTCATCGCCACCAACCATTTGTTTCATAATTCCTTCATTTAGTACATCACCTGCACTAGGTTCATCCATCGAAACATATCTTTTTCCCTTTAATTTTGCTATTTCGGGAGTTGGGCCACCAATACTTTTCCTTTTTTGTGTTATTAAAGCAATATTTAGTTTATCAGAATAATCTCCCAATACTAAATTCATCAAATTAACCCATATAGATTTACCATTACCTCCTACGCCTGTATATATATTAAATTTTTGATTTCTTTGTTCTCCTATAAGTGCTGATGCAGCGTGGTTCCACATATATTTTCTTAATTCGGGATTAGGAAATACTTTCAACATAAAATCATCTATTTCAGATTTTATTTTAACTTGTTCTGGATCATTATTATTAAATGGTGCATAGTTTGTTCGTGTTGAAAATGATATATAATCTTCAGGTTCTCCATTTCGAAATATTTTTTTTTTAAAATCATATACGCCATTTTCAAATCCAAGTAAATATTTATTCTGATCTAATTTTTTTGTTATTTCCCCATTATCCCAAAATTGTTCCATACATTCTTTCATAATATTTGTTTTTTTATGAGCTGTTTTTAGATTTATAGCAAACTTATTAAACTGAGCAGAAATAGCAAGATATTCTTCTTGTTCTTCTGGTCGCAAATTTTCATCACCATTTACCTTTGCAAACGTATCAATTGCTGCTTGTACATATAATCTATGTATGTCTGTTGATAATGTACTTCTTAATGATGTACCACTATCATTTTCTTTCCATCTATGTTTACTAAATCTATACCATTTATTATGTTTAATACTAGTACAACTATATTCTCCTTTACATATATGTTTTGTCAATATTGCTATATCTGTATCAGCCCCTTTTGAGCTCTTTGATACGGTTGCGTATATAAATTTATCTATTGATTTATTACGAATAATGGCAAATTTATCTGGAAAATCTCTTTTACACCAATAATGTATAGAGCGCCAACTAAATCCATCAGACATTTCGGTAGTCCATTTTTTTATTAGATTTGGTATTTCAGACCATTCAAATTTATCTGATTTACTAGAAAATTTTATCCATGTCCAGAATAAAAGATCATGTGTATTATGAAGTGCCCATCCTACTTCTAACCATTTTTGAAAAGGATTATAGTATGTTTCATCCATAATCATTACTAGATCATGTAATTCTTTAAGATGATAATCTTTAATATCAAGTTCATCAAATATATTAGATATTATTGTATCTAATTCATGATCTGTAGTTGGATATTTTTTATTAATATTTATCGATAATAAATTTATATTATTAATATTATTATTTGAAACATTTTGATTTTTTTTATATTTTTTTTTTTTAACTATATTTTTTTCTTTCATTTTGTTAAGTCTTGATTTGTATTTTTCATTTATTTGTTTACATTTTATAAATGTTTTATTTTTTGCACTAACTATTGGTAATAAATTTTTTATATTTATATTTTCATCAGATAATTCAACCTGAAAATCCTTATCGTCTATTATAATATTCCACATATACTTTAATTCATAAGCATCGTATCCTGGTTTTCTAGAGCCCCACACTTGCCAATTATTTCTACCACTACTTATACATATATCAAATATATCTTCTACACTATTAATACAATTAAGACCTTCTTCTCCAAAAATATTATTTACAGTTTTTTCTTTTTCTATTACTATCTCTCTTAATAACATTTGATATGCATGATTTAAATTTAACCCTATTACCAAATGTAAACCATCTTTGACAAATTGATTTGTGGTTACTATATTTTTTTTTTCAAATACATATACAGGTATTTGAATATTATTTGGCAAACATAATAATTCTATTAAAGATTCTGCATAAAGTTCTACTATATCAGATATTTCCGAAAGTTCGTATACTCTTTTTTTTGTTTTTAGATCAAATCTCATATCTATATCAACTAACAATGCCCCCCCAGTTTCTTTGTTTTGTGTTTCTGTCAAATATTCTAATTGTTTATCAATAAATACCTTTTTATGATATAGTTTCCAAAATTGTGGCATTAAATTTTCTGGTATATTATAACTTCCAGCATATATCCCTTTAGTCTGATCTCCTATTCTAGTATGAGTAAATGGCCCATTCTCTGTACGTTTATTTGTTTTAAGTAAATGATCTAAACTTTGATAATTTTGCAGTTTTTCTGCCATTTATTTAATTTATATAAATACTAGATTTTTAAATCAATTTTAAAGGTATGGTAGTTTTAATACTTTTTAGTATTGTGATTGAATGTGCTTTAAAATTATAATTAAAATAATATATATTTAAATATTACTAAACATTTATATATATATATATATGACGGAATCGATAATTATGTCGAGAACTTCGCAAAAACGACTACAAAAAGATATTATTGATATAATTAGAAGTCCATTATCAGATAATGGTATATTTTATGCTCATGATGAAAATAATATGTTACAAGGATATGCTATTATTTTTGGTCCATCTGATACAATTTATAGATATGGCGCATATTATTTTAGATTTAAATTTCCTACTGATTATCCATTTTCACCACCAAAAGTAACTTTTTTAACTGGAGATGGCGAAACAAGATTTCATCCTAATTTGTATAGAAATGGTAAAGTTTGTATTTCCATTTTAAATACATGGAAAGGCGAACAATGGACTTCATGTCAAAATATTCGAAGTATTTTATTAATGTTAGTAACATTATTTCATAATAAACCTTTGCTAAATGAGCCAGGAATAAAAGAAACTCATAAAGATTTTATAGGATATAACCGCGTTATTACTCATCAAAATATTGCTGTCGCAATGTTTGATACATTAAGTAAAAGAAATATACCAGAAGCTTGTGCTTCTTTTAGACCTCTTTATATTAAATATATTAAAGAGAATAAGGAACAAATTTTAAAATATATTAAATCATTTGAAAAAATCGAAAAAAGCCACATTCATATTGGATTGTATAATTTTAAATGTACTATAGATTACAAGACACTATATAAAAAAATAAAAAAAAAATTAATAGAATTATAATTAACCCATTTTGCATTTTTAATGGACTTTATTTTTATCTATGATTATTATCATTCTCTGTTTTTGATTTTATTTTTTCAAAAAATCGTATTGTTCATCATTTATCCAACCATACTCATACATTTTATGGATAATAATATAATCATTTTTTAAATATGACTTCAAAATTTTATAATTTTCATTGGTGATGTTTTTATTATATTTACTATTATTTTTTTTATGTAATGTTACATCAATATTAAAAACATTTTTCATATCCTTTTTTAATGTCTCTGTACAAATTATTCCAAATATTTGTTTTTTTGGACATTTTTTAATGAAATTTTTGAGATAAAAATTTATATCTTCCTTTAAATGATGAATATAATTTCCAGAAGATGGACTTCCATTAAAAATATGAGGATTTATTTTCAAATCATTACACAAGTTATCCACATTTTTGTATTTGTTTAGAATAGTTTTTTCATTATTGTATTTATCAAATTGCTGTCTACTATCACAAACTAAATAATATCTCCAATTAAAAGCAGATATAAATCTTTTTATCGGATTTCTTATTACTATTACATATTTTTTGTTTGGTTGATAAATAGCTTCTTGCATATGGATTTTGGCGTGTTTAATCTTATTAAACTTTAATTCATCTAGAACAGTACTTCCGCCACATTTTCCAATATGTATAATTGCTAAATTATCCATTTATATAATAACTAAATAATCCTTAAATATATTAATAGAATTATAATTAATATAAATAAAATTGAAATAAATATAATTGTATATTTATATACAATCATGCATTTTTGTCCAAAATGTGGTAATATGTATTATCTGCGACTTACAAAAGATGCAGATGAACAAGAAAACGCTTTAATATATTATTGTAGGAAGTGTGGTAACGAAGATGATTCTTTAGTATCAAATTTAAATAACTTATATGTATCTAAAACAAATATCAAAAAAACAACAAATTATAAGAATATTATTAATAAATATACAAAATTAGATCCAACTCTTCCCAGAATCACAAATATAGATTGTCCTAATCAAGACTGCGATAGTAATCGTAAAGACGATTCTAAAGAAGATAAAGAAATATTATATATACGTTATGATGATACAAATATGAAATTTATATATTTATGTTCGATTTGTGATACAATATGGGATACTAAAACAAAATAAAATTGAAAAAATATTATTAGAAAAATAATATATAAGTTTCTCCTTAATTATTATAATGAGTGATATTTCTAAATTAACTAATTTAGACGAAGTGGATATTAATGAATTAATAAAAAATGTTGATAATGACGATCTTTCAATAAATATTTCTGATGATTATTCTGATGAAGATATTCTTAATGATAATTTTATTAAAGGTGGAGGAAAGAAAGACGAGGACAACAAGGACGATGCCTTTGCGGGCGACGAGGCCGAGGAGGACGAAGGCGAGGAGGAGGACGAAGACGACGAGGCCGAGGAGGACGAAGGCGAGGGGGACGAAGGCGAGGAGGACGAAGGCGAGGAGGACGAAGACGACGAGGCCGAGGAGGACGAAGGCGAGGAGGACGAAGGCGAGGAGGACGAAGGCAATGATGATATTGATGATATGAATAAAGTTGAACAAAATATAAATCAAGATATTTTAAATATTTTTCATCCTGAAATTAACCAAATTAATTATAAAGAACTACTTACTTTATCTCAAGTTACCAAAAATAAAAAAGGTGTAATTGTAGATCCTCTTCATACTACATATCCATTTTTAACTAGATATGAAAAAGCAAAAATTTTAGGATTACGTGCCAAACAAATTAATCACGGATCTAAACCATTTGTAACTGTTCCTAATTATATTATAGATGGTCATACAATTGCTTTAATGGAATTAAATAAAGGAAAAATTCCATATATTATACGAAGACCTATGCCTAATGGCGGCAGTGAATATTGGAAAGTCAAAGATTTACAAATTATTGATTAAAATGATTGTTATTGATTAAAATGATTGTGATTAATTAAAATTTTTGATTAATCTTATAACTTATAATATTTGTATGTTTTATTTAGTTAAAAAATTTTTTAATTCTGAAAATTTTTTAACGAAAAGGTCTAAATTTTGATTTAGATAAAAATACATATGTTTCTTTTTTTGTAAGCTGGTTAGTTGTATTAGCATAAATATTACGCGTCCCTCCTCTTGATCTACTTGGAGTATATTCAGCTAAGCATTCTCCTCCAACGCATTTACCTGTAGTATTTCCGTTTTCATCTACTTTATCACATTGTCCATTTTTGGAAGTTAATAGTAAAGGTCGATATAATTTTAAATTAGTTGATGTTGTATTGTATCTGCCATATGGAAACTGATTATTTTTACATACAAATATTGTTTCTGTGTCAAAACCAATAGAAAATGTTAGATCGATTTCTTTATTATTATTATTATAATCTATTTCTTTCCATCGATATTCTCCAACGATTTTATATTGATACTTATCATATATTCGCAAATCATTATCAATAAATTCATACTGTCCAGAATTATTTCGGGATAATGTCTTTGCGGATAATAATATACTGGTACTATGCGTTTGTTGATTTATTTTGGTTATTGTCCAATAAATATCTCCATCATTTGTATTAAAATCATAACCTTGGCCATCATTATTCCATCCGATAATAATAGTTTTATTATCATCACTTAGAAAATAGTATTTTTCGCCAAATATTCCTTGAGGAACTCCTATATTTACTCTATTAACTATAATTTCTATTTCATTATTTGATCTAAATACATCTAAATTGTAAAATAAATTATATTGTTGATCACCGTAGATTTTATCATTTTCATTTATACCTTTTAATGTTATTTTTGTTTTCCCAAAATCTATAAAAGAATATCCAGTTCTTTGCGTTTCTGTTATTGCTTCTACTAAGTTGACACTCTGTTCAGTATTGGCGTTTACATTATTAATGGGATTCAAATATCTCAAATCCTCTATTTCTGGGACTTTATTTATTTTTATATATATATCTCCTCCTCCCTCTTTGGGATATCCTATTACTTTGATACTTTGAGTTTGATTGATATTCTCTTCATCTTTTATTACTTTCATTTCCTCTTTTTTCACCAGAATATACTTCATCTTTGTTGTTAATGCTACTAAACTAATGAATGAAAGTGTTTGTATTTGATTTTGATAATCTGTCCAATATTCATTTTCTATACTTCCTGGATTATTTCCTTGGTTATGTTCTTCTTTATTTAACAATAGATACCATTTCCAATAATCTAGTATTATATGTTCTTGATCAAATAAATCAGGATGTGGTATTTTAACTTGATTTGCTGTATCATTACCCACAACGTTATTAAGAAAATTTTCGGTAAATGGGTGATTCATATAATTTTTAAATGGATCATTCGTCTCCCAACCGTTTATTGGGGTATCATTTTGCCATATTAGCGGTCCATTATACGATGGTATAGCTTCGAAGATTTTACCTCTATGTTGATCTGAATCAATATTAATAATAAAATTATCATCTCCCCTTAAAGATAATGGATCAAGCATTAAAGAATGAGTGCCCCCGCCTTCCTGATCAAATATATTATCCCATTTATAAATATCATTTAGAATAACGATCGATTTCGCGTGATCATCTATCGCCTCATTCTCGTCCGCATCCTTTATTAATAATGTATTTGCATTTATTCGTATATTCCAACTCAAATCTTTAATTTTATGATAAGGTTGTATTCCATACCACATCCACTTAGACGCTGAATGACTTAAATTCATGCCGCGTTGTCCATTATGTATATTATTATATGAATAAATTGGTTTTCCCACGGGGGTATAACTAAGATCATAATAAACTTTTTCATTTTGATTAAATTTTAAATGACTATTTTCTGGACGACCATCGTCGTTATTATTATTATTTAAAGTATTTTTAGGATTTACTAAAAATAATTGCCATACATTTGCGGTTATTTCATAGTTCTTTTTGGAGTTATTATTTAAATCACCAAAAAGTTTATTATCATTGTTTATATTAAATGTCGCTTGATGCGAAGAACTACCAGATGCAATATCAAATATTCGAATTTTCATCATTTTCATTTCTGCATCCTCACCACTGACATCATTCGGTTTACCAGTCCATTTAAGTGTTATTTTTTCATTTGCCCGATCTGCGTCCTCTTGTTTTTTACCAGTTGGAGTCGCATCACCATCCATATCCTCGTATCGAAAAAAAGTTATAACAGATGACTCATTTAACCCAAATGTAAATTCGACAGAAACATAATTCCCATCATTAGGAGGCACCAATAATTTATAATATATATCAAAATAATTGCTTTGCCCATTATTATTCATTGCTAAATCAAGTTCAGGATTTTGAATGCCATCTGTATTAAGACCGTAATCATCTTCAATTATCGATAGCTCATATTCGTTCGTTTCTTCATTTAATTTACGAGATACATATTGAGTTGTATGAGGATCTATCAAAGAATTCCATTTGCCAGTATAAGGATTCTTACTAGAATAATATGGGTTTTTTGTTCTTCTAGGTAAATCAATAACATTCCATCCATCAGTAGGACTTTGGTTGTTCTCATTCCAGCCTATCAAGTTTGGATTTTTTGCATATCCACCGCCACGACATTTTCCTCTGTGTCGCATTACTTCTGGAAAAATAGTTTGATTAATAAAGGAAGAAGAAGATAATTGCGCATTTTGATATCCCCACCACCCATATTTTGTTAATTTACAAAAATTAGGTATATATCTTCTAGACTTAGGCCAATTTGCTTCTTGATTAATACTACTTAAATCCTCAAGCGAATTATAATCTCCACATGAAATATCTAAATGTCTTGGAGATCTTAAACTACACCATAAAAGATTATTAATTCGATATCTTGAACCATGTTTATAATTAAAAGAATTATCTGGCGGAGATAACGGGGAGGAATCGGCATAACCGTTTCTCAATTCACAATAAGATATATCAAATACTTTGATTCCATTTTCTGTTACATCATCATTTAACAACCCGTCAACATCTGGTTCTTGGCCTGATATTGTCCATGTGCCATTGTACTGTCGCCGGAATAGGTTCACATCGTCGTTCGTGTCTTCGTCGGTATCGTCGACTCCAGCTAAATGCAACCCTCCTACTAGTTTAGTCTGCCGCCTTGTACTTGTGCTTGTGGTGATATTTTCAAATATAGAATCAGGTTTAGGCCAAATATTTATATGAGCATATAAATCTTCATAATTATCATTATCACACCATGTTCCATCCACATCCTTATCTTGACCATCATTACCTTTTAAATCATGAATAGATACCCATTGTGGAAAGATACTACTTCTCTTCTCTGATTGTTTATCATCATTAAAATGA
This sequence comes from Pseudobdellovibrionaceae bacterium, assembly GCA_002722705.1. Lineage (GTDB taxonomy): Bacteria > Bdellovibrionota > UBA1018 > UBA1018 > UBA6935 > UBA6935. Next base: position 9,504 of record PBMP01000065.1, on the reverse strand, counting down.
GTACTTTTACCCCATTTTGAATCTGGATCATTTGTATATAACCATTTTGTACTAAAATCTAAAGCTTCATATGGTCCTATTATATCACATGTAAATGTATAAGTAACCCAAAACTCCTTCTTGAAAAATGCATTCTCCAAAAAGCCTTTCGGATCTGAGCCGGGAACATCTTCCGCTGGATTACGTATATCATCGTATGTACTGGCACCAATACGGTCTATACCATTTTCTCCGATAGTATACTGAAGCTCTTCACGATTATAGATTTTCTTATTTGGAGGATCTTCTTCGATTGTTCTATACCACTTAGAAAAATAACCCGAGCCATATCCTGATCCCCACCAGTAATCTTTCTTCGTCGGATGTGCTTCTGGCCATCTCATATCAGGTTCAAAGGGTTTATATTTTTCTTCTTCTACCTCTTCATTAGAACTTTTAATTCTTAATATTAAATATTTTAGTTTTACATTATGACCATGTCCCGTTACGTTTCCACAAAAATCATTGCCGCATCCATCTGTCCATCGCATATTTCGTCCTCTAAAATCAATTATAATAATATTTTTTTGCCCAGATAAATCTATAGTATTAGGTGGATAATACTTTTTAAATTTCTGTCTCGCGCTATTCCACGAGCCCCCGGTGGGCAAATCTCGCTCCTGCGGCACTCCATTGCTATCGTAAGTTAGTTGTTCTAATAAATAATAATTCGGAGGCGGCGAGTTCGTCTCCGGGTCCAGCTTCGTCTTCGTATACATTGGATGCAATCCTCCATGCCACACAGGCCAATTTTTAGGTGTACGTTCTACATTGAATAAGGGAAAACCATAAATGTTTCCGTATTGAACTGGGTAGCTCTTCGGCGTCGACGCGGGGTTCTTCCAAAAATGAAAATAGGATAACCTTGCTTGATCTCTAGACGTGTTGGATGTGCCAGGATCAATTTTTGTACTCAATCTATACATGACCCTACTAACTAACTCAACCGTAGGTAATTTATTCTTTTTTTTTATAATTTTAATCCATGGTACTTGGTGTAAATTCTTTGTAGACTCTGCCCAAACACTATTGAATGGTGGAGCTTCTGGATTTACCCTTATACTATTATTATTATTCAAATTTAATCCATAGGAGGGATCAGGAGGATTGTCCTTTGTATCTCGACCATCTGGTTTTCTATAACATCTAAAAACCAATACTTTACTTAAATCTAATGTCATTTAATTTATATTAAGTTAATAAAATAAATTAAATAAATATTAAACATGTATTTAATTTGATGTACAGTATAATTTATAAAGTATAATTTATAAAGTATAATTTATAAAGTATAATTTATAAATAAAATAATTTTTATTTTTTTTTACCACCCCATCCTCCAACATAAGTACCTGTATAAGATCTTGCAGCTCTAATATTTTTAATCGCTTGCGCATATCTTCTTCTCGATGAAACATTGTTTTGCGTTTTTGCAATTGTAAAATTACCATTTGTTCTTTGACAATACAAATCTGGCGGATGTTGTACACAAATAATATCACTATATTCACTCTTTGCTGAATTACTATCATTTAAACCATCCCCTATATCATATAAAGCTTGAATTTTAAAACAGGTTTGATCGCAACCAGGAGTCAAACCTATTTTAAATTCACCATGCGGAGCTAAATATGTTTTACCCTCCCCTTTATTGACAATATCTTCGGCACTTCTACAACCATCTATTTTACACTTTGCTGATGATGTACCTATCATAACTCTATAAGTTATGTTTTTGTATCCTTCATCGCTTGCAAAAGTGGTGGCATAATCATTAAATGGCGATATTATTTGTGTCCACTTTACAATAGCTATCGTTTCTTTTTTATTATGTTCGGTTAATAATTTTATGTTTGGTACAGGCCAACCTATATCTATAGTTGCTTCCATCGTCTCGCTATGAGGCATATATATATATATATTATATCTTAAATTAATAATCTTCATAATGCGCTCGAATAGTATATTTGTATTTTCTTGGTTTTTTTGGATTTTCGCCTAATGGCGGCGAGTTATCGTTGTATGAAATATCTTTTCCATCTTTTGATACTATACTATCTTTAACAAAAGAAATGGTATTTGATGACAACTCTTTGGAAGTAGTACTATAAAAAGATTCTTCTCTAGATATATCATAACGTGTTGCGCCTGTTGTTTCCTTCCATTTTAATGTAATAGAATCTATGTCATTAACTGGATTACCAAAAGGATTGGGTGTAGATTCGCCGTTTTTGTTTATGCTAAATTCAGTAAATACAGTGATATGTTTTGCAATTCTTTTTTCATTTATAGCAGTCCAATCACTTTCGAAGTATTTATACTTAGCACGAACTTGAAATCCTGTTATAGAATTACCAGAAAATCCTCTATCACCAAAAATGTATGAATCATCATTATTAACTTCCATATTACTAACATCAAATTTCACTGGTTTAGAAAAATCATTATAGTGATAAATATTATTAAATGATATTTCATATGATATATCTGTTGCTATTTCGATGGGCTCATGTATATTATTAAAAGAAGCATCGGTCTTGGCCCACTTAATTGTTATGTTATTACCTTTTCCAGATGGAGGACTCTCGTAAATTACATCAAAATTTTTAGGAATTACAGCATTGATTGATTGATCAATAATTTCAGACGATAAGCTTCTTCGTATTGCTCCAGTTTTACCCGCTCCTGCTGCTTCCATATTATTATAGGATGCATCTATCCGAAATTTATATGTATAATTAGCTGATAATTCTCGTCCAGAATAATCAAACATATACTTCAAATTATTAATATAGGCTGTTAAAGATTGTGTATCAGTCATTCTTTGGTTTGAAGAAGATAAATCCTTAAAAATACCATTATAACGAACATTATCACTCCACCCTGAAATGGACCAAGATATATCATAAGTAACTTTTGTTGTGTTATAATCAATATGATGGTTTTCCCATTTTATGTTTATTTTATTATTCTCATAATCATATTTTGTATGAACTCCAATCGGTTTTCCATGATAAACGTTACAAACTGTTTGTACTTCTTTTTTTTCTTCTTCTTGTGGTCCTCTTAAATTTAAATAATAAATATAACGATAATTTAGAGATATATCATAATCAACAAAACTTATGTCATTAATAAATCTAGTTTTATTACTATTTGATACATCTGTTTTCAACTGTGAATTCCCAGAAAAATCAGCAAAACTAGGATCTAGACAAAACCATCTTCGCGAAATATCATAAAAATAGACATCTTCTGGTCCTCTCCATGTTAATTCGTTTTTCAAAACTTTACTAACTTTTCCTGTATTAAATATAGTAGGAGTCGGTATTTGTGTAGATATATTACAAATATCTGTAAAAAAACCTTCACCGAATTCATTTTTAATATGCATTTTATAAGTATAAGTAGTATTTGGATATAATATTTTACTTTGCCATCTTCGATATGTATTACTATCACCATCAGTGTGAAAGCCAGGCTCTAAATTAGAATAAGATGTTAGGTCATTAGGATTAAATGTTTGGTGATTTTCAGAGGTATTGCCAGATGTTTCCACTAATATATATTTAAAACCATTAGAAATATCTATATTCTCAAAATCTTTAAATGTTATTTTTGCTCTAAAGTTATCTGTTTTCTCGGCGTTTGAACCTTCTGATTCTTGAATTACCATAGGCCATTCAAGATCCATAGTTGGTATAGGAGGTTCAAGTGATAATTTATAGATACCACCATTTGATCCACCACCCTCAATAAATAATAAAACACCACAATTATCTATTGCCACCATGGACTGTATTTTTCCTTTTATATCTGTTGACATGTTTAAATCATGCCGCATCCAAGTGTCAGTATTTGTATTTTTGTTAAATATAGTATAGTTATTATTATTATTATTATAACCTATAACCCAATTATTTGATATATCTTTAAAATAATTAGTTTTATATACATTTTTAGGTATTGGATTTTTGTTTATGGTTGTTCTAACATATGGTGGAGTTTTTACATCCCAATAGCCTCCTTTATTATATGATGGATCCCATGTACCATTCATATTTGGATACCCATTTGTAAAATTAAAACTTTTATCACCAAAATTAGCAGTAGACACAACAGGGAAATCTTTGTTATTATCGCTATTGCCCAACCATGGTACACTATTTGTTACTACAGAAAATAATGCTGACCCGTCTGTTTTGATTTCAACGCTGCTTCCTATTACTTCAACAGCATTAATTGAAGAATCTAATTTTGATTCCCAACTACCGCCTCCATTATTAGTCACAAATATATTATTTTTTCCGCCAATAATTCCATATATGCCATTATTATCAAAATTAATATTATATAATGCGGTTTCGGTATAGTTTGATATATCCGCCCATATTATATTCTTACAAATGTCTGGATAAGTTGGATCGCTTGACCAACTATTGGTTTCATATATATTTCCACTAATTCCTGTTTGAGAATTTGTTAGAGTATTAAATTTATCTTTATTTCCTCTTAATACCATGTCAAAAGCACCATTACTTGCGTCATTTTGATTTTCATTTTCATTATGAGTACCACCAATCCAAACATGAAAATCATCATTAGATGGATATGTACCAAATATTTTCTTCGAATTATCTTTATCATATTTAATAGGATATACATAATTTAATGTTCTCTTGGAAATACTATTATCTATGCGTATATTAATTCCTGAAGGATCGCCTAGTATTTTCCAATCATTTTTATTTGCACCCAATTCGCCCCATTCGTCCGCTACACAATAATATAAACCATAATTATTTCCAGCTAACCAAGCCCATTTATTATTATTATTATCAGTAAATAATTTTACCGAATAATATTGCGCATTATTTTTATAATGACTAAGGTCCAAATCAATTCGTATATTATTTTTATAAAGAGGATGTGTTTTATTTTCTACCCACGAGCGACCTCCATCATTTGACACTAATATATATCCTGTTATTGAATTTATTTCATCTTCAGTTTCTTCTTTCTTTTCTCCTACTACCCAAATAGTAGAATCGTGGCGGGCATCGGTCTTTTTATATACATCCATTGATCGAGCAGTAATTTCAATACCATTATTGTGCGGTGGTTGTTGTTTAATTCTTTGTATATGAAAAAGTTCATGTAATTCAAGTTCTTTTGTATAAGTATTTATACCCTTTTTTTTTTGTATTTTATTATACTCATTGCTCCCAGAAATACTATATGAATATGTTTTTCCAGTATTCAACTTTTTATCAGAAACAAGATGTCCAGAATAATCTATATATTGAGTATGTGGCCAACCTGTAATTATATTACTATCTCCACGTGAAATATCAAAAAATACAATATTACTTATATCAGTATTATATACACTGATACGTTTAATAAATCCATTTTTATTGGTATTTGTCCAATTATTATCATTAGCACTATTATTATCATTTTCGTGTGAACTACTACCTATTGTTAAATATCCATTAAGCATATTATATCCTCCATTTTTAGAAATATCTGTAAATAATTCTGACGAATTATCATATATTATACCACCAGTATCATTTTTACCACCACTTATAGTAATTCTTGCTTCTCGATCATATTTATTATAATAAAATGTTAACTGATATGTTTCATTACCAGATAATTCCTTACTAGTACTTAATGTATTATTTATACCATTTATTCCAAAATATACTCTGCCATTATTTCTTACACCACCAATATATGCACCTTCAGAGCCTGTATCCCCACCCATCAAAAAAATAGTTTTAGAAACATCAAAGGTCGTAGGAGTTTGAACAGTAGTATTAATATATATAATATCACACAAATTTGCATTAAGTTGATGTGAGATATCATATTTTGAATGCTTCACACTTATTTTCCGTTTAGGGCTTGTTATATGCGGATATAGAGTATCAATACTATACAATGGTTGATATATATTACTTATATCCATATTCCAACTTAGATCAACATATGGATTTCTTATTTTATTGTTAACTATTTTTTTTCCATATGCCAAAGCAGAAAATACAGTTTTATTTGAGGAATCTTCTATAGCATGTGGTGTATGTTGACTATTTGTCCAATATTGGATATCGTTTGCTTGTTGTGTATATGAAATATGTACAGAACCATCATATTGTGAACAAGCTAAACTAAGAAAATTTTCGTTAGGGTTGGATGATAAATCAAAATAATTATCTACATTGTCATTTATTATATACGCACTACGATCTGCTGGGTACTTCCAGTTAGCTTTGTTTCCATTATAGTCAATCCATGTATAATTTATTCGACCATCACTACCACATATATCAAAAAATGCGATATGTGGATTATTCCATTTATCTAAATCCATAGAACACCAACCACATTTACTGCAATCTATATTATATGAAATATCTTGAGACGCTATACCATTTATTGAACCAGCATTTCCATTAGGTTCCATAAATCCAGATATATTATAACGTTCATACTTAATTCGTTTTTCGTTTTCTTTGTATACAATATGTATTTTTTTACTATCCCAACCAGTGTTTTTATCACATTTTATTTTACAATAACTTCCACCGGAAATATTTATAGATGGTATCAAATTCCAACTATAATCATATCTGTTACCTCCTTGATCTAAATGAACATTATAATTGATAGGGGTTAAACTCCCTATATTTAGTTCTGCCAGATCGTCATTTAAGAACTCATAAATAAAAAAAGCTCTAGACAACGTATCATTATAATTAATCATTGTATCTCCAGAAGGACCATAATTTTCATATAGTTTAAAGTTATTAACGACATCACGAGATATATCCAAAACTAAGTCGCAATATGCACTGTCCGGGTCAACTGTTGCAATCGAATTTCGCCATTTTATATCAGAATAATTTTGTTTTGTATTCTCAAAAAGAGCTCTTATTTTTAACTCTGTATCGTCAGCATATAATATAAATCCTTGCGGATATTTTGTAGCATTACCTTCTTCGTTTAATCTATTACCGCCCATATCCTGAATAATCATTCTGCGTGATGGACGTCTACATACTTGAAAATAACTGTTATTTTTGGCAGTTATTTTTCTTACGGCAGAAGAGCCCGTCGTTCTTATATATGGATATTCGTAATCTAATGTGGGACGACTGTTAATATCATTTGGAGGTAAAGTTTCACTACATCCTGAAATTGAGTGAGGTAAATTTTCTTCAGCATTTATATATCTATAAACATCAGGGCTATTAATTATAAAATTATGCAAAGTTCCATTTTCATCATTATTCTCAAAAAAAAATCCTTCGCCTACACAATCCCAAAAAGCATTTGGAATTCTCTGATCTTTGAAATGTTGATATACATCATTTTTCAAAACGCTAGGTACTTCGCCACTTATGCCAAAGCCGGTGCCATCGCCATCATTATCATACCATATGTCTGCTCCAGTACTATAACCATTTGAATCATATCCTGCACCATTAATATTAAAGCCATTATCGCTACTGCGTAGTATATTATTCTCATTGTTTCCCCGTCTATTATCTAAGAAAGCATCATGACGCCAATTTATATTAAAACTTCCAATATGTATGTTGCCTTGTATTTCTTGTGATATTCCGGTATTCATACTTAAATTTCTATATTTTTTTGTAAGAAATGGTGCCCCATAATATTGCTGAGACATACTTGTATTATTCATATTCTCTCTCTTGTCAGAACTATCATTTACTATTTGTTTAAAATTGGATCGTTTCACAATACTTCCATATAAATTACCATCATCATCAGTAAAGAATACACGTAATATTCCCTGATCTGTAATAGATGTTAGTATATTTTTTCCAGCACTTATGTCTTTATTTTTGAAAATTGTAGCATTATACGAATAATCAATCATATTATAATAAAAAAATATATTATAATATAAAATTTTACATATTTATTTAAAATTTCCAGCGATTTCCACAGATAAGACAGGTGACGAAGGTGGTCATAGGTTCATCTGCTGATCTTGTTTGTAATTGGTAATAAGTGCATTGACGTTTTTTACATTTGTAACATTTAAATTCATTTGTAGCAGCTGAAGTATCTATTTCCGTAATATTTTTATCTCTTTTAATTTTGGCTGTAATTAATTCTTTCCAAATCTTAGGATTCATTTCTTGATGTGTCATAAATGCTAATTTTCTAGCATTAATTTTACCTTTAGTAAATTTTCTATATAAAGTTTTATTTGATAACGATGATTTTGGATTAATATTTTGATAAATACTTCTAAATCTATCAATATACAATTGTACAAAGTATTTATTATCCCATTTTCTGACTATTTTTTTTTTTTTTGATGCTTGAATACAATAATTAAAAATTGCTATTTCTAAATTAGTTGATTTTTTTTTTATTTTTTAAAATCAATTCTAATTTATTACGTAAATTACTTCGAAATAATTTTGGATCTTCAACAATCATACTATTATTTATTATAATTTTATTTTTATATTATTTCATAAATTTAATCAATTTTCATTATCACTATCCACATAACTTTCTTCAGATAATTCCGAACCTAAATCACCGTCATCACTATCGCTATCAGTATCTTCTTCATTTGCTTCGTCTTCTTCAACATCACTTTGAATATCGCTATATTTGCCCATATCATCTTCGCCCATATCATCTTCGTTCGCGTTGTCTTCATTCATATCGTTGGATAATTCATTATCTGTATCGCTATTATCTGACGGTACGTAATCACCATCACTTTCTCCATCACTTACAATAAATCCTCCTTCTTTAGAGTAACCTGTCGATGTCTTCATATGTTCAGGAATTTCTTCCTCCTCACTATAACTATCCTCAGCATTTAAATCTTCAAACCCACCAAATAAATGTTCATAAAATTTTTCCCATTCATCTAAAGTTAGATTTAGTGCATTTTCATCTGTTAAATATTCTTCGTTGTGCTTTATTAATAATAAAAACCCATAATACAATGCATTGTCGAGAGGTGGAGGCAAGTCATATTTATTTTCACTATTTGCCCGACCTTTATCTTTTGCATAAAGAGATATAAAATTATTTGATTTCTTCATTTTCCATGTATGTCGTTTTTCAAAATGATCATTTTTTCTTAAGTTACATTTTTTATAGAGTTCATCAACTTTTAAATTTTTAATATTAGAATTTTTTTTTTTTCGGTCTTTGCTAACTACTATCACTTTTACCATGTGTATTCACTTTTTAAAATGGGTTTAAATAGTTTATAATAAATATTATTTAAATGAATAAATATTATATTCCTGAAATTAATTTAAAACAAATTAAAAATAACAATATTTTAACAAAATTAGAGAACAAATATCATATGACAACAAAAAAACTCGAAATAATTATAACTAATGGCGGTTTTTATAAATTAGAAAATGATAAATTAGAAAATGATAAATT
>PBMP01000064.1 GCA_002722705.1 Pseudobdellovibrionaceae bacterium | reverse complement strand
TGTCGGTCGAAAAATAGTAAAGTCAAACACTTAGAAACGGGACATTTTTACTGATCACATAAAGGGACATTTTTACTGAGCTATGACAGAGCATTGATTCCGGCTTTTATTTTTAATTTGACTCTTGATGAGTTCGGTGGTTTAGCTATGGCTTCAATTGTCGTAGGTGGTTTTGTTTTTGCTATAAAAGGGGACATTCATAGTAAAAAGTTGAACAGAATTGCTGCACTAATAGAGTCTAGGGAAACCAACGAACAACTGCAGGAACGTCTAGTTGATCAGTGCCAATCGCTTTTTGGGGTTACTTCTCCTCGAGCACTTTCTGGCTCAGTTTCGCAGAAATGAGTGTATTGTTAAGAAGCTCCATAATGGTCATTGGTCCAATCCCTTTAGGAACAGGTGTGATTGCCGATGCTTTTTCTTTAATGTCTTCAAAATCTACATCTCCAATGACTTTATTGTTCTGTCGGTGAATTCCCACGTCAATGACAATTGCGCCTGGTTTTATCCATTCAGAATTTACAAGATGTGGCTTGCCTGCGGCTACGACGAGTATGTCGGCACTTTTGCAAATCTCTTTAATTCGCTGTGATTTAGAATGCACTGTTGTTACGGTTGAGTTTTCTCTTAAAAAAAGAGCAGACGCAGGTTTTCCAACAATACTAGATCGACCAATGATCACAACATGTTTTCCAGAAAGCGGAAATCCATAATGTTTTACTAGGCGAATAATGCCGGTTGGAGTACAGGGCTGAAGACAAGGAAGTCCCAGATGAAGCTTTCCAATATTCATAGGATGAAATCCATCGACATCTTTTTCAGGAGTAATCCATTCAATCAAATCTGATTCTTTAAATTGAGGAGGAACCGGACGTTGAATTAAAATTCCATGGACACTTGGGTCTTCATTTAGTTTTTTTACAGTTTGGTGTACCTCTTCCACAGAAACAGATTTGTCAAAAGTCAGGGTTTCGTGCTTCATTCCTAATTCTTCAGCAGCTCTTCCTTTGCTCGAAGTATAAATTTGGCTGGCTGGATCATTTCCAATGAGAATAACGGAGAGTCCTGGAGTGATGCCATGATTATTTTTAAGAGCGAGCACTTCTTCTCTTATTCTTGATTTTTCTTTTTCGATAATGGGTTTAGAAAATAGCGTCTTCATGAGTTTTATCTCTATCGTAGTCTTACAAAAAAAGGGAAAAAAACTAGTTTGTTAGAATCTTATTGCCTAGTGGATGGAGTTTTTTTCCGGAAAGAAATAATCAGGTGATTTAATGAGAATGTTTCTTTATTTTGCTCATTACTGATTTCTGAATAAAAACAAACATTTTTTAATAAAAAAATGAGTGTCAACTCTTTGTCTTCAAGTTTTTTTTCGGCATGCCGATTGCTTTAAGCTTAAGTGAGGAAGCATGAAGCTTTTTCTTGGGATCAGGGAGGATCAGTTTGGCAAATCCGATTTGGCCATCAGTATCAGGGGCGATGGCAAGATCACAGGCGATAGACACGGTTGCAAATAATATGGCAAACGTGAATACCGATGGCTTTAAAAAAGATGTTACGACATTTAAAGCGTATCTAAAGCAAGCTGAACGTTCTGAATTTCCCAATGACATTCCTAAAGGTCCGATTACGGATAGTGATTTTTATCCACTGGATGGACGCCATAAAGCGTGGGTTACAGTGGATGGAACTCATGCATTGATGAAGCAAGGTGCTTTGAAACCTACGCACCGACCTTTAGACATTGCCATTGACGGGCCGGGATTTTTCGAGGTGGGCACGCCAGAGGGCGTTCGATACACGAGGCATGGAAGCTTCCGAGTGGCCAAGGATGGCATGTTGGTAACTACCGAAGGGTACCCCGTGCTTACATCTCAACCTGGAGGACTGGCAACCGCGCTGCCAGCTACAGCCGTTCAGTCGGGCCAAGGAGGGCAAACGACTCAAGGAGGAGTCGCGACTGACCAGGGCATCTCTCCAGATTTATTAGCGCGAACGATCAAGCTGACCGACGTTCTAGAAAATCCCAGTGGACCTCTCACGGTTACTGAACAAGGGAATATCTATTCGGGAGCTGATCTCATTGCAAAACTCAGTGTAGTTGAATTTAAAAAACCAGCTGCACTTGCAAAAAGAGGGCAAAACCTTTTTGAAGATACCCTTGCTCAAAACAGAATCCCAGAACAACCACGAACATTGTTGAGACAAGGAATGATTGAGACTTCAAATGTGAACCCTGTAGAAGAAATGGCAGAAATGATCAGACAACAACGACTATTTGAGCATGATTTGAAAGCAATTCAAACATTCGATCAAATGATGGACAAAGAGGTAAACGACCTTGGAAAACTATAATGAGTATCAATCGATGAAATCGTATTTAGTCATTGGAGTATTTATTACTTTAATGGCATTTGATGCACTCGCAGTGGGGAGAGCGCTTCGAACGGCTGCCACCGGACTGAAGGCACAACAAGCTAATATTGATCGTCTCGCCAATGATATGGCTAACGTAAATACCGATGGATATAAAAGACATCGAGTTGAATTTAGTGATTTGTATTATGAAACTGTTCAAGAAGCAGGGGCTCAAATTGGAGCAACGACTCAGACGCCTGTAGGTATTCAGTATGGAATGGGTGTAAAAATTCATGGGAACCATAAAATTTTTGAACAAGGACCTTCAAGAATGACGTATCGACCATACGACTTGATGATTGAAGGAAGTGGATTTTTTCCGATCCAATTGCAAACAGGAGAAGTCGCTTACACTCGAAATGGTTCATTTCGTTTAAGTGCAGAAGGCGTTTTGGTGACCGTTGCTGGACATCAGTTATTGCCTCAAGTGACCGTGCCTTCTAATGCAGTTAATTTTAAAGTGACTCCCTCAGGAGAAATTATTGTGGACCTTCCCGGAGGTGAAGAAGCAACTCTAGGAAATATTACTTTAATTAAGTTTATCAATCGCGAAGGTCTAACTGCAGCGGGAACGAATGTTTATTTTCCCTCAGCGGCAAGCGGACAGGCTGTTCAAGGTGTTCCAGGTGAAAACGGATATGGACTCATTCAGCAAGGTGCTTTGGAGGGTTCAAACGTCAATGTTGCGAACAGTATGGTTGAAATGATTACGACACAAAGAGCGTATGAGCTCAATACGAAGATGATGATGGCTGCAGATAAGATGTTAGATGCCACGGTAAATATTAGATAGGGAGAATGAAATGAATTTAAAGGGGCATATCATTCTAATTATTAGTTTTTTAATAGGAGCAGGTTCTGTTTTTGCAAAAGAATTTGATTCTCAAGAAATTTTAAAAAAAGAGCTTATTTCTGTTCTCTCTCAAAAATATCGATCAGCAGAAATTAAACTTACTTCTGATGTAAAATCGGAAAAAAGTCTCCCTCTCAAGGGAGAAGTCATTTTAATGAAAGATCAATCCGGAATCGCTTCTTTTAGAGTGGGTATAGACCTTGTTTATGTAGCCTACCAAGCAACGATTGATGCGTGGGTTGCAAACAGAAGAATTCACCCAAAAGAGATTCTAAAAGAGAACGATTTTAGAAGGGAAAAAATTAATGTTGCTCATGGGCTAAATAGCAAATTTAAAGATTTAATTGTTCGAACTTCTCGCTCAATTGAAGGTTTGGAAGCAAAGCAAAGTATTCTTTCTGGAAATTATGTTCTTTTAAATGGAATTCAAAAAAAATCTGATATCTCTCGAGGAGAGAAGATTAAAGTGATCTTACGTTCTGGAAATTTAAGTGTCACAACAGATGGAGTTGCTCAGGAGTCTGGATTCATTGGAAAAAAAATTCGGGTCATGAGTGACGCGACAAAGAAAAATTTGTTGGGAAAAATTGAAAGCTTAGGTTTAGTGGAGGTGTCTTTATGAAAGCGCTTCTTTTTCTACTCAGTTTAACTTTAATAGGCTGTAGTCAATTTTTAGGGAAGCTTCGTCAGGATCTTAGACCTGATCAGGGAACCTATGGAGAACCTTCAACCGTCGGAGGCGCATGGCCAGAAGGAAAGCTTCTTGATGATTCACAAATGTATGATGAAAGACAAGTAGGGCATGTGGATCGAGGAATAGCCTCAGCAAAAGAATATAATCAACATGCAGGACCTAATCAATGGATTTCCCCAGAACAAGTTGCCCAAAGTCAAAGAGATGCTTATCGATCCGCATATTCTTCTTATAGTGAGATGAGAAATGTTGCACCTAATGCAAAATATAAATATGGAAATCGTGCGAGAAAAGAAGATTTTATGGATACAGAAGAAGCTCCTGCTTCTTTATGGGCATCTACTGGACAAACTAATTACTATTTTACAAAAAATAACGTCAAATCAATTGGAGACATTATTCAAATTGAAGTGGAACCACAACTCATTACGGATACCGCTGTAGAAATTAAGAAAACTTTAAATGATGAAGAGTTTGAAATGGAACTCATGATTGCTCAAGAAAAGCTAAGACAGAAAGCTTTAGGTATTGATCCAAATCAAAAAGACAAAAAGAAAAAACCTGGAACTGAAGTTGCGACGGAGAATGCAGATCCGAAAGAAGTAGAAGTCAGAGAAGCAAATGTCTCTGATATTGATTTAGTTCCAGTGATTGGATTGAAAGAAAAAGAAATTATTATGGGTGAGGTGATGGAGCGTTTTCCAAATGGAAATTATAAAATAAGAGCGATGAAACGAGTGCCTTATCGAACAGGAATGCGTTACGTTTCTTTAGTCGGAATTGCTAAATCAGCTGATGTTGAATCTGAAAAGCCATTAAAATCAAGTCAAATTTATGAGTATCGACTGAAGGGAATGAGATAATGAAAAATAAAATCTTTCAGTTTTTACTGATCACCGGAATCATCGTCGGGGTTATTGGTTTTTCAACAAAAACGCTTGCTGTTCGTTTAAAGGATATCGCGACAGTAAAAGGAGTGAGAGATAATATACTCATTGGTTATGGCATTGTTGTGGGATTGAAAGGAACTGGAGATTCAAGTACGGATGTGACCTCGCAATCTTTGGGAAGACTGTTCTCTAAACTAGGACTTGAAGTTCAAGATGGGACGCAAGTTCGATCAAAAAATGCAGCAGCAGTGATTGTGACAGCAAAGCTCCCCCCCTTTGCTCGTGTAGGAAACAAAATAGATATAACTGTTTCTTCTATTGGAGATGCTAAATCGTTAGAAGGTGGTGTTTTGTTAGTGACTCCATTACGTGCTGGAGATCAAAATGTGTATGCAGTCGCTCAAGGAAATGTAACGATAGGTTCGGTGGCTGATGGGAGTTCTACGAATTTTCCGACAGTAGCAGCAGTAGTTGATGGAGCAACGATTGAAAAAGATTTAGATGTAGATTTTGCAAATAAAAAGAATTTTAGACTTTCCTTACATGAAGCAGACTTTACTACCGCAGCAAGAATTGTGACTTTGATTAACAAACAGCTTGGAGGAAAGTTCTGTTCGGCTCGTGATAGTGGAACGATTGATGTAATCGTCCCTTTTAATTTCGAAGGAGACGCTGTTCAGTTACTCGCTCGTTTAGAAAACATTGAACTTAACGTTGATACCAAGGCAAAAGTTGTTTTAAATGAAAGAACTGGAACTGTTGTAATGGGTTCTACCGTGAGCATTAGTCCAGTTGCAATTTCACACGGAGATCTTTCGATTGAAGTGGGTGATTCAAAAAGTAAAAATCCAAAAACTGAAAATATTTTGAATGTAGAAAAAGGTGCAAATGTATCTGATCTTGTAAAAGTTCTGAATACTCTAGGCGTTCGTCCTAAAGATTTGAGTGCTATTTTTCAAACACTTAAAAAGACAGGTGCATTGCAAGCTGAATTGGAGACGATGTGATTTATTGGAATGATTTTAAATTTGATGAAAGATTAGGTCCGACACTTGAAGTGCCGGAATCAAAAGTTCGAAAGGAAAAAGGTCGCTCAGTGATCAAGGAAGATCGACAGAGAGGATCTAAGCCAAACGAAAATGGACACTCGGAAATTGTCCAGGAAACAAGAACAGACTCTCGACTTGCTAGGATGGCAGGAAAAGATGGTTCATTGTCTTTTATTCCCGAGGATTCATTTCGAGATTCTTCTCGAAAATGCAAGGATGCATCAGAAGAAGACTTTTTTCACTTTCGGGAAGGAGAAAGCATATGAGCCGTTCCATCGCCCCAGGGATGCCTTCGCTTTCTCCTTCTTCTTTTACTCAAGTAGGAAAAGCGAATCGGGCTCAAGTGACGCCAGCGAAACGGGTTTCTCCAGTAGATCGAAGTCAGGTTTCTCCTGAGCTTGTAAAAGCAGCAGAAGGAATGGAGACCATGTTTATTAACCACCTGATGAAAACGATGAGGAAAACGATTCCTAAAAATGAAATGGATTTAGAAAACCATGCGACAAAAATATACCGAGGGATGCTCGATTCTGAGTATTCCAAAGTTGCTGCACGGAATAACGGCATTGGTTTGGCGGATCAAATCATTGCACACATGACTCCAAATCGATATACTGAAAGTGGGAGTCCAACCACACCCGCTCCCAAGACCCGTACAGGAGGTACTTATGAAGGTCAATCAAAACCCACAGATCTCAAAAGCAAATGAGACTCAGTCTCATCATACTCAAAGATCACAGGGGATTCGAAAGTTTAATGAAGCTTCAAAGACATCTGATGTTCGTGCTAACGAAGCAGATGTAAAGAGTGACATTTCTTTAAAAGCAAAAGAATTTGCTACGGCCAAGGCGGTTGCGGATTCTGCGCCTGATGTGAGAGAAGCAAAAATAGCAGAGCTCAGAGAGCGGATTCGAAACAAAGAATATAATGTAAAGCCTGAGGATATTGCAGAACGAATGGTCAGAGACCATATGGATACCCTTGGGGTCCGATAAACGTTAAAAAAAATTCAGGAAGAATTTTTAAGCAATCAGGAGGATTGCGATGAGTTCAGATTCAATAGATCATCTTTTAAATCAAATTTATCAGAGCTTAGAAAAGCTGGTAAAGCTGCATAGACAGCTGTTTGAAAATGTTTGCGCAGAAGAAAATCATCTCGTATCAGCAGATGTTAAAGCCATTCAGAATAACCTTTCAGAAAAGGAAGCCATTCTTTCAGCGATTGACTCTGCAGAGCATTTGAGACGAGCAACTCTACAAAGGATATGTGAAATTTTATCGATTTCAGAATCGTCTTTGACCCTCTCTCGATTGATTGGATTTCTTAAAAATGATTCCGAAGCGTTTGCACAAAAGCTAAAGTCAACTCAAGAAGTTCTTTCAATACTTGCGAAGCGAATTAAAGAACAAAATAATAAAAATAAAGGTTTAGTTGATCAGTCTCTCTTAACAATTTCTCAGATGAAAAAAAATATTATGGGCTCTAAAGATCAGGCTCATTCAATTTATGGAAAAGATGGTCAATCACATATCGATTCTTCTCAAGGAAGATTGATTCAAAAAGAGATATAAATGGGCATACAAGATATGATGCAAACAGGTCGATCGGGGATGATCGCTGCAAAAGCGGGGATCTCGACGACTGGTCATAATATCGCAAATGCAAATACAGAAGGATACTCTCGACAGAGAGTTCATCAGCAAACCAATGATCCTGTTACGAGTCCAGATCATCGCTCTTTTGTTGGACGAGGAGTGAACGTCTCTCGGATTGATCGAGTCAATGATGGTTATTTAGAAAAACAAATTCGAAGAGGAAGTATGGATTTGGCAGAATTAGAAGAAAAAGATTTAGGGTTAACTCAAATTGAAGATATTTTTAATGAACTCCATGGCGATGGATTAAATCGAATTATTTCTAAATTCTTTAATCAGTTTAGATCATTATCAAATGATCCTGATAACGAATCCTTAAGGCAAGCGGTTCGTGAAGCTTCTCAATCTGTCATTAATGACTTCAAAAGATTAAGAACAGATGTCATTGATGTTCAAAACCATTTAGACAATCGAATCGAAGGCTATGTTCAAGATGTCAATCGTCTTGCTAAAGAAATTAGAGATTTAAACGTTAGAATTGCAGATTACGAATCTCGAGCAGAACCAGCAAACGATCTCATGGATCACCGGGATATTAAAATTAAAGAATTAAGTGATTTAATAGAAACTCGGGTTCGATATGATAAAAAAAATATGGTGAGTGTAGACCTCAAAGGAGGAGGTCCTTTAGTTTCAACAGTTCTTAATTACGAGCTTTCTGTTAAAAGAACAGGTTCGGATGATGAAGGGAAATCAACTGGAACCTATGATATTTTTTCAAATGTCAGTTCACCTGGAAAACTTACTCATAGCTTACAAGGGGGAAAACTAGGGGGAACGTTAAACGTGAGAGATCGTTCTTTGAATACAGTTCTTTCTCGACTAGATGAAATGGCGTTTAACATCGCAAAAACGGTGAATGAAATTCATCGACAAGGTGTGACTAGAAATGGAGTCAAAGGGGTAAACTTTTTTAAAGAGCCAGTTCAAGTGCATAGAGCTTCTGAATATTTAAAACTTTCTGATGAAGTGATGTCCAATGTTAATTTTATTGCAACTGCTGCAACTAAAGATGCCCCTGGTGATAATCGAATTGCAATTGCTATTTCAGGACTTCAGGACATGAAGTTAATGAATGATGGAAAATCAAGTTTTGATGAATGGTATAACGGAATTGTTGCGGATGTAGGTATGGCTAAATCCCATAATACAGAAGGAATTAATCAACAAAAAAATATTGTTGGGCAATTAAATAAAATGAGAGAACAAATATCGGGCGTTTCTATTGATGAAGAAACAATGGATTTAATGAAATATCAGCATGCGTTTGATGCTTCGGCGAGAGTTATTTCAGTTGCAGATCAAATGTTGGAAACAGTTTTGAATATAAAAAAACTTTAAGGAAATTGATTAGAGAATGAGAATTACTCACAATTCAAATCACGACTTAGTTCAAAATTCGATTCTTCAAAGCAAGGGAAGAATGGAGAAGTTACAGCGTGAGGGTTCATCCTTAAAGAAAATTAATACGCCTTCTGATGATCCAGTTGCTGCGGCCAAAATTTTGCAAATGAGAACAGAAAAAGAAAACAATATCTCTTTTAGAGATACTGCAAAGCTTGCTGAAGCTTATTTGGGAAATTCAGATAATGCACTTTCTCAAATGACAGATTTATTGATCCGAGCAAAGGAAATTGCAATTGGTCAAAGTAGCGGTGCAAGTTCGAATGAAGGAACTCGTTTTGGAATTTCTGAAGAAGTATCTCAGCTTTTTAAACAAGCAATTAGTATCGCAAATACAAGAGTTGCGGGACGATATATTTTTGGGGGCTATAAAACCAATTCTCCACCAGTAAATGACAAAGGAAACTATCAGGGTGATGATGGTGAGATGATGGTTGAAATTGCTAAAGATGTATTCATTAACATGAATGTGCCTGGACTTGAGGCTTTTAACTCTCAGCCACGGAGTTCAAAAGACTATCGAGAGGGTCAGGTCGAGGGAAGAATTTTTGAGGACCGAGGTCCTGCGGGTGTAGATGCAGATGGAAATCAGGACATCGAGTTTCAGCCTCGATCGGAATATGAGGCGATTCAGGGACCTCAGAATGCAAATGTTTTTCAAGAACTCCAGCGTTTGAGAACCGGCCTTTTAACAGGTG
The DNA here is from genome assembly GCA_002722705.1 of Pseudobdellovibrionaceae bacterium. Lineage (GTDB taxonomy): Bacteria > Bdellovibrionota > UBA1018 > UBA1018 > UBA6935 > UBA6935. The sequence continues at coordinate 4,493 of PBMP01000064.1, read as the reverse complement.
ATTTAGATAGTATTCGTTCAACACTGGATCAATTCGATCAATTAATAGATAAAGTAAATGCAGTGAGATCTCAAATTGGTTCACGCTTACAGGGAATTGAATCTACTTCTGCGGCAATGGATCGTCATGAGATTACCAATGCTCAGCTCACTCAGAATTTAGAGGATGCGGATTTGACTCAGGTGATGGCAGATATGGCAAATGAGGAAACGGTGTTACGAAGCACGATGAGTGTATCTCAGCGTTTATTGCAGCCTACATTGATGGATTTCATCAAATAGCTCAGGAGACCTCTTTAGGGTTGCACAAATGGGTGTCCTGAATTATTGAATTCCAGTTAAGTAAAAACTGGGGATAACGGACTATCGGATACACGGAGATGGAGATCTTATGTTAGTATTGACCCGAAAACTGGGTGAAAGTATTGCAATTGATGACCACATTAAAATTGTGGTTGTTCAGATTAAAGGAAAACAAGTTCGATTGGGGATACAAGCCCCAAAAGAGACGAAAATTCATCGTGAAGAAGTTTATTCTGCCATTCAAGATCAGAATAAAGAAGCGGTGAAAGCTCCTTCCGAAGTTGATCAACTTTCTAAGGCTTTAAAAGGTTGATTTGAAGGAAAACATTAACCCGATGGGCCCGGAGTTTTGGCTTGTCTAACGAAATGAGGTCGTTGTGATCGTAAAAACAGGACGTTTTGGTCAGATCACGGTTTCTGAAGAAGAAATCATTCATATTCCACAAGGGATTCTGGGGTTCCCAGAGCATACCCAGTTTTGTCTAGTCGATCCGGCAGATGAAACACTGATTTTGTGGTTGCAGTCGATAGAAAATCCAAACATTGCTTTTGCTGTTTTGGAACCAAAGATTTTTAAACCAGATTATACCGTTCGACTTTCGGCAGCGGAACTTCGAGAGCTAAAGCTTGAAAGCATGACTCATGCTTCTGTTTTTTCAATTTTAACTCTTCCTGAAGATCTTACTCAAATGGTCGCTAATCTTAAGGCGCCTTTAGTTCTCAATTTAAAAAGCCAAGTGGCCAAGCAAGTCGTTCTTCAAGAAAATGAATATAGTATTCAATTTCCGATGTTCAAAGAGCTGAAGGCTCACCTTCTTACCATTGAGCATAATAAGGATCGATTAACAGATGAATATCAGCATCAAAGAGGTCCAATTTCGGTTCGTCAACTGGATGCTTCAAATTATGTGGTCCCACTCGTCTAAATGAACAAAAAGACGTCCTTTCCTTCCTGTAAGTAATAGGTAATATTCAAAAGCGGAGGTGGGTTTTCATGGGTGGCAGTTATACTACGTTTGCGCCTTTTTTTAAAAAGACGGAAATTTATCTAGAGTGGAGTATTTTTTTATCAGCTTTATTCACCGCAGTCTTTTGGGTCTCAGGTAAAGGGCTTTTTTATTCTGAAACTGATCCAGTGATGTCTCCTTTTACTTCAGTTTCTCTTTTGATTTTAGTGGGGTGTCGTTTAGCTGAAAAGAAGCTCGTCGGTTGGTCACATCCAATGAGTCTTGCACTCATTGGAATGGTTGCTTGTGGAAATGCATCCTCGATCATCATGCTTTTGACTGTGCCTGAGTTAATTTTTGCAGCCGCACCTGAAGTTGTCGCAACATCCATACTCACTTCATTTGGATTAATCTGTTTTTGTATCTATGAAATTTTTATTCTTCTAAGAAAAAGTCCTCAAAGAGGATTGTTGATTGATGATATTTTTCTTCATCTTGCTTTAATGCCTGGAGCATTAAGCTTATTAGGGCTTGTTTTAGAGATTCCTATTTATCGAGGTATTGGTGTGGATCCTCGAGCAGGCATTGGTTTTATGGAAATGTTTTTTATGGGTGCATTTGCAATTTATGCCGTAGTCTCTAATCCTGATCTTTTTATGTGGAGTTTTTTATCGAAGTCCATGGTTAATCGAGTTGTTTTTGCTCTTCTTTTTATGAATCAATATGTTGCCCCTATTATTGTTGGTTTGATTTTTACTTCAGGAACTCATTCTCCGGGAATAGAGTTCTTTGTGCTTTTAGCGGGATTCTTAGCGACTTTAAGCTTTTTAACGTTAAATGCAGTTCGAGCGGTTGAAGCTTAAAGTAGGGGATGTTGAGCTTGAGCTTTGATTCGCTCCCATCGTCGATCGACTTCTTTTTGAAAGAGAGAAAGTGTCTGTTCAAATTCTGGTTTAAGGAGGTGTCTTCCACTCGCCATAAGTTCAAGCCATTTAGCGACAGGAACTTTTCTGTTTTTTTCCTCAGGGTTGTAGTTCAATGTGGTGAGTCCTTTTTGGATTTCATAGACAGGAAAAAAACAGCTGTCTACAGCTCTATTTAAAATTTCAAATCCGTGGCGTTCTTCAACTCCCCAATTGAGCGGACAGGAGATTAGAATTTTACCAAAAGCAAGTCCCTCATTTTCTGCAAACCATTTTGCTTTTGCTGCTTTTTCCACGAGATCTGTACCGAAACCTTCGATAGCCGTAAATACGTAGGGAATTCCGGTAGCAGCCATAATACTTGCGGTATCTTTATGGTGAAATGCTTTTCCAAATGAGTGAAGTCCTACATGGGTGGTTGCTGTTTGTTTTCCGAGAGGAGTAGTATAGCTCATTTGTCCACCCGTATTCATGTATCCTTGATTGTCATATTCCAAAATAATCATCTTGTGATTTCGAAGCGCTGTTCCGATGGTGGGACCCATTCCAATGTCCATTCCTCCGTCTCCAGTGACCATCACAAAAGTGATATCTTCATGATCTGGAATTTCTCCTCTTCTTTTTTTCTCATGAAAAACTTCCACAAGACCAGATAATGTAGGTGCTCCATTTTGAAATAAATTATGAAGATAAGTCACTCGATGTGCACTAAAGGGATAATCGGTTGTCACGACCATGGCACATCCGGTATGATAAAGAACGACCACATCTCCTTCAATTCCTTTGAAAAATTGATCTAAACCTGAAAAAATTCCACATCCAGGACAAGCCCCGTGTCCAGGTGCAATTCTTTTTGGTTTTCCTGCAAGTTCAGAAGGAGGTGCACTTTGTGCTTTAATTAATCTTTTCTCGTTGTGCGAGTTTATCATTTCAATTTTTGTGAGTCCGGTGGACATTTCTTCTTTAGTCAGTGGAGAAAGAATTTGAGGAGGAAGCGTTTTTGGTTTTCCCAAGTCCACTCCAATAAAGTCAAAAAGAGGAACGTTTGGATCGCCTGAAATCGCTTTTATGCCTTCATTTAGCATTTCTTGTGCATCTTCTTCTCTAAAGTCTTTTCCTCCCAAGCCATAAACACGAATCAGAGATTTAATGCTGCAGTGATGGTCAGCTAAAAGTACAGATTGAACTTCATGGCTCAGTGGTCCACCTTGAGATCCAGGAGTATCAGCCCTTTCTCCGATAACTAAAGAAGAAAGAGAATGAGAGGCTTTTCTAATTTCTTCGAAAGGAAAAGGTCTCAATAAGTTAGGGCGAATACATCCTACTTTTTTTCCGTTCTTTCTTTCTTTATCTATCGCGTCTTTGGCTGTTTCTCCTGAAGAGTTAAGTAGAAATAAAGCGGTCTGTGCATCATCTATTTGGTAGCAATCAAGAGCGGGGTAAGATCGTCCGGTCAATTTTTCATATTCAATTGTAATCTCTGAGTAAACTTTTTTTGCTGCTTCATGAGCAATGTGAAGTTGATATTTATTATTAATGAGATCTGGATCATTCATGTACGGCCCAATGGTAATGGGTTGCCTTGGATTAAGAGAAGTGACCGCGTCTTTTCGCGGGCCTAAAAATTTTTGTACATCCTGCTTGTTTTTAAAAAGCTCAACAGAGGTTCTTTGATGACTGGTAAAAAATCCATCACTGACTACCATTACTGGAAGTCGAACATCTGGATGTTCTCCGAGTTTAACTGCGAGTATATTCATGTCATAAACGGCCTGTGGAGTCGATGCCGTGAGAATAATCCACCCGGTTTGAAGGGCAAACATTAAGTCAGAATGATCACATCGGATATCTAAAGGTCCACTTACCGATCGGGTAACTAAATTTAAAACCATAGGTAGTCTCATTCCTGCTTGTACTGGAAGTTGTTCAAGACTATAGAGAAATCCATTTGCACTTGTTGCATTAAGCACTCGTGCTCCTCCTGTCGAAGCTCCAAAGCACGCACCTGCAGCTCCATGTTCACCATCGGCTGCAAGTAAGACCGTTGAGAGCTCGTTTTTTGATCGCATTGAATCAATAAGGTGAGCTATTTCAGTCGAAGGAGTAATCGGATAGTAACCCATAAAATGAAAATCTATGACCTTTGCTGCTTCAGCCACCATTTCATTTCCCGTTTTGAAATCTTTGATTTGTTCGGTTGGCATGAGTGCTCCTATTTTTTATTGAGTGTTTTTTTTTGTTTTGGAAGTTTAACTTCGCTGTAATCGGGCTTTAAGTATGTTTTTAAATTTAAAAGTTTTTTCTCAAAAGACAAATTACGT
>PBMP01000063.1 GCA_002722705.1 Pseudobdellovibrionaceae bacterium | reverse complement strand
GAGAGAGGACTTAAAACAGCTCATTGAGTATTGGAGTCCAAAGCAAGTTGAGCGTTTGAGTAAAAAAGGTGTTAAAGGGTTATTGAATCATCGAGTTGTTATTTTAACAGAGGGTCGCTAGATTTCGTAACTATTTGTTTTATTTTATTTTTTAAAGATTTTAATAACTGAGTTATCTTGTTTGATTAAATGAGTGCATTTTGTTATCTAAAGGTCATGTTTTTCCTCAGAAAAAGCCTTTTATCTGTTTTATTCGGTTTGCTCTCAACCTTTGCAATCGCTGTAGATGAACCCAGTGATGGGGATAAAGATTGTTCAGTGGTTTTTATAGATGATTTTTTAAAAGAGCGTGAAGGTGAAGTAGTGGAAACGATTGAAAAATGGCTTAATGACATTCCTCCTCCTCGACGAGATTTGGTTCAAGCGGCCTTGGATAAGGTAGAAAACGAAGAGAAAGAAAAAAAAACTAGGCTAAAAGATCCTCTTTTTCAGAAAGAAAGAGAAAAACATATTCAATTTGTACGTAAAGTGAATTTACTTGTGAAACGAAAGCAAAAGGGAGTCGGGTTTACAAAAGAAGAAACTGAAGAACTTGCTTATTTTTTTGCTTCTTATCTTTTGTTTCGGCACAGATATGCAACCGAGCGAATGGGATCCTCTTTTTATAGTGAATTTTTTAAGAATCGTAAAAATTGGAATTACGTTTTTTCAGATCCATCAATTCAGTTAAGTTACAAAGCTGCAGAGGCTTTGCTGATGATGTCTGGGGATGCGGATTTATTACAAGCTGATTTCTATATTAAAATATCGATAGAAGAGGTGAAATCATTATCGGTTGAAGTTGTGGATCATTTAATTGAAAATGAATTTATTTTCTTAAAAAGGCACTTGAAAGTGCTTGAGTAAAAAAGCACTCAAAAGAGTTACTTCTGAGTGCTTTTTTATATCTTAGTTTCTTACAAAGCGAGTCAGTTCCATTGTCATTGTAATGAAACCCATGTTTGCAACTTGCTTTAATGTTCCATCTAAAGCAGTGTCATCAGCATTAGCCCATACTTCGAATTTTTTTACCTGCTTTGTTTTTCCAGTGATGTGGGTCGCTGAAAATGTTCCTGCAGGAACGGTTACTTCAGTCATTTCAACATCAGTGATTTCCGGAGGATCATTAGGAACTTGTTCTTCTCTTCCGTTTCGGATGATTTTAAGAACAGATCCATCGGCTTTATTAATCAGCATTTCCATTTTTTCTGTTCTTCCACCAATGACGATATCCTGTTTTACCCAAATGGATTCACCTTCGTCTTTAAATGCTTCTTTAACGAGAGTTCCAGAGCCTGCGAATCCGGCACTGATATTATATTCAAGGCGATCTCCAACTTTCCAGTCTAAGCCAAGTGCGACTTCATTCATGAGGGATACAATTGAAGTGGTGTTGATTTCCGCTTTTGCGAAGTTCAACTGAGTTATTAGTCCCAAGACAGCAGTTATTATTGAGAGGTGTTTCATCTCTTCTCCTTATTGTTCGTTTGAACTTTGAGTTTATGTTAATCTCCAATAGAGTATCGAAACATGAAACGAAATCAAGTTGGGATCTATTTATATTGTGCGTTAATTCTTTCTTCGTGTGCGATTCAGAAAGTTCAACGACCCTTGTCTATTCATGAAATGGTTGTTCAAGATGAATCACAGATGGAAGGAGTAAGAGAGTTATTAAAAAAACATGCGAATAAAAGTGTAGATGATGAATGGATTGAGTATCTTCAGAAGATTGCACAAGAGTTAGTAAATCAATCAAGCGAGCTTCGCGGCTTTGATGTCCATGTTTATATAGGAGAGTTAAGGGGAGTGAAGGGCCTCAATCGAACTCTTCCTGGAATTGATATTTATCTCGATCCAAGACTCTTAAAGGGAATTGAGTTTGAAAATGAACTCGCTGCACTTGTTGCCCTGGAATTGGGACATTTAATTCAAAGGCATGCGGTACAAAAATTATCAGAAGCCGTTCCCGGAGAGTTTAGTTCTCTAAATTTTGAAGACAAAAAGAAACTCCTTTATGGAGAAGATTCTCTTTTTATTTTTGATGTAAATCAAATGAAACGTTCTATTCGATCGGCAGTCAAGCTTCTTTATCAAAGGCAGTATGATGTTCGTGGCTTAGATATTGTAATTCGACGATTTGTAGATCAAGGGGCCCATCGTCTTTTTAGAACTCGAGATAGAGAAAGACTTGTCGATGAAGTTCATCGTTCAATTTCTAAATTTCCTCCATTGCGTCATCCGATTGTCCAAACTGAGCGTTTTAAGAAAATAAAAAATAGGATAAAATGAAATGCAAAAATTTTTCAAGGAGCTAGAAGCATTGGCAGAAATGATTCAAAAATCCCCCATCCACTTTGAGCAATGGGTCACTCAGTCTATGGATGTGACTCGAATGGAAAAACTTCCAGGTGATGCAAGTACGCGAATGTATTATCGGATTTGGACTGAAAATCAGAGTTATATTTTGATGAAACGAGATTCTTTTGAAGATCAAAAAGATGATCTTCCTTTTTTGGTGATTCGAGATCTTTTGGAAAAATCAAACGTGGATGTTCCTAAAGTTCACTATGTAGATGCAAAGAATGGATTCATCGTTCTTGAAGATTTAGGTGATGTCACTTTATTGAGGCACTTGCAAAAAGTTGTAGATCGAGAAATCGAGAGGCAGTTGTATACAACCGTCATCGATCAATTGGTCAATCTTCATTATTTTGCTTCTCCAGAGCAAAGTGGTATCAAAACTCCTTCTTACGAATTGCGTTTTAGTAAAGAAAAATTACTGTGGGAAACTGCTTTTACAGTAGAGCATTTTTATGAAAAACATTTGAGCAGAAAAATTACAGAAAAAGATAAAAATATTTTAGATTCTGGTTTTGACTCCATTTGTGAGACACTCTCTAGTCAGAGAGAAGTGTTTTGTCATCGAGATTTTCATAGTCGAAATGTTATGGTTCAACCGCAAGACTTGGGTGAATTAAGATTAGTAATGATTGATTTTCAAGATGCGAGAATGGGACCTCAACAGTATGACTTGGTTTCGTTACTGAAAGATAGTTATTATCAACTTGATGAAAACCAAATTCAAGGACTTGTTGACTACTATGTTGTTCGCTGGGAAGCGGTGAGCGGAGAAAAATTAGATAAAGAAGAATTTAATCGAATTTTTGATTTAATGACGGTTCAAAGGAATTTTAAAGCAATTGGAAGTTTTGCTTCTTTTTTAAATAGAAGAGGAAATTCAACTTATTTAAAATATATTGGAAATACGTTTGAAAATATTAGAAGAGTTCTTTTGAAGTACCCTGAGTTTTCTGATTTGAGAGAGGTTTTGTTCCATTACTACTACTTCTGAAGTTTTAATTAAAAATGCTTTAATCATGTCAGCGGGTCTTGGAACTCGTCTTGCCCCTTATACTGATCATACACCTAAACCCCTTCTTCCACTTGCAGGGGTGCCTTTATTTCAATGGGTGGTAGATCAACTTTATGAAGCGGGTATTGAAAAAATTTTTTTTAACGTTCACTCTCATTCTAAAGTTTTTTTAGATCAAGTTAAAAATATTGATTTTAATGGACTAGAGTTTGAATGGATTGATGAAAGAAAACAACTTTTAGGGAGTGGAGGAACATTAATCCAAGTTTCTCAACTGATTAAAGATCCTTATTTTTTAGTGATTAATGCAGATGCTTTGCTTTTGGATTCGCTTAGAAATTTTTTAAAAAAAGCAGTTTCTTTAAATACAAAAGATCCAGAGCTTTTTTGGTGGATTCATTCAGGAAAGAACACAAAAGGTTCTTATAGTGAAATTATCGTTGAGAATGATAAGGTAAAAGAAATTCGAAATAAAAATATAAGCTCTCCTTTTTTTTGTGGCACAAGTATTGTCCCAGCTTTTTATTTAAGAGATTTTGATGTGAAGTCTATTGAATATCGTGATTTACTTATGAATCCCTTTTTAAAAAAAGATAAAATTTTAAGTTTTGAATCTAGTCCGTTGTTTCTCGATATTGGCGACCCGCGAGCATGGTGGGAATCTCACTTTGTGTGGATGGACGAAATGAAAAAACAAAAAGGCTTACCTCTTTGGTTAAAAAGAATGAACCAAGTGAATCGCTGTGTGGATGACGGTTGGGTGCATCGGGAGATAAAAAAAGTTCCTAAAAAAGGATACGGATATTGGGGAAAGAACGCGGAATCAGATGTTGCGCATCAACATGTTACTTATGAAGGGAGACCTCAGGATTTTGCTTTGTCCTGGGGAGGAGAAATTTCACTTTTTAACAAATGAATCGCATCTTCAGGACAAATTTGAACGCAAAGCTCATGTTCGTCGCAAGTATCTGTATCAATCACGTATTGATTCATTCCTTTTCGGATAGATTGAGTAGGGCATTCGGAGAGGCAGGCTCCACATGAAGTGCAGCGGTTATCAATATAAAAAGGCATGAGATCATTTTATTCAGAATGAACATTCATTGACAAGTGAGTAAACCAGAGGAAAATAGGATAAGTATGCGTTTAGTCAGTCTTCCTGCGTCACTTTGGATGAGTACTTTACTCGTTCTTTTTTTTATTCCGCTTGCGGGCCTCCAGACGGTGGTTACCTTGCGAGCTCCGTGGTGGAATCTTCCGGTTAAGCCGATACAAATATGGATTATTGCTTCGGCTTTAATTCTGTTTCCGGTTTCTATATGGATTCTGTTTGGGAAAAAATGGGCACATCAATTACTTGGAGTATTGATTGTAACCTGGGTCATTATTTCTAGTTCAATTGCAGTAGTGTCACAAAATTTTTGGTTAGGTATTTTTGTGCTCGTGACTACTCTGTATTGGTGGATGACGTGGAATTTTATTCGAAACGAATTGAATCGGTCTTATTTAAATCCACAAATGAAATGGTTTCAGAGTTATCCTGAACCTTTACATCTTTTCTGCAGAGTCACTCCTATCGTGGAGGGGGCTCGATCTGAGTCAGTAGTATATCGCGTTGCTCGGATCGATGAAGATGGCGTTTTTGTTTTTTTGAAGAAACCACCCATTCAACCTCAAGTTCAGGTTCGTAAATCAAACCGTTTTCAGTTAGAGTTCACTCTAGGAAACAGAAAGGTAGTCCTTGTTGGGCGACCAGTAGCGGTATTGGATCGGCAGATGGGTATGGGTCTGAAGTTTGATGGAGAATCTCCAGATCAGAAAAAGGTCCTTGGAGACTTTGTCGCTTTGATTCGCGGAGGTGGTTACGTTGCGTAGTTTGTATCAGTTTATTTTATTGGTTTTATTGGGATTGAGCGCATGTACGGATTCAAAAGATTTTGAAAATCCTAAAAAAGTACTTTCTTCTTATATTTCAAAAAGTTTTTCTATTCAAAATGTTGAACAACGAACAGATCTCGAGGCTTTTTTAGTTGGAGATGCAAAAACTCGATTAGCTTCATGGAGTGACGAACAGTTTGAACATGCTTTCATTGATGTGAAAAGGAAGTTTGTAAAATTAGTAATCAAAGAAGTTAAGAAAATTTCTGATCAAGAGACAAGTATTACCTATGAATTGAGTTACTTTGATCGTTCTCGAAGTCAGACAGGGCATGACGCAAAGGTAACGAATAAAAAATTATGTCATCTCGTAAAAAGAAACGGGAAATGGCTCATTCGAGATGTAAAAAATATTAAAGAACTCGTTGAATATAGAAATGAAATGGCTCTTCCTTAAAAAAGAGGGGCTGTTGCGATTGTAGTAAAAGGTGAAAACGATTCAGAAATTCTTACTGATGTCCAATTTGAGCTCGTAATACTTGTAGAAAAATTCATGTTTCCACTCGTTCCTTTGAGTGTTGTAGAAATTGTCGTTTCACTTCCATCAACGGTTGCCCAAACATAAAGAAGAGTAGAGGTAGGGCCACTGAGGTTCTCAAATCGAAGAGTTGCAGGGCCACTGACGGTCTTATAGACTGAAACTGTTCCTGAATAAGTAGATAGAGTCCCAGATTTTATTCGGTCTCCAGAAGGAATTCCGTCATTGACCGAAGAACCTAGGCTAATCTCTCCACAAGAGGAATAGATCATGAAAATTCCGATGAAAAATGAAAACAAGCTTAATTTAGAAAGAATTTTAAAGTTTGTATGATTCATGACCCTTCTCTCATTATACCTTGAAAATTTGAGGACTTACAGTAGTTGTTTTTTTGTGAAAATGTTTTAATTTCAAATGGTTATGATCTAATTCTGTGTATGAGTGCCGTATAGAACTCGACCCCATGAAAAGACTACCCAAAAGAACCCCTTCGAAGGATTCTGGGGTATCCGTGATTTGTCATGTTTTTATGAACTCTAGCGTCCGTTGTTGTTGTAGTTCGATTAAAGATAAGGCTAGTATTTGTCTCGAGGGCGTTCAAGGCGCTTCAGAACACGTGTAATTTTTTTATTTTTTTGTAGTTCTCGGGATAGTTTAATATATCTAGAAAAACCAGTAACGTAGAAATCCCCTTCGTCTTCGAATTTTTTAGGACCTTTGAGAACTTTAAAAGGAAAAAGAGTTTCGAGTCAATACTCATAGAAAACTTATTGTATTTATCGAGCCGGAGTCTCAACAATTCATACTTATGAGTTTTAATGGAAAGCATCCGAGCCTGTCAAATTAATGTCGCAGAGAGTATCTTTATTTTTTTTAATGTCAGTCGAAAAGAGTAAAGAGGAGCTCAGACATGTCAGATGAATCACCTATATTAGAGCCTGTTGAAGGGATCGATGCGAGCGATATTCAGAGTCAGGCTTTGCTTTCGGATAATGACCCTCTTGAAATGGTTCAGTATCAAGTTTTGAAAACATTTTTGGGTATCCTTAAAAGGAAACTGAGTTTTAATGACTTTACTCGAGAGTGTTTGTTGGCCATGTCTCACGCGATACCAGTGGATGCAGCTTCTCTTTTAGAGCGAGACGTGCAAAGAAATTGTTTATTTTTTAGAGCGGCGACTGGTTATTCTTCTCACCAAATTATTAACTTTATGATTCCAGAGCATCAAGGAATTGCAGGGCAGGTGATTTCAACAAATGCACCGGTAATAGAGTCTCATGTTCAAAAAAATCCGTTTCATCTTAAAACCATTGGGGATGCTGTGGATTTTCAAGTAAAAAATATGGCAGCTTTTCCTGTAAGAGTGCGTGGACATGTTTATGGAGTTTTGGAACTTATGAATCGACATGGTCAAGATGAGTTTTCTCAAACGGATCTTGAACTTCTTGAATCAATCGTACGTTGGTTAGGTTTGATGATTGAAGTCAAGATGATGAAAACATGGTCTGAGAAACGGATTCATCAAAAGAAAGCAGCTTAATGAGCACATCTGAAATCACCCACCTTCACGCAACAGAAGACTCTGAACCATTAATGACTCTGGAATATGTATGTAAAGCGTTTATTAAATATAAAGCTTCAGATCTTCACTTAAAGGCAGGAAGACCTCCTTTGTATCGAATCGATGGAAGGCTTATTCCATCAAAAATGAAAGAATTAGATCAGTCCTCAATTGAGCGTCTTTTAAAAGAGGTTTTAACCAAAGAACAGATTCAAGTTTTAAAAAAGAAAAGAAATGTTGATTTTTCTATTCGTTTTGAAAAATTAGGGCGATTTAGGTTTAATGTTTTTTTCCAAAAATCGATGTTATCGGCAGTCATTAGAAGAGTGCCTTTTGAAATTCCTCGATTGGAAACTCTTGGGGTTCCACTTGTTTTGAAAAAGTTGGCTTTTGAAAAAAGAGGATTATTGTTAATTACAGGTCCTACGGGGAGTGGAAAATCTACGACGCTTGCTTCTTTGGTTCAGTACATCAACCGAAAGAAATATTCTCACGTTTTAACATTGGAAGACCCCATCGAATTTGAATATGTAGATTTAAAGTCGACGATTACCCAAAGAGAAATTGGTACAGATGCTCTTGATTACCACAGTGCCTTGATGGCGGGGCTCCGACAAGATCCAGATGTAATTGTGATGGGAGAACTGAGAGAGCCTGAGGTGATTCGAATTGCCTTAACGGCAGCTGAGACCGGACATTTAGTGATAGCAACCTTACACACCAATGATGTGATGAGTTCATTAGATCGAATCATGGATGTTTTTCCTGGAGGAGAGAAAGAACAAGTCCGTTTGCAGCTTGCGAGTACTTTGGTTGGAATTGTTTCACAGCAGCTCATTGAGAAAAAAGATAAAAAAGGTAGAGTTTTAGCGTCGGAGGTTTTGGTTCAATCCTCGACGATAGAGAATTTAATGGCAAAAGGAGCAATGGATCAAATTCCAGAAGTGATGCGTGAATCTTTTGACTATCATGGGATGCAAACGATGAATAAAGATCTTAAAAGGCTAGTTCTCGAAAATCAAATTAGTGAAAAAATAGCAATAAAGCATTCTTATCAACCCGATGATTTAAAGTTAAGTTTGAGTCATTTTGGGGACGATATTGATCTATAGTCATTAATTTCTTTTGATATTTTAATAGCAGCGGTAATCTAAGGGAATGTGGTCTCGAGTTCTTTTTTGGATTCAGTTTTTCATTTTAGGGGGATTTTTATCCCTTCCGTATTTTATTTTTATCGCCATTTGGGGTGATTGGACTACGTGGCCAGTGGGTTTTCTGTTGGGGTTTGGATTTCTGATTTTGGTTTCTGTTTTCTCAGAGACTTTTTTAAAACAAATTTTTCACATTGCAGTGGGCGAGCATCTCGGATTAAAAGAATCTTATGATCGTGTATTGCAGACTCGGTTCGGAAAAGTCATACGAGCTGATCATCGGAATTATCCTGAAGTTCTTTTTATTTACGATGCCGTTCCTCTTGCTTACGTCATGAAAAGTTTTAGATCCAATGGAACGCTGGTTTTGAGTCGAGGCTTGGTTCAGCTTCTGACCGAGAAAGAGTTTCGTGCATTATTGCATTATGGAGTTTTACAAGCGCGACAACCACAAATTCTTTTAAAAACGATTGGTGCGTCCCTTTCATTTTTTTTATTTAAACTGATTCCAAAAAATTGGAGGCGGATTTTCGTAGAAAAAAAATCCGTAAAATCTTTAGACTTACATCCACTTGGTGGTTTTGTCTTTTTGCCGATTTATGCTTTAAAAAAGTGGGTTGATTTTTGGACAGGTGGATCATCAATTCCAATTGAAGATCAAACACTGAAAGAGACATATCTAAAAATTAAGAAGAAAGCGTCAGTTTTTCCAATAGAAATTTATCCTGCAATGTCTCAGTTGAGTTTTCCAAAAAAAACCTGATTTTTTTAATTTTATTTTTTATATGAACTTTTTCACCGTTTGAATTGTTTATGTTATGGATAGTCAAAAAAGGAGTCTTATTGCATGTCAGAGGGTTTACCTAAAATCGATATGAGTACGTTTTTATTATCCATTTCTTCGGCAGCGATGATGAGTTTGGGGGTGGTTCCTCCTGGCTCCGGACTCGAGCCCGAGATAGATTTAAACATGGCGAGGCAAAATATTGACCTTCTTGAATTGATGCATGAAAAAACGAAAGGGAATTTAACCTCTGAAGAAGTGCAATTAATGGATTCATTGCTTTTTCAGACGAGAATGCATTATGTGGAAGTTGAGAAAAAAATGAGTCAGAAAGGGTAGTTTATGAAGATTCAAACAAAGCGAATGATTTTTCCATTTTTTCTAAGTTTAGTTTCCGCATCTATTGGAATTTTGGGTTCGCAAGTTTTGTATCATGAGGGAAATCCAGTTGAAGCTTTTGAAAGTGTACTTTCAGGAGAAACTCAAGAAGTGGCTAATGCAAGCCCTGGGGTTTTGACAAATGCATCGAATATTTTTGTCGCACTCTCAAAAAAAGTGGTTCCTTCAGTAGTTAATATTTCCACTTTTTCGAATATGAAAATCATTCCGAGAATGAGGGGTGGTTCTCAAGATCCTTTTCGGCAATTTTTTGAAGATTTCTTTGGAAGAATGCCTAACCAGCCTTACTCTGGAGGAAAGCGTGCTCAGTCTTTAGGGACCGGATTTATTATTGATGACTCTGGATTAATTCTTACCAATCATCATGTCGTTTCTGGTGCAGATGATATTGAAATTCTTTTCACTGAAGATTCGAATGAAAAACCTGCAAAAGGTGAAGTGATTGGGATGGATCCAGAGCTAGATTTGGCTTTAATTCAGGTCAAAACCGAGCGAAAACTCAAAGCACTTCCTTTGGGAGACTCTCAAAAGCTTCAAGTAGGTGAATATGTCATGGCTGTTGGAAATCCATTTGGTCGAGGACATACGGTTACTCATGGGATTATTTCTGCAACGGGAAGAGAGATTGAGGGGTTGGCGATTTCAAAATATCTCCAAACAGATGCTCCCATTAATCCAGGAAATTCAGGAGGACCACTTGTTAATTTGCAAGGAGAACTCATTGGAATTAATAATGCCATTGATGCGAGAGGGCAGGGAATTGGTTTTGCAATTCCTGTGAACAGTGTGAAGGCGGTTCTTGACCAACTGAAAACCAAAGGAAAAGTCGCTCGTGGTTATATTGGAGTTTCCATAGGAGAGTTGAGTCCTGAGTTGGCAGCTCAACTTCAGATTGATGAAGATGAAAAAGGACCCTTGGTTTCAGGAGTTGAACCAGGAGAAGCAGCAGATGAAGCAGGAGTAATGCCATACGATGTGGTGGTCGAATTCAATGGAGTCAGGGTTCGAAAGAGTACTGATTTGATTAAGGAAGTCACACGTGTTCCTGTTGGAAAAAAAGTTTCAATGGAGGTGATTCGCGAGGGAGAAAAAAAATCACTTCAGATTAAAGTTGGTGAACGACCGTCTGCTCAAACAATGGCTTCTCGTTCTCCTCGTAAAGCAGATCGAGTATTAACAGGAATGTCGATAGAGACTGCACGGCCGGAGCTTAATGAACGATATGGACATCCGGTAAAAGCACGAGGAGTGATTGTTACTTACCTGAAATATGGGGGGCCAGCTGCTCGATCAGGTCTCCAAGTAGGTGATTTAATTGTAGAAGTAAATCGAAAACCTGTGAAATCTGAAGCAGACTTTAACGAAAAGGTTTCAAAAAAAGAAACTTATCTTTTAAGAGTAAGAAGCCAATCTTCAGAAGATCGCTCGGTATATCAAATCATTCCTCTGAACCTAAAAGACGAATAATTCACTGGAAATGCCGATTTGTTCTATTTTAATTGATAGAATTTATCGGTATTTCTGTTTTTCAATGTAAATATTTGTTTTTATAGGCTGTTTTTTAGAAAGTAAACTTACCTTTTTATTTATTCAGACTTTGAAGTCTGTATCCGGATCTTTTACAATAGAAGGTAGGGACTTTTTGCTCCTAGAAAGATGGTTAAATGAAGATCACCGAAGTTAAAGTCTTCCCAGTACAGGAAGACAAACTCAAGGCCTATGTGACCATCGTCATTGACGAGTGCTTTGTTGTGCGTGATCTGAAAATCATCAATGGAAATGAAGGGTTATTTGTCGCGATGCCGAGTAAAAAGAGAAAAGATGGGACTTATAAAGACATTGCCCACCCTTTAAATCAGGCAACTCGAATGGATCTTGAAAAAACAGTTTTAGACGCTTATTTAGCTGAAATTCAAGCTCATTCTGAATAGATGCTCTTTTCCTTTGAGCTTTGATGGATTTGTGTTAACACCTGCGGTATTCTTTTATTTTCTGCTGGGGCGTCGACAAGTGGTAAGTCAGCAGATTTTGATTCTGCCATTCGTTGGTTCGAATCCAGCCGCCCCAGCCATTTTAATTTTTTAAAGTTTCAATCCTCATTACATTCAAAATTTTGCGAGAATAAAACTCTGATCGTTAAGCTACAGCCTTCGTAAGGACTGCTGTTGAGAGTATCACTTCGTTCTCGACGTACTTCGCCAACCGCCTCTACAGAGTTTTCACATTTTTCTTGAGCTTGTAGAAGAAGGGCTTCTTCTACATTTTCTGGAGAGTCCGGTGCAAGACATGCCCAGCCATTCGGTTGTTCCTGAAGTACGGAAACTGTAAAAGGACGCGCGTAGCTGATTTGATGAAATCCAATTAGTGTAAGTAGTAGTAGTTTTTTCATTTGTTCACCCCCATTTTGTGAAAACCTTATAAGGAGGTGTAGCAAGAAAGGTCGAGTTGAACTATTAAATGTTGAGAAAGAGTGATCAACAAAAAGTTAATAAACGAGAATGACTCAGTGTTGTCAAATGCGCTCGACAATTGTTTAAAAGTCATTCAAAATGAACCCATGAAGACAAAGGCTTTTTTAATTGGGGTTATGTTTGGAGCATTATTTTCTAGTTTGTTTTTCTATTGGTTTAGAGATCAGGAGTTGCGTTCTTTTGATCATGAGATTGCTCAAATAGAAGATTCGATGAACGAAGTAGAGTCTTCTACTGAGAATTATGAAGAGGATCAAGAAGAGAGATCCGTTGCGGAATATGATGAACAAGGGTCAGCAGATCAAATATTAATAAACCAAGCCTCTCCAGCCCCTCAGTCGGATAACCAAGAGGTGGCTCCCATTGAAGAAGCTCCTCGATATGTAAAACTAATGATTGATGAAGATCAAGTTTCTCAGTTAGAGGATCAAAGCTTAGAGTCACTAAAGTCCATGGTAAAAGTAGTGAGACATTCAGAGGGGTGGACGGTTATCCGTATTCAACAAGGTTCACTGTTTTCTCAACTCAATCTGAGGTCCGGGGATTTAATTGATGGCGATGCATTAAATGAAGTGCAAAGTGATCCTGTGCTTGTGAATCGCTTTGTAAAAATTTTAGAATCAATTGAAGAATAATTTAATAGTATTTTTCTTGATGAATTGCCTCTTTAGTGACTCCATGTGAGCTTAAAATTTCTTTGATTTCTTTAATCATATCTCCACTGCCACAAAGATAGTATTCAGAGCCCATCCAGTCTATGAATTCTGGATTGGCTCGAAGGTAATCGGTTACTCTTCCTTTGAAGAGTGAGGTTTCCTTAGTGGGACGACTGACTGTTGGAATCCATTCAACGTGTTCATTAGCGCTGAGCTCATCGTGATAAAGGAGTTCTTCTTCGTGTCTGACTCCAAATAGGAAGATGCTCCTCTGAGGAGGATTACTTTGATATACACCTGACCTAATCATAGATCGAAAAGGCGCGATTCCGGTTCCTGTTGAAATAAAAACAGCTGTTTTTTCAGAAGGAGTCACATAGGTAAAGTTTCCGTAAGGAGCAAGACCATTAAATTCATCTCCAGGTTTTAACGAGTGAAGGTAATTAGTTCCAGGTCCGTTTTCAACGAGTTTCACACAAAGTTCGACCGGATTGGTTTCTGGAGCCGAAGCAATTGAGTAAGCTCTTCTGAGGTCTCTTCCATTAGGACCTGCTCCGGGAATGATTATGCTAATAAATTGTCCGGCCTTGAATTCAAAGCCTGGCTCTGAAGTGAATGAAAGAATAAACACTGTTGGTGTCACATGGACATTAGAAATTACTTTACAAGTTACTTTTGCTGGCATGAGTCAATGTTTACTGGATGTCACTCTTTTGTACAAGTATTAAAGAGAACCCCTTATTGAAGATGAGACTCTTTAGTTTATTCTTGTGACTTTTTGCATTATTTCGTTTGATTTTTAATGTAATCAAAAAAATAATTTGAATCTTGTTTCTATTAAAACAGTGTTTGTCACTGTTGATTCTTTGGCGCATGGAATCTAGTTGCCGTTGTACTCTATTTTCTCTAAAATTTAAAAGTTATCCGAATAAAGGAAATTTATGTTGAATGTCGTTAAAGAAAAGAAAGGGGACACCCTTACAGTGATTCTCACCGGTGCTATAGAAGAAACCGTTGATTTTAATGAGATGATCGGGGACCCTGGTCCTTCTCTTTGGGTGAATGTAAAAGGAATCTCTCGTATCAACTCTGTTGGAGTCAAAGCTTGGATTCAGTATTTTCAAAAACTAAAGGAAAGTGGGGTTGAAGTTCGAATTCAAGAATGTTCTACAGCAATGGTTGAACAGATGAACTTAATTAAAAATTTTATGGCTGGTGCAGAAGTTGAATCTATTTATGTGCCGTTTGGTTGTACTCAGTGTGGAGCGGAGCTTGTTGGAAATTTTACTTTGAAAAAGATTAAAGAATTAGAATTTGAAATTCCTGATTTAAAATGCACGAAGTGTGGAGGATCTGCAGAGTTTGATGATGTCCCAGAAGAATATTTTAGCTTTTTAATGGAACAAGTATGAGTCAGTCACTTCTTCTTCTTTCCACTCTTCCTGAAGACCAAAAATTTGCAGCAGAGGTAGCTGCAACCGCAGGTCTTACTTTACATTCGGTCACAACTCCAAAAGAAGCTTCTGAATTTATAGCAACAGATCAAGCAACAGTGATCATGGCTGATGCATCAAATGAAGCAATTTATAAAGCATTTGAAGATGAAATTCAAAATTCAATTGGACTTTTTTCAGATAAAATTAATGCAAATGCGATTCACTTTATTAGTTCGGAAGACATTCATCGAGTAGATTATATTATTGGCAGTCCTTTGTTTGGGCATTTTATTTACCGAAATTATGGTGATCCATCAGCTGCCGGAAAACATTATGGACGAGTCGTAAAGGCTTCTTTGCAAGAAAGTGCATTCGGTCTAGAACTTCTTATGCCCGAAGGCTCAAAGATTCAAACGATTTCATTTAGAAAGACTACTCAAAAAGCAGAGGCGGTTGAAGCGGTTAAAAAATACCTTCTTGCAGCTCGATTTAAGTCTCGAATGGCAGCGGTTGTTGCAAATGCAGTAGATGAGCTCTTAATGAATGCGATGTTTGATGCTCCAGTAGATGAGATTGGAAGACAGATTTTAGCATCTACGCCGAGAGATACCGAATTTGATTTGGTGGATAAACATCAGGTTCAAATGAAAGTTGGATATGATGGAAAATATGTAGGTGTGACTGCAATCGATTATTTTGGAAGTTTAGATAAAGTAAAATTAATGTCTCATATTTCTAAAATCTATCGAGACCAAGAGTATAGAGTGCGAACGTCTGTTGCAGGAGCTGGTATTGGTCTGGCTTCTGTTTTTAGAAGTGGAGCAAGTTTCTTTTTTGTCAGTGAAAGTAAAGAACGAACAGAGGTGACTGTTTTTTTCAAAAGAACAGATAATTTCAAAGAATTTAAGGAACAGTTTCGATTTATTTCGACTCAGTTTTATTTTTAATATGAGTATTTCATTAATTTTGGCTTCTGGGTCTCCCAGAAGAAAAGAGCTTTTAGAAAGAGCAGGAATCACTTTTAAAATTGAGATTCCTCAAAATCCAGAAGAGGTTTTTTTAGAAGAATCTCCTTATGATATGGTTACTCGATTGAGTAAAAATAAAGCAGTAGAGATTTTTGAAAAATGCAGTGAACAATCTCTTATCCTGAGCGCAGATACTACCGTGATTGCTCCTGATTCTAAACAAATTTTAAATAAACCAAGAGACAGAAATGAAGCAGTAGAAATGATTCGTATGTTAAATGGTGCTGTTCACGAGGTAGTGACTGGATATCATCTTTTAGAGACTTCTTCAAAAGAGATTAAGAAAGAAGTGAGTCAAGTCGTTACTACCAAAGTTCATTTTGTGAAATTATCTGAATCTGAGATTCAGTCTTACGTTGATTTAGGAGAATCAATGGATAAGGCTGGAGCATATGCAGCTCAGGGATTAGGAATGGTTTTTATTAAAGAAATTACTGGAAGTTATACCAATGTGATTGGCCTTCCCATTGCGGAAGTCTTAAGCGATTTGAAAAACTTTGGAGTGAACTATTTTGGAAAATAGTCTAAAAGATCAATTTTATTTGATTCAGAAAGCAATTCCCGATCGTGTTCAGTTAATTGCAGTGAGTAAAAAACATTCTTTTGATAAAATAAGACAAATTGCTCAGTATGGTCAAAAAGATTTTGGAGAAAATTATCCACAAGAATTGATCAAAAAAGCAAAGCAAGCCCAATTAGAGAAATTAAATATTCATTTTCATTTAATCGGTCCTTTACAGAGAAATAAAGTAAAAATGGTCCTTCCTTATGTGGCTTCTATTCAATCTCTTCATTCAATTTCTCTTGCTCAAGAAATTGAAAAAAAAGCACAACTCTTAAATATTTCTAGTGTACCTGTTTGGATTCAACTCAACCTCAATAATGAAGAGAGTAAAAGTGGTTTTACAGAAGAAGAACTACAAGAATTTATTCAACAGATTCCTTCTTTTCATTCTTTAAAATTTCAAGGCTGGATGGCTATTCCAGATCCAAGCCTCAGTTTAGAGAAAAGTTTTAATCAAATGAAAACTGTTGCGCGTCATTATGAAGGTGCGGTTCCTTACCGATTTTCTATTGGGATGAGTCATGACTTTATGGAAGCAATAGCATTAGGCTCCGACTGTATTCGAGTGGGTAGTGCGATTTTTGGATCAAGACCTGTTTGAGTTGCGTTTCTTTTAAAAATCTCCAATATTAAAAAAAGGAGATTTTTAAAATGACATTATTATCTATTTTTTTATTTATTTCTTCTTCATTTGCACAGGATTTAGGGTTTCGTTATGACTCTCAAAATCGAGTTTGTTTAAATACAAGAGGAGAAAGAGGGTTTAATCCAGGTTATTTAGGGGAATGTGGTGACCTTAGAGGTTTTTCTCTTAGAAAAGTGGTTTTACGAGATTTGAATTTGAAAGGAGCCCTTCTGACTTCTGCTTCATTTAAAAATCGAAGAATTGAAAATGTTGATTTTGAAGGAGCTCGTCTAGATCGTACAGACTTTTCTCAAGCAATTGTTGATTCGTGTTCGTTTGTCCATTCACATTTAAATCGATCTCTTTGGAGAGTAACTCGAGTGTTTTCTTCATTATTTGATGGAGCAGAATTTACTCGGTCTCTTTTTTTTGAGTCAAGATGGAGTGGAGGAAGTTACTTTAATACTTTTTTTCAAGGAAGTGATTTTAGAAATGCAGATTTTGCTTTTGCATCCATTCAATCAGCTCGATTGAGAGGAGTTTATTATAACCGTCAGACAAGACTTCCTTTTGATTTTATTCAAGCTCGAAGATTAGGGATGATTTATAGTCGTTAAAAGTTAAACAAAAAGGGCGGTGAATTGTAAATTCACCGCCCTTTTTGTTTTCTATCGTTAGTATAAATTACATTCCTCTTGTTCCTCGTGGTGGGCCTTGAGGTTGAGATCCAGGGACATTTAAAGGCACTGTTTTTGAGTGATCTGTAGAACTCATTGGATCAGCATGACTGACCGTTTGAGTGTCTCCTTCATAATATTGTTTATCTTCATTGTAGCTTAACTGAGGTGCTTTATAGTTTTTTACTAATTCTAATAGTTCAGGCTTTTTTCTCATTCGATGTTTATAGTATTTATATAAACGCTGAACTTGAATTTCAAATGCCTTATGAGGAGCTGGCATAAAACATTTTCCTTTTTTTGAATCAATTAAAACATCAAAGAAAAATTCTCGATTTCCAGTGTCCCGATAATGCCTGGTTCCTGTCGTATAAAGTTTTGCACCTCTAAATCCTCTAGACTCAAAATCATAAGTGGGTTCTTTTCCATCTTCTCGGTATCGAGCACTTACGTAAATGGTACTCAGTTCGAGTGCATGTAGAATTTTCACGGCTTCTGGATCTTTGCTTAACCATGAACGAATATTTTCACTTCGGTCCAAAAGGCATTGCTTGTGTTGATCTAATACGGGGGCTCCATATGCGGCTCCTGATCGATAACTAGCAAGTCCTGTTTGATCTTCTTTAAATCCAAAGTCTGTTAAATCAAATCCGTCTCTTCCAAAATTTAAAATCTCTTCATTCTCACCGATCAATGTACTAGCGACCACTAAGCTTTGAATATTATTTTGAATGGGAGTCTCATTCGCATTGATACACCCAGCTTTTGTAGATCCTGCGGTACAAGAAGATCTCACCACAGGTGCTGCAAAACTGCTTGATAAGGAAATCATAATTCCCATAGCGACATGACTGATATTCACTTTATTCCACTGTTTCATCACTCACTCCTAAAAAGTTACAGTTGGAGATCACTGTCTCCTTCATGGAGTTATTGCATGAGGTAGGCCAATTTTGACACATTTAGAAATAATGAAAACATGATTAAAAACAATGAATTAAAAATATGAGGATTGATACTTCGAAAAACAGTTAAAAAACGATCTGACAGATGTCTAATCTTTAGGCAACTTTGGGGCTATTTTCGGTGTTCAAACAGTGTTCATTAATCGTTCGAATGAGAAGATCCATTTGAATTGGTTTTTTAAAAAACCCAGACGCATCAATACTCGCTAAGTCTCCCTGAAAAGTGCTTTCAGTTGTAATGACAACAATTGGTATATGAGAAATTTTTGGATGTTTTTTTTGACGTTTTCTAAACTTCCAGCCGGTCATCTCTGGCATTCTTAGGTCTAATAGAATAATTGCTGGTAATTGGCTTTCTGGGCTTTCTAGCAATGCGTGCAACGCTTCTTTTCCGTTGGGGTGAGAGGCGACCGTATATCCTTCTTGCATGAGACGAAAAGTGAGAAGTTGGCGGATATGAATATCGTCATCAACGACCATAACCGTAATTCCATTGGCTTCTTTGTGGCTTTCTTCAGAAGGGGTCATCACTAGCTGTATCGGTTAACGAGCAATTATTCTTTAGGTGAATGATTAGGGTGCGGGTTCTGTAATGGGTTCACACTTTTTAGCTTGTTCACTATTTGGATCTGGAAACAGAAACTTGGCGATTTCCTTAAAAATACTGAAAAATTCACGTCTTCCAGCTTTTACGAGCTTTTTCCAAGAAGGCTTTCGAGTCATCCACCCTAAGAGCTTAATTTGTTCACTTCCGAGTGGAGGTCTTCCTTTTGCGAGGGTATAAGTAAATGCTCCAAAAGTGAGGTTTTCACGTCCTTTTAGGAATGGAGAAGCATCTTGAAAAACCTTCCTAAATACAGGATAGGCAACGTAGGCTTCGTCTAAATCCATTTTTTGGTTGAGGTCTTCGTCAAATCGAACCATGAGGGATTCGAGGTACAGCATAATTGCTGTGTATCTTTCAATATCAAATTTAGTATAAATTTGATTTTCGTGGCCTTCGCCACGGGCAATAATTTCAAGACGATATTGAACTGTTCTTCGTTCCTCTTCAGAAAGTTGATCATAAAAGGCACTCATGCCTGGCATATGAGTAGTAAAATTTACCCAATTTCCATAAAAATGGTGTCTGAAGCATAGGGCTTTAATTCCAGTTAATCCTGGGTACTTCTCTTCATCTACATATTCCGTTTCACAGCCGTAGTCAGTCAGAACAGATTCTTCAATTTCTGTTGCGTGTCTTTCAATTGAAAGAAGAGCTCCTACATAGAGGTTAATTTCGTCAAGGTTAAGGCTTTCGTCTCCATTTGAAGCAAATGTAAATAAATCGGCTTCTTTAAATCGAGAGTATTCTTGATTGGGACGAGTTGGGTCTAAGAAAGCAAGTTCTTCAAGTATAGGTTTTAAGTCATGAGTCAGGCTACAGACATTTTGAAAGGAAAGACTCGATTTTGTTTCCGAGAGAGAATAAATTTTAAGGGCTTCTTCTCCAAGAAGTCGGTAGAGATGCATTTTATTCATATGGTTAAGAGTGATTCTGGAGAGAGGAGAAAAATTCATTTTCTCGTCTTGTCCCATATAAAGAGGCCTGAAATTTTCGGCGATGTAAATGAGTCTTGAAATTTGATCTCTTTCTGCGTTTCTGAGTTCGGATTTATATCCGACTGCGGCTTCGATAAAATCTTTCGGACTCAGGCTAGATTCAGGTTCTGGTTCAACGCCTGCTGCGAAGAAAATTTTCTCTAAATGTACAGCTCCTCTAATATAAAGAGACGCAAGTCGATAGAGTTCATCTAAAGCATATGAGTTTAGGCCTTTTTCATTGGGTCCTGCTTTTAAAAATTTTCTAATAATCGGTCGAGAAACTTCTTTAATCGCATCTCTTCCGAGAGAAATCCATGATCCAGGTACCGAGTCAACGACTTCATCAATCAGCTCAAAAGGATAGAGTCCACCGTGCCATTGCATACTTTGGATAAGTACAGTTTTGGCGTGTTCAAAAAGTTTTAAAATAAAACTGAGGTACTTATTTCCACTCCATAAATTAAATGGGTTTGCATGATCATAAGCTAAAAAGTCACCACCAAGAGAACCTCCAGTTTCAATGAGCAGTGCCCATTGTTTTCCAGAAATTTCTTTTGAAGATCCACCAACGAGAAAAGTTTTCAAAATACCAATAAACGTAACGGTATCGGCACTGAGTTCAAAATCAAAAAGACGTTCTAACTCATCTACGAACTGCTGGGCTTCTTCAAGTTTCATGGGCCTTTCGGTGTCCCCATTGATTTGTTCTTTTAAGGTAGTGGAAACGGATTGAGTAAAAGAAACTAATGCGTTTCTAAATAAGATCAGTTTATCGTCGTAATCATCTAGTGTTTTTGATTTATTGAGTTCAACGATATGAGGGTAAAGCTTAATGGTTTCTGGAAGAGCTGCCTCTAAAATTTTTATGATTCGATCAATTTCTTGTTCGCCAAAGTGACTCTCGTCTCCACCTAAAACAGAAGCTTTTACTTGAAAAACCCCAGAAATCAGTCCATCAGTAATTTTCTTATCTTTAATGAGAAAGTTTTCAGCAAAAAAACGAATGTCACTGACAGTAAAGCCTTGAGGAGATGATTTGCCTACGAAGCGGTTGAAGAGACGGAGAGATTGAGTGGTGCATTCAATTGTTTCTTTCCATTTTTCAAGGTCGACTGTTCCTTTGGTGTAGTTTTCAAAACGCTGACTGAACTCTCCTAAACAGTCTGTCGTCGCATTTTCTATAATTCTTTTAGCGAGGCTATCGTCTTTTTCTCCAAGAACACCACATCCGGAGAGAATGACTGAGCCACAAAGAGAGAGGATGCCCAGAGTTTTAGAAAACATACGATACCCTCCCATAGAATCGATCATTTCCAAGTGTTTGTCCAAGCCAACCCGAGTTTGTTTCGCCTCGGATGAGATCCGTACCTACTTGTACGTTGACTTTCCTAAAATTTGGAGGACTCCATAATGCATTTAAAGAGACGACTCCATTACTATATTCAGTATCAAATAGCCATGAGGCATTAAATTGAAGATTAGAGGCTGCACTCCATGCTCCTTTGATGTGAAAGGCTCTCAGATAAGGATGTCTGCCTGGGAGTTGAAGATTAAAATCTTGTTCAGTCAAAGGAACGACATATGGGTCTTCATTTACGTAAAGAAAACTCATTCCCATGGAGAGGTCCCTCATCCATTGAACTCGTGTTCCAGCCGAGAGGAGTGTGGTGTTTCTCAGAGGGGTCCTAATCCATTGCGAAGGAACAGGAGTTTCTATCGGAATTTCACGTGTCCCAGAAACCCATAGATCACCGGTTTTCCAGCGGTAGCCTGCTTCTCCAGTGAAAAGGTGGTGATAATGAAAAGTAGGATGGACTTCAGCAAGGACATAATTTTCTTGAGGAGGAACTTCAATGCGTGCTGCTAAATCAACTTGATTCACAGGTAAGTATCCATAAGTAGTCGAACCCCAAAAACCATTTCTTGACCCTAGGCTTGCTTTAATAGCTCCTCCCGGTCGAAACAGAGTGTCTGCAATTGATGGATATTGAAGGTCGTAAAAAGCGGGAAGAAATTTTCCATTCAGAATGGTGCCGTCTACCGGTTGAATAAACCATGGTCCTGGGGAAACAAGGATTCCGTTTTCACTCTTCACAGGCATTCCTCGTTCTGGAATTGAAATGGGTGAAAACATTGCTCTTAAGCTAAAGTTTTTCGTTCGATATCGATAATGGATTCCAATATGACCTTGGTTTTGTGACTGGAGCGGATCCCAAGTAAACCGACCTTCATAGAGGCCTTGATTCCAGAATGTATCAGAGACACTCCAATAGTTAGAGCTTCGACCAAAACGGATTCTGTGTTTCTTAGATAATCGTTCTGTAGTTCCTATAAATCCGTACGGAAGGTCAGGGGTAAATGAACTAACGACATCTTTATTAAGAACATATCCTTTGATCTCAGATCGGTATTCCCATTTTTCCCACTCATATTGGGTTTTTAAACTGAGGTCGAATTGTCCGTACCAATTATCTCGATATTGAGACGTTCTTAGAAAACCATGGAACTCAGAGCCAACAACAGCATTCCACTTAAAGCGTTGAGAAGAGTGATCGGCGTGTGAAACTTTTTTTGTCGACGCAAGTGTAGATGTGGTAAATGCAATTACCCATCCAAGTTGTATCGCTTTATAAATCCATCCGATCTTCATGAAGCTCCTAATCATTTCCTCATAAAATTCAATACTTTCAGCTTACCGGCACCCGAAGGCTTAGCGCAATGGGTGCGATTTTCCTACCTTAATACACTTATCTTGACAATAATGCTACAGAATTATGTATGCGATAGGTAATTTGTGAAATAAAAGTTAGTCCCATGGGGAGGAGGGATGAACGATAAGTTCCTGTTCCTAAAAGAAAATTCCATTTTTCCCAACGATATTGTCCGAACCCAACGATGTGTTGGGTATACGTTGAATTTTGTAACATTTTTTGATGCATATAATAGAGACCTGTTGACCATTGCGGCGATAATTTGACGCCAAGAATTTCATGAAATTCAAGAAGATGGTCTCCACCTGCGTTTCCAATGATAGGTCCAATCTCGTCAATAAATTTGATCGTGTCATGAGGGTGTTTGACGTGGCTGTATCGCATTCGACTCCAGAAAAAAACAGGACCTTTACCCAGGATGATTTGGTTTTCTAAAAAAAGTTTCCCTAAAAATCCTCGGCATGCAATGGATTGGCAATCGATAAAACTCTGAGCAAAGGTTCGATAACTCCCTTGTGCTCCCAAAGATAAACCAAAAATGGAGATTGGATAAAGCTGAAGTTCGACTGCTCCTCGATGAACGACTCCGATCGTTTCTAAACGGACAGCGGATCTCATGTAACCATATTTCCATTGATCGTTTTCATCTCCCCAGAGGGTTTTTGAGACGCCTAGTTCGGCAGTGAGAAGAGCTCCTATGGGGCGACTTCTTGCTTTCATTTGTAATGAAAGATCATATGCGTGAAGACTTTGTGTGATGAAGAGAATTCCTAAAAACCATTTTTTGAAAGAAATGATACACCCCCCAAGTTCTCAAGGAATCGGGTAATACTTTTTTTAAACAATACAAGCACCATGCATCGATTCCTACTAAATAACGAAGTTTCGTATTTTTTTTATAAATTATTTTTATAATTAAATTCGTAATTTTTTCTGGTTTTCCTAGAAAAAAATGAGTTTTTTTTGATTCAAGCATTTCATCAAATTTAGAAATTTCAGATTCATACAAAGATAATCGATCTGTCATTTGCGTATTGTCCATTGACTTTTTTACAAATTCAGTCGCGAATCCACCTGGCTCTATTAACGAAACAGAGATGTTAAATTTTTTGAGTTCATAAAACAATGATTCCGTCATCGCATCAAGTGCATGTTTTGAAGCAGAATAAGGACCATAAAATGGAAATGTAGTTAAACCAGCAATGCTACTGATGTTAATGATTTTTCCATGAGTCTTTCTTAAAAGAGGAAGGCATTCGTAAATCAATTGAAATGGTCCAAGGAAGTTCACTTGAGTCTGATTTTTAATGAGTTCAAAGCTTTGGCACTCAACTGGGCGTAAGCTCCCGTACCCCGCATTGTTGATCAATACTTCTAGAGGGGGAAAATTTGAATCAGAAATCTGTAAAATTGCATTTTTTATACTTTGTTGATCTTCTAAATGGAGATCAATGGGTATAATTTTTCCTTCTTTGTATTTAGATTTAAAAAGTTCATTTGAAAGTTCTTGTGAATAACAGTTTTCAAATCGATCTTTTCCTCCACGGAGTCCAGCAAAAATAAAATGGTCTTGTTTGGCAAGTTCAATAAGTGTTGCTTTTCCAAAGCCACTTGAAACGCCTGTGATAAAAATGGTCTTTTTCATAATTGACCTTTGAAATAAAAAGGATAGTCCATAGGTATGCATTGATGAGTCGTTCGATTGCATTCGTTATAATGGACATTTCCTTCGATCATTACTGGACCTTTTATCTTTGATTTTATCTTTACAAAGACTTTTTTATTAAAAGGAATCTTCGCATTGATTTGTGGTGGGTCAAATAAAATATTCGTTTTGGAATGATATGTAATTAAAAACTCGGAATCGATTTTAAAATAATAATTTTTTTCAATAGATTTAAAAATCACTTCAAAACCACTAGGAACCTTACTCTTTTTAAAATAAAATAAAGTTCTAACTTTCTGGCGCGGCATTCGAAAGGTTTCTTCTCTCTGAGTAAGATGAGGCTTTTGTACATCCATGGAAGAACAAGAGGAGATTAAAAAAACACTAAGTATCCACAAGGTGTTCAAAAACATCTCCATACAGTAAAGAGGTCTTATGAAAGAGTCAATTGATCCAAAAATTTATTTTGACACTGCATTGTATCACGCACGGCTTGCGTTTGATCAAGGAGAAGTGCCAGTCGGAGCACTGGTCTTACTTAATGATATTGTTATTGGGGTAGGAAGAAATCAAAAAGAATCTCGATTTAATCCGTGCTCTCATGCTGAAATTGAAGCGATTCAGAAAGCGGGACGGACATTAAAAACCTGGAGGTTGACTGAATGTACGTTGATTACGACTTTAGAGCCATGTCCGATGTGTATGGGAGCTCTTCAACAGGCCCGAATTAAAAAAGTAATTTATGGAGCAAAAGACGAAAAGGGGGGGGCTTTGAGTCTTGGATATCATCTTCATGATGATCAGCGTTTAAATTATCAATTTGAAGTGGAGTATTCGCCACAAGAGGAATGTTCTCAAATTTTGACTGAATTTTTTAAAAAAAAAAGAAGTGAAAAAAAGGATAAAAATTCCATAGAAGCTTCAGAGTTCTTGAGATAGAGTTCCGAGCATGTCTGTTACACTTGAATTTGCGTGTTTATCGTTGGGCGTTGCCGTTGATCAGCAAACGGGTAGTCTTTCTGTTTTTGATGTTTTAGAAGAAATGAGAGCTCCTCAGGTTCCTTTTCAAATTCCAACATTAGTTATTTCAATGATTTTTTTAAATCATACGGGTCAAAAAAGAGAAGGCTCGTTTGATATGGAGGTTTTAGACTCTGAGGGAAATCGAATAAAGATTGGCCAAGGACAACTTTCGTTTCCTCCGAGCAGAAAAAGAATGAAAGCGGTTTTAAGAATGGGAGCCTTTCCGATTCATCATTTTGGAGAACAAAAGTTATTTGTTAAATGGCAAGGAGAAGGAGTTGGTTTTTCCGGAGAACAGGAGTTTGGTTTTGAGGCAATTCAAATGCCTCAAGTAGCTCAAGGAAGTCCTCAAGCACAGTCTTCAGATGAAACACATCATTGAGACTTAAATCTTTTTTTAAAATACCTTTTTAAATCGGTTTCACTCATTTCTTCAATAAGAGGGACATTTTCTCCTCTTGATTTTCTATGAGCAATTTGTCCATTGATGTAGGTATAGCGAACGTATTTTATTTCTTTTTTATTTTGTCCTTTATGAATAGGCAGAAAAAGTGTCATTTGAAAGGAAATGAGTTGATGTGAAATTGGATTGGGCTCCAGAATAGCGTAAGCATCTTGTTCTGAATCTTTTAATAAAAATTGAATATAGAAAGTATCAGAACCTTTAAGACCCATATGTGTTAATGTCTCGTGCTCAATCTTTGATTTACTTTTAGAGCGGCGAGCAACTACGAAAACATCTTCAATATCAAACGTAAAGAGATGATAAAGCCCAAGAGGGTCATCAAAAAAATCAAAAAAAGAAACTCTTTTTAAAATATTTTCAGGGCGGTCTGGACTTAATGGAAAAACTCGTACGCTTCCTTGTAATTTTTCAACTACCTTTCGTGAAAAATTTGGATGATGAGCCATTACAAAACCATTGAGAAATTTTTCCTGAAGTTCATCAAAAAAAGCATTTTGAAGACCGTTGAAATAGTATTTCGCAATTTTGACTCCTCTGATGGATAAATCGTTTTTACTCCATCTCAAATCGCCATTATATCGATTTTGGTGTGGTAATGGGCGTCTTTGTTGAGTTGAAAAGGATTTGATTCCCATAACCGCATGTGAAGCATGTATCGGGGGAGGTGGGTTTAGGTCTATTAGAGGCTCTTTTATCTCTCCGATTTCGGAAACATCAGAATCGATTTCTGGGTCTAACAAGTGACTTGTTGTACTTCCGTTTGGAGTATTAAAAGTATCAGCACATTTTATGATTTTATCTAAAATCGTTGCATGACTTATGTTTGTTTGAATAAAAAATAGAATAACTAAAAAAAAATTCACTGAATACGCCTTTTTGAGTTTGATGGAATAAAAGAATAATCAAAATAGAGTTTACGTTTTGGCTTTGGGGAGATTTGATCAATTTCTTTATTCATGAACGTGTCTAGTTTTTTCATTTCTTTTTTATAGAAAAATTCTAATATCGTACGAAGAGATTGATCTTGAGTATAGTTTAGTTCATTTTCTAAAATTGCTAGACAAGAAAATTTTGCATTAAATAGATGTTGATCTACTTCAGATAAGTCTTCTTGTTCCAGGTTTTTAAAATTTTCGTCTTTATTTAGTAAAGGTGATTTTTTAAGGTAATTTTTAATAATTTTAATATAAGAGACATATGCATATTTTATGTGCTTTTCGAAATTTTTATAAGAGTTTTCAAAGATTTCTTTTGAACGAATAAAAGTAGGTTCATTGATCCCATTTCTTTCTAATTGAAAGTCGAGGTTGAATCCATCAGTGTAAAAATCAAAAAGGCCTTCTTCAGATAATTCGTTTGAGCCCCCCTCTGGTTGAAATGAGTAATTTTTTATTGATTCAACAGTTTGTTTTTTATCTAAAACAGAAAATGAAAAAGATTTTTCTGAGCAAATGTCTTTGTGTTTGACGCGAAAAGTATCAAAATTAGACCATATTATTGAATCTTCTACAAAATACTCATTTAATTTTTGATTAAATTTTTCTGAAATTTTTTCATGAAAATTTTTATCTAAACCTTTGTGAATAGATGTGATTGTTCTTTTGTTTATAAATAAGTCTTCTACTTTTCTTGTATGAGTTTTTATTGCCTTTTGATCTAAAGGAGAATTTGTCGGGATGAATTTGAAGTGAACATGTGTTCCATTAATTCCAATGATTCGAATATAAAAATGATTATCAAACTCAACGAAATCTGTTTCACAAATTTCGTGTGTTCCATCTTGAGAAAAAACGTTGTAAAAATTTTCATTTTTAAATCGAATGCATTTTTTTGGATCAGAAAGATATTTTTGAAACTTACCTTTTTTGTTTTTTGAAACTTCTTTATAAAAAACAGGTTGTCCTTGAATTGAAACAAGGTCTGTAGGACTCAGTTTTTGGATAATATCACTTGAAACCCATTCTTGTGAAAATTTGAGCTGGTTGTGATTATCTTTAAAAAAAAGACCTCCATCCTCAGTGATAAACAAGATTTTCCCACTGTCTTTGTTAACAACAGGAGCTCCAGGATATGTGTTGAAAATAATCTGATCTCCTATGCATACGAGGGTGTCTTTGGTTATGAGACATTTTTTTGGAGAGTTTAGCGTATTTAGAGAGAGTGGAAGAGGAGATAGGTATTCCTCAAAAGCAACGGATTGGAATTGAAGGTTTGTAGTACTTAGAGTTTCAGGTTCATTGATTGCCTTGTCTTCTTCAAAAAACCAAACGACATCAATACTTTTACCTTGTGGGTGAATTCTTTCCGCCACTCCTATTCGATAAGGGGACTGAACTTCTTGAATAAGGTGTCCTGTTTGAGGAATCGAAAAAAGATGAGATTCTTCTGCATAAAGAGAAAAATGATCAAATAGAGAAACTTTGATAATTACCAAAAAAAGAAATCTCATAATGCAATGAGTTATCATTATTTTGTTCGAAACCGAATGAAAAACATCTTTTTAGTATGTTTTAGTTAAAGAGAAGAGGCGACGGGGACTTCGTTAAAGAGAATATAACGAGGTCCGTTATAAGAAAGAGGACTTGGGCCTCCGTCTGTGTGTTTTTCCGAAGTGAATTCTGAAAATCTAGCCGTTTCTGACGAAAACTCAGCACGGGTCAGGTTCTCAGAAAGAGAGCCAGAAATAGATCCACCTTTGATCCATTGTTTGCTCCCATCGGGGTGATGAATGCATCCAAGTCGAATTTCGCTGGAAAAAGTTCCTGTTGCGGCATCTGTAAATAACCCGCTCAGTTGAAAAATCTCTAAAACAGAGGTGGATTGTTTTAAGAGTTCAGCTTTGCTTTTTTTACCTGGTGAAACTGTAAGTGTGCCTCGAGTCGTTGTCAGAGTGTGATCAAGGTATTGTGAGTATGGCTCTGCTGTGATGTTTGATTTAATTTGGTTTTTGACAACAAAAATTTGAGGTTTTTGAGGATATCCTTGTTGAGAAAATCCGATAGTATCGGCACCAAAAGGGTCGTGTGGATCTATTGAAAGATCAATTAAATCGCCTTTGGCCTCGGGAATTAAAAATTCACCTTTTTCTTTGAAAGGAAGTTGATCATATTTTTGTGAAGACTGGAGATGCGTAATCAGGTCGTGAAATAAAGTGCAAAGAACTTCTTCGTCAAAGAGGACAGGATATGAGTGTGCTTTTGGTAAAGTTGCTTTAACAATTGCCTGTGCACAATGAATGGTATGATCAAAAAGAGAGTTTAAATCTATTTGATCTTTATGAACAAACCATCTTCTTAAGTTGAATTCATCAGATTTATTATTATTTTGACTACTATAGGCGAGATCAAAATAAATTCTACTTTGGTCGTGCGTAAAGGACTTGTCGTTTGAAAAAATAAATTTTTTTTGATGGTAAGAAACGAAAAGTTCACAAGAGTTAAAGTTTTCTCGATTTTTTTCATTAATTTTTTTTACAATTTCATTTTCAATGGCTGATGCATTTAAAGTTAAATTTGATTTAATATCAGGATCACACGAGTAGGGTGGATTTGTAGATTTTTGTAAATTGAATTCAGGAATCCATTTTTTTTTCTTAGCATTTTTTGCAATTTCAATTGCATTTTCTAATTGAGAATTCAGATCTTTGTAGAGTGACCAGTCAGAAGAAAATTCTCCACATTGGTTTTCATTTAGGAAAATTAAAATCCAAACTCTTATTTTTTTTTCAATAACTTCTCTTTTTTGATCCGAAAAAACTTCATTTGTTTTAAAATCTTTCATGAGATAGGTTTCATATCGGTGAATAGTATCAGTCTCAATTTTCCAATAAGAAATTTCAGATGATTTTTTCAAAGCTTGTTTTAGATCGTTTAAGTTCCAGAAAGTTTTCATATTTTATCCTAATAAAACATTTTCTAAGAGTAAATATGGTCCGCCACATCCAGCGTATACAAATTCTTTGTGATACTTTCCACATCCTCCAACCTCATTAAATGGATGACTTGCTGTGTCTGGGGTTTTCAAATGTGCTTCAATTTTTGTCTTTCCAAGAATGGACTGGAGAACCTCTGTAGTTTCCCCTGTCATTTGTAAAAAACCGCCCGTAGGACCAACAAAAACACGAGAAGTTGGCTTTCCGTTTTTGACTTCTCTTAGGTAACCTATACCGACCTGAATTCCCATTCCTTTGGGATCTTCCATTCCTCCAGCACAAGCTGTCGCAATAAAACCATCACCCATTTTTTCCATCAATTCATCTAAGGTTAACGTTCCTTCAGAAAAATAAGTGTTTGTTTGTCGGGTGTAAATTCCATGAGACCATGATTCTCTTTTTCCGTTTGCAGTACGAGGAATCGAAAGTTGTTCTGATGAGGTGAAATGTGTCATCGGAGTTCCTAGTCGTCCCTTATTTAACAAGAAGTGTTTTTGAGCAAACCAGCCTTCTTCATCAAAAAAATAACTTCCCCATGCAGCATAAGGTTCGTCTGCGTTTTGATAAATAGCAGGGTTATTGAGAATCGTTGCTTCTTGGTTTCCTGCGAGAGTTCCTTCTTGATAAAGTTCCCAAGCCTTACTTCTCTGTCTTGCGCAGGTATCTCCTTCTTGAGAGTGACCAAATGCTTCGTGAGCAAGGACTCCTGAAAGCGAAGGGGAAAAAATTACTTTATACTTTCCGGGCTGGAGCCTTTCCGCCTCGGTTAAATCTTTTAGATCTCTTAAAAGAGACTCAATAGTTGAATCTGAGATTTCCCAGCATTCCATTCCTCCGAGGCCACCGACGGGGATGCGAACCGACTGGGCTCCAGACATCAAAGTTAAAGCTAAAGATGTTCGATAGAGTGTTTGTGAGAGGGCCACTTCAGAATCGAGGTAAAGAGTTTCTTCAATTCTAAAAGTACCTCGTGCGGTTGCGTAGCTAATTGAATCTAAGGACCACTCAATTTTTTTTAAGATTTTTTTTGTACGATCAAGAACCTGTTCTAAAAGTGAAAAATAGTCTTTCGAGGAGCTTTGAAGTGGATCTTTTTGATAGCGAATTCCAAAATGTACAAAATCAGCGGAACTTGGGTTTGATGGAATCTGTGAACGGATTTCAGGGTCTAACTCGGTGGTGAGACGTTCTTTCCAACTAGGAATCTTACCTTTCCATTTCTTTTTAGAATTCTCTACGAGTTGGTGTGCTAGAGTTTCTAGTAGCTTTGAATCAAAATCATTCGTTGCTTTTTCGTGTAAGGTAACGCCGTCGTATAGTCGAAGAACGATACCAAATGAATCTGTTTCAGATGCCGTTTGATTTTTAAAGTCACATCCATATCTTTTTGTTTTTTTTCGCTCAAGATAAATGGAACCGTAGGATTGAGGTTGGTTCAAAATCGGTAGAATCGTATCTTTTAAAAAATTTCCTATTTCAAGAAGTTCAGGAGAAAAAGGGGCGCGTTGTATGGTCTCTTTCATATAGAAACTGATTAGCATATTTTGATAAAAATTGATACGCTTGCTCAATGAGTCGATGGTCCTCTTTCAAAGAATCTGTATTTAATCAAACAATGGTCGTCACTTTCTTTATGGGGTTTTCAGGAGGGCTTCCGTTTCTCTTAAAGGGGCAAACTTTGAGTGCTTGGTTAACTGATTTGAACGTTGATCGAAGCTCTATTGGGCTTTTTGCGATTGTTGGACTTCCGTACACCTTAAAATTTTTATGGGCACCTTTAATGGATCGATATGCACCTTTTCAATTTTTAGGAAGACGAAGAAGTTGGCTGGTGCTATCTCAGTTGGGGGTCATCTTTACTCTTGTATTGCTTTCTTTTTCAGACCCTCAAAACCACCTGGTAACGGTTGCATTTTTTGCTTTCTTAGTTTCTTTTTTTGGTGCAAGTCAAGATATCGTTATTGATGCTTACCGAAGAGAAACATTAACGGATCAACAGTTGGGTCTGGGTTCATCTCTTTATATGAATGGATATCGAGCCGCAAATTACTTTTCAAGTGCGATTGCTTTGTTAATTGCTGGAGCAGTTTCTTGGAAAGCAGCTTATTTGGTGATGGCAGGAACGATGTTGATCTGTCTGCTGATTTCGTTAAAAACAAAAGAACCTTTGGTTCATTCTCAACCGACAACCTTAAGGGAAGCGGTCGTTGAACCCTTTGTAGAATATTTTAAAAGAAAAGGTGCTTTTACCATTTTGGCTTTTATTTTGTTTTATAAACTGGGAGATGCCATGGCATCTCAAATGACGACCAATTTTTTACTGAGTAAAACTGTGGGGCTTGGCTTTTCAAAAGCAGAATATGTGGGAATTGTTAAAACATTTGGTCTTGTAGGGCTTTTTGGTGGTGCCTTAATCGGTGGTTCTGTCATGGTAAAGATTGGAATCAACAAAGCTCTTTGGATTTTTGGATTTTTGCAAATGATTTCTACGGCCGGATTTTCTTTACTTGCTGAAGTCGGAAAAAGTCTTCCTCTTTTAACGGGAGTAATTACTTTTGAGTTCTCCGCAATGGGAATGGGATCAGCTGCATTTATGGCATTTATGGCAAGCCTGACAAATAAAAAATTTACAGCAACCCAGTACGCTTTGCTGACTAGCCTAATGGGGGTTCCTCAGGTGATCTTTTCAGCTCCGACGGGCTATTTGGCTGAGCAACTAGGGTGGACTCAGTTTTATCTGTTTTGTACTTTTATCGCTTTGATCGGGATCTTTCTTTTATTTAAGGTAGCTCCTTGGGGAGAAAATCCAACATTATCAAAGAGTTAATTTTTGTAAAGAAATGACAAAAAAATGCCGATAGAGAGGTGATGGGAAAGTCTAAATCTTCTTATGCTTCTATTGAATATCGATTTATTGCAAAAGTCGTAGATCTCTTTGGTGCCCTTTGTTTTCAGGTGGGAGGAGCGATGTTGGGTTTTATCACCGTTTTGTCTCTCAATCCTGAAGCCCCTGTTGATAGTCCTATTTTTCTGAATTTATTGACTCAGGGGTTTTATTTTGGAATTTTATTTTGGAGTTTCGTGTACTTTATCATTAATGTGGGGGTTCTTCAGGGATACTATGGTTCCACTGTAGGAAAGTGGTTGTTTAAAATTGAAGTTCAAGATCTCAATGGCAACCATTTAGGTTTTTTTAAATCAGTAATGCGATCTGTATTTTCTGTTTTTTCTTTTGTGCCTTTTATGCTTGGTTATTTGGCTATTTTTTGGTCTCAAAAACGTCAGTGTTGGCACGATCTAATGATTGAGTCTAAAGTTGTTTATATAAAATCACCCATTCATTTAAAATTACTTGAGCAGTATCCAGTCATTGCATTACAAGGGCCAGTTGAAGAAAAAGAGTCGGCTTAAAAAGGTTTTTCAGGAATTCCGTAAATTGAAAGAGCTCTATCAAAATGTTTGAAACTTTCTTTTGTGTCATCCAATAGCATTCGATCAGGACAAATCATTGCTTCATTTGGAAAAACGAGAGAATCTCTTTCAAATTGTTCAAGCTCTTTTTTTGAATAAATTTTTAATTTCTCTTTTAACTCGAGTTTTATCTGTTCAAACCATTTTTGATCACGTGGTTCAGTGAGGTCAAACTCTGCGTAGCCTTGAGGTTCATACCGATAAAACTGTGGAATTTCTCTAGACCACAAAAGAGGTGAGGAATATTTTGCTTTTAGTTCGGAATTTTTTGGGATTCTTCGGTATGAAACAGCCGTATTAAGATCAATGACTTCTTGAAATTCTGTAACAACCCAAAAGTGATTGTGTTCTCCCCAGCAACCAGCCCACATGGGTTCGTTTGAATCAAGGAGTTCTATCCATGCTGCATGTCCATAGGAAATGCTTGATCGAATGGACTGTATTTCGAGTGCTTCTACAATGGCAGAGCAAACAAAGAGAGGGAAGTCATTACGATCTCCTGTAATGCGATCAATAATTTTTGTGACAAGGAGTGAAGTTTGAGCAATGATTGGAAGAGGAGTAGATGAGGTCATGAGTTTTTCCAAACGAGATAGGAGAAGCTGATCCAGCCTAAAATAAAAGAGATTCCTCCTATAGGTGTGATCGCTCCAAGCCAGGTAATTCCAGTGATTGCAAGAGCATAGAGACTTCCGGAAAACAAAATAATTCCCATAAGTAATAAAATTGCTGGGTAAGTGAACTCAGTTTGAGTGTAAAGAAAATAAAGCCCCATGAGAATTAACCCGAGAGCATGCATCCCGTGGTATTGAGCGGCTGTATGAAAAACTTCGAGGCTGTTTTCAGAAAGAATAGATTTTAAAGCATGCGCTCCAAATGCCCCCATGATGATACTCAGTCCAGCATTAATGCTGCCGATCGCTATCCAATTCATTACTGCTCTCCTTTGTTTTCAAGTATCATTTGAATTCCACGTTGGATGAGTTCTTTATGTTCAGAGTACTTCATTTCACTTTGGAGTAATGTGTATAGTTCTGTTGTAAAAGAATGATTCGGATCTCGTTTTTGAACAAGTTCCCATGCTTCTAAAAGAAGTAGCCAGGTAGGTTTTTTGATAGATTCGATAAGCGTTTTAATTTGAGATATTTCTATCTGGTTTGACTGTCTCCATTCTCTTATTTTTTTAAAAGCGTTGTAAATATCTTGTTTTTTTTCGTCAAAGTTCGAAATATGACTTGTTTTTGGAGTCATAAAACCATCAGTTGCCTTTAAAAACGAAGTGCGATCTGCTGCCCCTCCAAAACATGAAATAACTTTTTCACCACAAACCATATCGTAGGGTCCCCATGAAGGATCAAAGAGAACTTCCTCTTCAAAAGTAACCTTGCATTCATCAAAAGTAAGAATTAATTTTTTTCCGTCTTTTTCAAATGTTTTCTTCAAAACCCCTTCAATAGCGACACCAGATTCAAAGATAAGTTTTCCTTTTTTGTTTTTATGAAAACCCAGTGCATCAAGTTGTTTGTCAGTTAAATCTGCCGGACTCATTTTTAAATCTTTCAAAATTCCGAGGGGAGATCCAAAACCTTCCTGATGATAATGAGGTCCTTGATTTTTAATTTCTAAATTTTCATAGCAAAGTTGGCTTGGACCTTTTATTTGTATGTAGATTGGTTTTTTATTTTTAATTTTGAAATTTTCTAATTTACCACTGATTTGAATACCTGAGTCTAATACCGTAGTGGTTACAAAACGGCTGAGTTTCGCTTTTTCTAGCGCGTAAACGCCGCCTTTTTTATATGCCATTGTTTTAGCGTATTCGTTAAAAACTCGAACAACCTCTTTAAAGCTTTTTGCAACAAAAAGCTGAGGCTGTGGCTTTGTAATATCGTAAGTGACTTGAGTACATTTCATGGTAAACGGAAGTTTTTTTACTTTTTTGGAAAGGCATCGATAGCTTTCTCCTACGGAAGAAAGTAAGCCTGCACCATAAATTTTTGGAGCTTCAAGTTCACCAATAAGTCCATACTCAACAGACCACCAAAATAATCGAGCAACTTCAGTCGCTTCACTTACGGTTGTATTAAGTGAAATTGTTTTTTCGAGTTTTTTTTCAGAAGCTTTAATTTCCTCTGAAGTTGATTTTGGGTTTTCTTTTGTTTCTGAAAGATGTCTAATCGCATGATAAACATCAATATCTTCTTGTGTATAAATTGCTTTTTTTGCGATTTCACCTGCACGTTTTAAAAAAGCCGCATAGTCTGGGTCTGCTAGTATAGGAGCGTGTCCTGATGCCTCATGTACAATATCTGGAGCCGGGGTATAAGAAATATGGTCAAAAGAACGCATGTCACAAGCGATGGGTAAAATTCCTGTTGCTTGAAACTCCATAAACGTCGCAGGAGGGATAAATCCACTGACGGGTACAGCTCGCCATCCAAATTTTTGTAGCTTTTCGTCCATTTCAGAAATGAGAGGAATTCTTTCTATTGAGATTCCTGTTGCTTCTAAGCCTTTTAAATATTTTACATGTGCTTTGTCTTTTAGAAAAAACTGAGAAACTTTCATAATGTATCGCCAAGAAGCATGATCTTCCTCAGTATAAGATTCTGAATTCTGGTCACTTACATATTGCGCGAGTTCAGGCGCGAGTGTTTTCCGTATTTCTGTTGAGGTCATAACAGGATTTCTACCGTATCTTTGAAAGATTTGATAGAGTCTCATCTATGAACCAAAAAGAATGGAAAGTTAAAAAGGTAGAACCAGAGTATAAAGGTTCGGTATGGACTCATCCCTATATTATTTATCTTTATGTAACAGTGGTTTTATTCTTTTTTTTGATCGCAATGGGATACTTCGCGTATCAAAGTGGGTGGTTGCCTAACGCTTAATTATTCTAAATGTGATGATGAGTAAAAAATGATTTAATTTTTAAAAAAAAACATTTTAGACTTTGTAAATGAAATCAATTTTTATCATCTTTTTTTTCTTTAGTTTTTCAGCATCAGCATCAGCATCGCAGTCTATTTTATCTAAAGAGGATCAGGGTATTTTAAAAATGGGATTGGTAGAGCCTACTGAGTGGATTATTGGAGGCGCCTTGGGAACCTTTGTTGGCTTTGGGCTTGGGCATGCGGTTCAAGGAACTTACGAATCAAGTTCTGCTTATATCTATACGATTGGGGAATTGGTAAGCCTTGGTCTTGTGGTTGCCGGCATACCAGGTGCAATTTTAAAATCAGTAAATAAATCAGATTCCGAGAAACAAAATTTTGGACTAATTACTATAGGGGCTATCGCTTTTGCTGGTTTTCGATTTGTAGAAATGGTTCAAGTTTGGTTTGCACCGGTCTCTCATAATGATCGATTTGAAGAGTTAAAAAAACAAAGTGCGAAACGGATAAAAATTCGTCCTACTCTGTGGAGCTCGCGACAGAATAAAATTATTCCTGGAATTGGTATTCAATTAGCTTTGTAATTTTTTCTTTTGATGAACAAGAACAAAGGGTTGAACAATGAGAAACGGGTGTTCTTCATTTTCATTGAGATAGTTTTCAAATTCTTCTTGAGTCGGCTTTTTCATCAATCTTTTTTGAAGATAAGTTTCGACCTGTAAAACGTTATTAGTAGCAATGGAGTAAGCGACTTCAACAAGATCGAGTTGATGGTCAACCAAAAAAAGAGAATCTCTTTCATAGTGGGGTTTAAAAAAACTCCAAGTACAAGTATTGAGTTCGGTCGTTAGTTTTTTTTTAAGATCATCCATTTTTTATTTGCGCCTGTAAACACGCGATTGAATAATCACATGCAAGATTGACCGTTTGTTTGGTTTCCTCTGGTGTCGTTCCTAAAAAAGGAGCAACTTCCATAATATCTGCAACTCTCAGTCTAAATTCATTTCCGAGGGAAGAAATAAGATCTAAAAAAAAGTCTGGATGAACGCCGTTGTTTGCTGGAGTTCCAGTTGCTTTTGCGAAAGTTTCATCGGTTCCATCAATGTCATTTGAAAAATAAATTTCTTTTACATTTTTTATT
>PBMP01000062.1 GCA_002722705.1 Pseudobdellovibrionaceae bacterium | reverse complement strand
TCGCGTCCATCATTAAGAGTCAAGACCACCTCCATTGCTGCTCGCGCACGTGGTGTGTGGCACCACTTTTGCTTTATAGTCCATAACCTATTTACATTCAGCGCATTGCGCGAGTTTGTAAAAAACGGGGTCATACCACAGGCGGCTCTGGCCCCCGCGCGTCTGCCACCGGAGCCGGCCCTTGCGCAAGAGGCGCTGGTACAGCTCCCGGAGGCGCTCGACGTGCACGGCGCTCTTGAATGGGCCAAACGCCGTCAGCGAGACCGGGAACGGGTGTCGGCTCTCGAATACGGCCTGCAGGTCCACCACGTTGGCCCCGTCGACCCCGCCCCAGCACAGGATTGTGTCCGCGGCCACGATGGCCTCGGTAAAGTCGGTCTCGGGGGCCGCCACGGTCGCGGCGCCGTCAGAGCCACACCATTCGCCGTAGACGTGGGCGTCGCCCCGCCTGATCTGTTTGGCAAAGATCAACGCCATCCCGGGTTATAAAGAGGGCACCGCGCCAGAGGCAGAGATGGTGCCCGCCGCCGTGCTGCTCGTCGGGGTCGCCCTGGCGGCCTCAAACGGCATCGAGCACGAACAGCTCGGCGACTCGACTAATGCCACGCGCCACTTTTGCGTCAGGATCGAGTCGGCGTCGGAGAACAGCTTACTACAGCCCGTGGTACACTTGACGTACCACAACGACAGCCGGCTCCTCCCGCTGCTCCAGAGCGAGGCCGACCCGCACATATTTCGCGGCGACGCCACCTTCCAGGGCACCGGCCGGGTCGACTACATCATCACGGCCGGCTCGGGGTTCTGGGGCCCAAAGGACGGCTCGGTCGCATCGTTCTGGCAGCTTGGGGCGCAGCAGGGCGCAAAGGCCACGGCAAATCGCGCAGACGGCGAGTCGGCCGTCCCACACCAGTACTACTACAACGACATTGGCAGCGGGTTTTTCGTGTTTCTGGTCTTGTACGTCCTCATATTCCTCTGCCTCGCCTCGGCCGTCGTCGTATGAAACGCCGGATATAAAAGGCCGGACGCGGCGGGAATACCGCGGTGGCGATGCGCGTAGTTCTTTTTGCGGCGGCCCTCGCCTCACGGCACAGTGTGACCAGGCCAAAGGCCAACGCCTCGGTGGCGGCGTTTTACGCAGAGGGCCGAAACCACGGCGCGCTGCCGAAACACTCGTGGCCAAACGCCAGGCCGCCGGCTGTCGACGCAGTCAACCTGCTCGGCGGTTACCTCGAGTTTGACGACAGCACGCTGCCCCCTCTTTTCTATGTGCAGGAAATAGAGGATGACATTGTCGGGTTTTACGCCTACAACGGGGCCGCGAGCGTCAACATCACCCTGCTCGAGTCGCTCCCGCCGCAGGACGAGTTCTACGTCGCCCTCCACGAACTCCTTCACTGGGCAGGGTTCGGAAACCTCCACGGCAGCCCGGATCGAGAACGCGTCGTCGCCAACTGGCGCAGGGAGTTCCGGGGCGGAGACGACCCAGTTTTTGCCATGCACTGGGACACGGTCGACGGCACGCACACGAGGCTCGGCCTCCCGGCTGATTCGGAGCTCATGACCGCCAAGCTGACGGGGCGGCTTTTTCTCTCGGGGACCACGCTCATGGCCTGCACCCGCGACATAGTCGCCGCAAACGACGCCTGCATCGACTCGAGCGACTGTGGCGGCGGCGACTGCACATTCGGCGCGGACGTGTTCCCGGGAACCTGCGGCAGCCGCGCCCCGCACAGGTCGGACAACAGTGTTCTTCTCGCCGTGCTCGTCCCCATCCTATTTATCCTCTTTGCCGTCAGCATCACCGAACTCGAGTGATCGATGGAGGCGCTCCTCCACACCTACTACGAAGCCAAATCCGCCACAGACAATCACGAACTCATCTTCGTGCCGGCGCCGGGAAAACAGTCGAAGCTATGGTGGCGGTGGTCGTGCGTTAGGCTGCAGCAGACGCTGTTTCCCAACCTGCTCCATCTCTACACGTGCGCCATTGCCGAGCCGCTCAGGAAAGGCTCGGTTGCGCTGTCGGTTGCGGCCACGCTCACAGCCTCGCTCTCCGATGAGAGCACCTTTGAATTTGAAAGGTTTATACCGGACACAAAGCTCGAGATCGGCAAACTTGCACCCGATACCCTCCTCTTCTGCACAAAAGAGCAGTACCTCAAGCTTCTGCAGGAACTGGG
Organism: Pseudobdellovibrionaceae bacterium; assembly: GCA_002722705.1. GTDB lineage: Bacteria > Bdellovibrionota > UBA1018 > UBA1018 > UBA6935 > UBA6935. Next base: position 14,570 of record PBMP01000062.1, on the reverse strand, counting down.
ACCGGGAAAATGGCGGAAATGCCAGTCGTGGGTCGTGCCACCGCAATTACCAAAGTTAATCCAGCTGCGCGTAAAGGAGGAACCGGGACAGGAGGTCGCAGACGCCGTCCGCCTGCTCACCGGCACAAAACCGGTCGGCGTTTTCCGGACAGGCACCATCCGCGCCGTCCTCCGAAACGAAAAACGTGGCGCCATCATGCTCATCCTCGAGTCGCCAACACCAAGGGTGGTCGAAACAGAAGTGCCCAAGGGGGACGGCCGGCAAATACGGCTGTCGAGCCGCTGGTACAGGAACGCCAACCAGGCAGCCTGGGCCGCCGCCGACCTTTTGTTGGACAGAACAGACGGAACGGTGTGGGAGCCCGTCAAGTTTAATTTGGAGGCGCACACCAAGCTGCGGCAGGACGTAAGATGTAGCAACTTCCGGCAGTGCGTCGACAAACTGCGGGAGTCGATGACGTACAGGGCCCACACGTTTCTGAAAGCGGTGCCCCAACAGTTCCAAAGCGGCGCCCAGCGGCTGATCAAGGCCATCATCGTCGAAGACTTTAAACGGCCCGAACCGGTCGACGGCTACAACGCGATGCTCGTCCGGCACCAGACTGTCGATTTCCTGGGCCTTCTATAAGATTGGATCGCCGACGGCACCCAACGCACAATGGTCTCGTTGTGGGCATGGGCCGTCCTCCTCCTTTTACTCTGCCGCTTTGCACTCGAGTTCCGCATCCTCGCCACCAGCTCGAAACGGCACAAGTACCAGTTTGAGGCCCAGGCGGGGGGGTGGGGCTGGAAGTACTTTTACCCCGTCAACCTCGCCGTCTTTGTCCTCAACTGCGTGCTCCTCGGGATTTTCTGGGAACAGGCCGACCGGAACTCGGTCATGTACTGGCTCTACGCAATGACCGTCTACTACTTTCTCCAGGACTACCTCGCGTTCATCGTGCCCAGGAACGACCGCGAGGACGAACGCATCGCCGTGTACATCATCTACGCCTCGTTCGCCTGCCTCTTGCTCGCGCTCGCGGGGCTGCTCTACGACGACTTTTGCCCAAACACCCCGGACACTATATGCGACGAGCAGGAGGCCAGGTATTACGCGGGGCTCTGGCCGATCCAGGCCACCGTCTGCCTCATCTACGGCATCGTCGACTGCCTCCTCTGGGCCAGAAAGGCAGAGGCCCGCTGCTGCCCAGACGCGTTTGCGGGCTACGGCATCCAGCTGCAGAGGGCCGAACATGGCCAGGACGGGCGGTACGCGGGGGGGCACGGCATGTACCTCAATAATGACCGCCCTAGCGTGGGGGATGTCAGCCTCAACATCCAGGGCAGCGGCTGAAATGTGCCCTCCCGACAGCGCGGGAAAAATAAACAACACCCGAGCCGTAAGCTGCATGGAGGGAGAAAAGACGTTCGCGCACCCGGCACTCTGCCCGCTGGAGGCCCTCTGCGCCACGGCGAACGGCGAGAACACATGGACGTGCCAGTCAAATTACGCGCAAGACGGAATCTCGATGCCGGCGAAATGCGACGCCAAAGACGACCCGATCATGCTCTGGGGGCGACAGACGCGCGCAACGTCCGAAAACGCCACGGGCAACGCCGCCTGCACGGACGACAGCATGTGCCAGGATGCAGTAAAATCAAAGTGCTACGCCCACCAATGCGTCAGCGGGGAAACGTCGGGCGATGACTTGCGAAATTGGGTCTACATCAACGGCGCCTGCGCCACAATTTCGCCCCACGCGGTGGCCGAAGAGTCAGTGACGTCGGAACAAATCACAATTCAGTGCCTGATCAACACAGAAAACGGCGACATTGACGTCGACAGGCACTACCCAAACCGATACAACGACGTGGTCCATGGTGGACACGACTTTTTCGATGACATGCTCGTCAACAGGTACGGGCAGATTGTGCCCGACGCCGATTTTGACGAGTCGACGTTGCCGGTGCGGGCGTTTGACACACGCGCCAAGGCCCAGGCGTGCATGCTCTGCTCGCTCTACACCGCAAGAAACCCGGACAAAGTCGCGTACATCAAAGATGGCGAATTTGCAAAGTGCACGATGTATGCCGTTGGCGTTTCGAACGTCGAGGGCGAAAAATGCGTCGACATTTTCGGGGACAACATCTTCGTCGCCAGGGAAGGCTACAAGGAGGTCGAGACGCTCGACCCAGAGGATGAAAGGCCGGCGTACCTCCTCAGCGGCATGGTGCCGACCGACATGACAAAGGGCTGGACGCCGTTCGGCTTGATGCCCCCGCTATTCAAGGCCGACGGAATACCGTACCTCGACTCGCCGCTGCAGAAACACTTGATGCCGCAGTTCGGTGGCATCTACGAGTCTTTCAATTCGGTCCAAAGGCAGTACATGTTCAAGGAACCGTCCAAAGTCGCCGACTGGAACCACGCGGGCGAATACCTCAAGAGAACGGCCAATTTTGCGCTTTTGTGGGACTTTGTCAGCTGCGCAACACGGGAGGACTACTCGCCCACAAAGGCGTATGACCGTGACAAGCCCGAAACCGCGTACCCGGCGGACGCTACCATCTTTTACCGCCCAGATTTTCAGCAGATCTGGTACGCAGAGGCCACACCAATCAACAACTATTATCCCAGTGAGGGTTACCAGAAGAGCGACAGCCTCGTGCCGCCGTATCTCTGCAGGTGGCAGGCGTCCTACTGCTGCCCCACGGGTGTCGACATGGGAGAGATAATCGAATGGCCGAGCCGCGTACACTACGCAACACTTAGGGGAAAGTGTGGCTATTTTAACACGCTGTCGTACGGACTCAACCACCCTTACCGGGCAACCCGGTGCGAAAAGTACGACGGCAATGTTGCAAACCCGAACGAAGACGACGTAGCCATGACCCATTACAACTCGCTGCTGCAGACGGACGGAACGGGCGACACCGAGGGGCCGCAAAATTTATTCGCTGCGGACGTGCTCGTTGTACCCAGGACGTACGACACTACCAACCAAATCTACGGCTGGGCCAGGGACGAGGACCTCTACGACGTTGACCGGACGGCAACGACATACTCGATTGAGGGCCAAGAATTTGTTCTAGCCTGGAACCAAAACGGATGCAAGTACCGCCCGGGGAAAAGGGACTATTGCCTCCGCAGGGACAGGGGAAGGGGGTCGAGCACAAAGACCCCGCTGAACAGTTACTGCCACCAACGTGGCCAGGTGGGGTTTAATTTGATGGCAACGGAGGAGCCGGAGGCAATCTGCACGAATGCTGTCACAGACGCGCAAGAATGCCTCGCGTACGTCAAAGGTGAAACCGTCTCGTCGACGACAATGCCAACCACTTCGCCGACACCAGACCCCGGGGTTGAAAACCCCATCACGCCTCGCGACGCAATGCTCTACTTTACCATCGTCGGCAAGGGGGGGGCGCACATGTTTAACCGGGAAAACTCTGGCTTTTCGTGGGCGTTCACAAAGGCGTGGCCCGCACGAATGGCCTACGACACAGACATCAACAGCGTACAGGTCAGACTCAACAACGCAATGTTCTACAACGCACAAGAAGACGGCAACACGTGGAAGTACTCGGTGCACGCGGCCGAAGGCGATGTTGCGCGCATCAAAATCTACGACTTTGCGACCAAAAGCTTTGTAAAGGATTACGACGAAAATAACACGTACCCGGGCAATTACGTTAACGCCGTCAACTCCGGCTACATTTTCACAAACGTCGACTACCTCGACCAGCGCGCGCCAATCTACGTCGCGTTTGAACCCTTTGACCAGTACGTCTTTGAAATGGCCGTCATGTACCCGGTCGGGATGACACGGGCGGCGTGCGGCGTCTACTACCGCTACAGGCCGGTAGCGGTCCCGGAAAACCTGCTTTCATATTCGTACGCCGACGCGGCCCTATCGGCGCACACGGGGTGCAGGGACTTTTGCACCGCATGGCACGACTGCATCGCCTACTCGTTCAACAAACAGACCTGCAAGCTCTACTTTACCTTCACAAATCCGGCAGATCGGCCCTCGCCATTCACGTGGTTCCAGCCGCAGCCAGACTACGTCTTTGCCGCCTATTACAAGCCGTACAGCACGTTCTGGGAGTGGACAATTAACGCAGAGCAGATTAATACCGATCAAACGGAAAAGGACGCTGCGCTTGTCGAGCACCTCGCCGCCAACGTCAAGCGGGAGAAGGCGTTTGACAGCGACGCCCTCCACCGCGACACGCTCCCGGCAACGCGGGTCACGCCTGACGACGACCTCCCGGGCGCATTCGACCTCTACTACGGCTTTTCGTTCTGTGACGCCGACAGGTTCGACAACGTGACCCGGCGCGGCAGGACGCTCCAGCAGTGCATCTACGAGGCCGGCGCGCGAAACGACGCCGCGTTTGTCTGGTACGGCAGGCTCGACAGCTGCCTCCTGTACAGCTCCGCATCGTTGCGTCGGCGGCCAATACGCGTCGCAAACGCCGAACCATTGCAGCCAAATGGGCCAATCGCAAAATGCCCCAACTATGTTGACTTGGGGTACGGCGATAACTATTTCTATAACACTGACGTTGCCGAAATCGGCGTTCGTGAGTTAAGAGAGGGGCAGAGCATTCCCGTCCTCGGCGCCCGGTCCGATGACAGCAAGCTTACGTGCCCGCAGACAATCACGACCACTACCACCACCAAGACCGTGGCTTCGCTGGCGCCGGTTGGGGTGGAAAAGGCCGCGTACGGCATTGACCAGCGCCTGTGCGGGACGGACGAGCCGCGGTGGATCTACCCGGTCTTTGAGAGGTCGGAGGTGCCGGACGCAAACATTTTGTCGACCAGCCTCGAGGTCGAGGGCCACGATTTGGTGGTTGACACGGCGAGGGGGTTCATACAACCGTGCCCCGAAACGCAGCCAGATGGGGTTGTGCTCGTCAACGCGCCAAACGAGACCACCGCCACCTCCACCCCGGGGACTTCCCCGACTACCACCACCCGCACGTTCGTCAACGAGTTTACAGAGGCCGACACCGCAGTCACCATCGGCGTCGTCGCGGGCGTGCTTGGGACAGGCGTCATCCTCATTGCTCTACGCGTACTCTTCCCCGCGCCCTGAGGCCAAAAGGCTGCCGCCGAACATGGTCGCCGAGCCGGACGCCGTCGCGACGTGGCCCCGGAAGTGGCCGGGAACCGTCAGGATCGGCGTCGCAGAATAGCCGCACTTGAGCATGAGCGCGTGCAGCGCATCCTCGAGCACCTCGGGGCCAGAGCACAGCTCCTCGAGCTTCGGGAAGGTCAGGCCGCGCATTAGCGGCTGCAGCCGGCACAGCACCGTCCACCGCTTTTTTTCCGGCCTCGCGTCCGGGTCGGCGCCGCAGCACGTCACGGAACAGAGCAGCATCACGTGCCCACGGTCGTACGGCACCACCCGCTGGACGTGCATGAAGAAGCCGCTGGGGGGCAGGCACACCACCCCGGACACGGTTTCGGAGCCCAAGGCGATCGTCATAAAGAGAAAGTTGTACAGCCGCGCCCCACGGAGCACCCGCCAGTTATCGCCGCCCCCAAACCGGCCAACGTCATTGCCCAGGTCGATAAAGAGGAACGACCGCCGGCACTTTGAGTGGGGGCGCCAGCAGTGGCTCTGGCAGTTCCACATCATCTGGGGGAGGGGGCTGCCGTCAAGGTTGAAGGTGTAAAAGGCCCGGGCCCACAGGTCGGTGTAATCGATGGTTAAAGACGTCGCACTCGCGGCCACCTCCGCTTTCACCTTGCCCCACCTCTGGTCGTTCGCAAAGACAAAGTACGGGTACGCCGCCTCGCCGGCAGGAAAGGTCGGCACCAGGATGTTCTTGCCGCTGTTCGGCTTGTGGGGGCAGCCGAGCGTCCGAAGCGACCGGATCCGCCGGCCCTTGAGCTTGGGCAGCACCGAGGACACAGTCACCTTGCCGCCGTGCACCCGGAACCGCTGACGCCCGATAGCACACTCGATCCGGTACTGCCCATCCGCCATTGCCGCCACAGCAAGCCGCGACGCAGGCGGCTCGGACGCAAAGGGGTACACGGCATCGGCGAAAACGACCCGGAAGCCGCCGCCAACGCGCTCAACGCACAGCTCGGAACCGTCGAGCCGGAGAACAAAGAGATCGGCGCCGCAGGACGCAATCGACAGCACGCCAGTAGGGTGCACCAGCGCCGCAGCGTCGGTGAGCGCGAGCAGGCGCAGGCCAAAGCGGCCAAAGGCCCGCAGAGCGAAAGCGGCGCCGTCGGGGAAGAGACGAAGCTGGGCCCGCGCAACGGAAAAGTTGGGCCCACTCTCGCCCTCGCCGTCAAAGAGGTCGCACAGCACTTTTTCGGCAAGCTCCCGCGGCAGACGCTCGCACATCGGCCGCCGTATATGGCCTTTTAACGGCCAAAAGGTGTTATGTCAAGAGAAGACTTCAAGTTTTACTATGGCCCAAAAGTGCGCCAGAATGTGGTGGGCGAGCGTTTTAGTCTCGAGGGCACCGACGCCACCGGGGAAAAGCTGCCAAAGTGGCTCTGCCCGTTCATCCTCGCCGACAGAAAACTGGCAACGCGCCAGCGCACAGAGGGGGACCTCCCACTCGAGCCGTCCGCGCTCGACAGATTCTATTACAAGGCGGGTCAGGACCTTGTTTTCGTCGGGAGCACCAAGTACAGCCGGCCCACGGACCACGAGGTCAAACAGTACAGGCGGAGAAACGTCGCTGCCAAGCCTAAAGACACCGAAGCAGACAACTACGCCGAGCTGTTTCGCGAAGAGGCGTTCAAAAGGCTGGTGCCACACCCAAAATCCGGCCTCGCGCAGGTGGCCCTGGCGTTTCTCCACAGGTCGAAAAGGGGGGTCGCTTGGATCCTCGACGAGGGCGACGACTTCAGACCGTGGCTAGCGTGCACGCCGCAGAAACAACTCGTCGCACGGCTCGTGAAAGAGATGGGGGGGAGGGCGGACCCAAAGGTGCTCCAGCCAATCAGGCGCTTTATGTGCTTGCCACGAGATAAGAAGCACGAGCAAATCGAACGCAACGACATGCTCAGGGTCGCCATGGTCTCGTACACCGACGCAAACCCGGACACCACCTTGCTCAACCTCTTTCTGGCCCACTTTACGGCAGCGTCGAGGGGTAGTCGGTGATGGCAGGCGGCTGGAAGAACGGGAACCGGGTCACAAGACTGCCGTTGGCGCTGAGGACGTGGTCGACGTTGGCCAGCAGCCGAGCCTCGTCGTCGTTTCCTTTAAAGGACATTTTCTCGCCGTCGAGGACAAGGCCGAAATCGGCGAGAACTCCGTTATCCTCATCCTTGTACACCGCAATAGAGTTGGTGCCGTCGGAGATGCCGGCGCCCTGGCTGGTGTGCACGTAGACATGGTTGCCCCGCGAAAGCGCTTCCCGTACCGCCTTGCCGTTTTGGTGGCGAACAAACTCGGCCGACTGGGGGCACCCGTCCAGAAGGGCAACGTCGCCTTGCTCACACTGCGCCGTTGTGGACCCGGCAACCCGGCCGTGTGTCGACGTCTGACACATGCTATAAACGCGTCTACGGTTTGATCTTTATACTCGCACAATGGAGCACCGGGATACAAAGGTTGATGCTAAGAAAATCGGAAAATTTCGTCAAGGAATCGGCAAAGACGCGTTTTGTGCTAATTTTGATATTCTCAAAGAGAAGTCCAGTGATGAGTTCAAAGAAAAGCTCGACGACGTTGCAAACGACTGGGCAACAGAGTTATTCTCATCTTCGGCAGTTTACGCACCGCAAGGTCGCACCTTTTTTGAAGAAGCCGAGAAAGTAAAAACGGCAATCTGTGATGCTGCAGCAGCCCAAGCATACAGGGGAGACAACAATTCAAATGTCACAGAGCAGCATATCATTTTTGTTCAACTGCTAACCATCTTTGCAGCGCAGCTGCTTGAAAATATGGGGGAGGTTGACATCAACGACGAAAAGGACACCTTCTTTGAGGTTGCGTCCAAAGAGCTGAAAAAAGAGAATGGGAGGTTGGTTTGGAAGAATATACGGAAAAGTCAAGTCAGGGTTCAAGACGATTTTGGAGGAAAACTTGTGTCCGCTGGAGACGCTGGCCGAGAGGTGTCTGAGGACGAGTCTGTTTTTGCTGGGGGGGAAGACGCCCAAGCTGAATCAATTCCAGGAATGAGGGAGGCTATGCATAAGGTAAACGAGGAGCTTGAGAAGAACATTATCGCTGGTCTGCAGTTGTTTGACCAAAGAATTAAAGAAACAATCAAATACCTGCGACCTGGAACCTTTGCAACGGCGGAATTACGTGCGAGTTTTGAAGAACTGGACGACCTGGAAGATATCTATCAACGTAACCAAAATCCCGACAACTATGCTACGTGGGTACGGAAAGTTGTCGACATCGTTAAGGTTGAGGTCGATCGCAAGTCGGCAGACCTGTTTGCTGCAACCGCTCAAAGTGCAATAGACGCTATGTATAGGCAGTTTGCCGGCGATGAAGACGACGGAGACTCACAGGCAGGAGCAGCACTAAATGCGTTTAATTCTCTGTTTCCAAATGTTAACGGAGTGGCGGCCAATGAAGAAGCCGACCCGGAACTGTCCCCAGAGGAGGCTTATGCAGCCGACACGTTCGAAGAAACAGCGCCTAAACCAGAGCCAAAACCGGAGCAAACCGAAGGTATTGGCGTCTATGAAGCTGATATTCTGGAGGGTTGGTCTGAAAACGACGTCATTGTTGATCCCGCAGGTTCAATGCTAAAGGAGGGAGCGCCTTCTCAAGCAGGAGGATTGTCGAAGCAAATCTACGACAAACTCGAGATGACAAGAGTAGAGGACGAAGTTTTGCGTGCATTGGGCGAAAACGTGAAAGCGGCCGTCTATCACGAGTATGGGGAAAGGCAAGAGATGAAAGTCATCCACGTCATCGGGCCGAAACCCATCAACTTTCGTAAAGGCATTCCTTTAAGAACGGCGTACATCAACGTGTTTCGGCGGTTTGCTTCCGAACTTGTCAAGCAACCCAACCTTACGCTACGTCTCTCTGCAATTTCGACGGGAGTGTTTCGTGGAGAAGGGACAACCGACGAGGAGTGCGCCAAGGTAACAGCAGAGGCTGTAAGGCAAGCCATTGAAATGTTTTCACGACAATCATCAACGCCCGAGTATATTGCGTTTGCCAAAGCTATCGAGGACGGCCGCGTGAATTTCTATGCTCGTGATAGCTCGCTTGTCAGTGAACTCGAGAAGGTGGGGTTTCCAAGAAGAAACGCGCCAGAGGCAGGTGCAGATGACGAGACGCTTTTGGCTGCCGCGGCGTACCTAATTGCCGAAGAAGAAGACGAGGCAGCGCCAGCGCCAGCGCCAGCGACAGGGCCAGCGACAGGGCCAGGGTTGTTTGGTACCATTTCGAGTGCATTGAGAGGAGGAAGAACAGCCGAACCGTGCCAGATATTCAACAAGGGGGCTGTCAGGTTTGCAATGGTTGACAATAAGCAGGCGCTGAGAATCACGTTTGAGAAGTCAAGAACGAGTTACGTCTTTAAGACCGCCGATTACGGCATTGCTAAGGTGGGACCGGGCGGCGCCGAGTTCAAGCAAGTGGACACCCCGGTCGCCGTCGCCTTTTTTCGCACCGTCTTTACCGAAAGGGGGGGAGGGGGGGTCGGCGCAGCCTACGGAACGCTCGACGTGAGTAAAATTCGCTTTTGCTCTGCCCGGAATGTGGGGCAGTGGTGGGCAACGGTCGACGACAGCGACAAGGAGGAGCTCAAGGGAGAAGAGTACGCCACCCTCAGGTTTTACTTTGACCAGTGCAGGGGGCGCGGCGGCAAGAAAAGGGGGGGGGCAATCCCAAGCCGCGGAGACGTAAGGAATTTTCGAATCATCTGGAAGGAGGTCTTTAGGGGAATGGCCAGTCTTAGTGAAGAAGCCGTTTTTTAAGAGTATCATAAATGTTAAACCTGAAATGGACGGGGGGTGTGGGTGCGGTGAAAGGCTCGACCCGGGCAGGCTCGCCGACTTTGCGACGCAACGGATGAGGGTAAACGGGTCAACGGCAGAGTGGACCCACTGCTACCGCTGCGGACGGCCGTACACGAACAGGGAGCTCCTCAGGGTCATGCTCCGCAGGTGGGGGAAGCTCGCATCCACAGAGGCAGAACGCATCCCGATCTACGCCGCAATGGCAGACGTGCTCAGGCGCGAGGGCGACAGCAAGAACGAAAAGGAGGCGCTCAGGAGCTTGGTCAAGGCCCACGAGGCCACGGGGGGGACGCTCGCAGCGTCAGAGGACATGCTCGTCGCTTTTCTCCGCTACGGCGGGAAGCTGTTCGACTGCGGCAACCCGAAAAAGGCAGAGGACGTGTTCGCCCACATCATGCGCCACTCGGGCTCGGAGTACGCCTGGACGGGGGCAGAGAACCTCGCAGAGCTCGCATCCAGGAGGGGCGAACACGAAAGGTCGGTCGGGCTGCTCGACCACGCTCTATCGTTCAGCTCGCTCGACGACGAGGGAAGGGCCAGGATCGAGATGCGCCTCGCCACAGCGTGCATGCGCACCTTCAGGTTTGATAGGGCCCTGGCCATCGCACAAGGGGCAAACAAAGGCGCATGGCACGCCGTCGCAAAGGTCGAGAACTCGGTCGCGTTTGTCGCCGACTCGGCAGCAAAGGAAATTGCCAGGTACGCGGCAGCGTTTCACCTAGTATAAAGGCCGCGCGCTGCGGGTGTCTGCGACAGGAGAATGATTGTTACAATGTGCCTCGCGATGGCAACGGCGCAATGCGACGCCGCTACAGCGGACAAGCCGTGCTGCGACGCGTGGGGGTGCCGTCCAGTGGGAACGGGCTGCGCAGACGGCTGGACAGACTGCGGCGCAAAGTGCACCGTCGCGTTCAGCCAACAGGAGCAACGGAGGTGCGCAGACGGGGGGTACGCCAGGCTCATCGGATACAGCTGCGACGCCTGCCCAGAGGACGCAAGGGCAACCACAGATGAAGAAGACAAAGAGAGAAAGGGGCTCTCGGCAGAGGCAATCGGCGCCATCGTCGGCGGCAGCATCGGCGGCGTCGTACTACTGGCCGTCTCCTACGCAGTGTGCAGGGCGAGGGGGGGGAGGGGCGACTCGACAATCGCTTTATTGGACCCAGAGAAGGACTAAGCCACGTATTCGAGAGCACCAGCGGCGGCAGAAGCAGCAGTACCAAGAGCTCCGGCAGCTGGGGCCGCCGCCGCAATCCCAGGTGCAGCGAACGCCGCTGCCGCGACACCAAGTAAAGCAGGAAAATCTCTGACAAAATCCGTACCAAGCTTTTCTAGCACAAGTTCCTTAAACCTGGCAATGTCACTTTTGACAGGATTGGCGACTTCTCCGATAAGGCCGCTTTGCGGTTGATAATAGTCCTTGGCCCATTGCGAAAACGCGGCTTCAATAGTTGCTTTTTGCTTGGCAAGCGCCGCCCGCGTTCGCTTTGCAATGGCGTCAATCTCTTCAGATTTTGTTTTAAGAAATTCGTCCCTCCATTTCCCAAAAGTTTCAGTGGCTTCCGCCTGACGCGCGGCGGCTTTGGCTCGCTCGGCGCGTGCAAACGCATCAATTCTGGCTGCTTGTTCGGCCCTAATGTCAGAGGTCCACTGTTCAATCGCGCTTTCGGCTTCAACGTTTCTTTTCCTCGCGGCGGCGGCTATTTTTTCAATCTCGGCCGCGGTTCGGGCTCGAATGTTAGAGGTCCATTGAAGTATTGCAGCCTCGGCCTCGGCTGACCATTTTGCGCGCAATGTGCGCTGCGACTGCTCGATTTTTGCCGCAGTCTCCGCAGCCTCGGCCATAATGTCCGAGGTCCACCGAATAATCTCGGCCTCGGCCTCGGCCGCCCGTGCGTCGGCCAATCTCTGTTGCGTTTCTGCAAATGCGGCCGTTGCGGCCATATTGTCCGATGTCCATTGTTCAATCGCTTCAACGGCAGCTCGGTTTCGGGCTTCTGCCAGCTTCGCTTGCTGCCTCTGTAAGGCGTCGGCACGTGCTTGTTTTTGGGCCGTGAACTCGGAATTCCACTGCTCTAGTATCTCCTCAAACTCGGATTTGTGAGCGTTGGCCTGCGCGTCGGCCTCGGCTGCAAAGGTATTTTCTGCGGCGGCATTTAAGGCTGCAATGGCAATGCCAGCAGTAACCAAGTCGGGATTTTCGGGGACGTTGTCGTAGCCGTCCTCGTCGTCCTCGTCGTCCTCGTCGTCCTCGTCGTACTCTTTGTCGTAGGAGACCCCAACATAGTCAAAGTCATCGAACCACTTGTACTTTACTGTAAAGTATCCCTCGACGTCGTTATAGCCGTTTGGGAATTTGTACTGCTCGGGAAATAAGTTTTTGGGCATCTTGGTGCCGGCAGCCCAGCGTAATACAACCTTGCGTTGCTGCGAGTCAGGTTCGTCCAACCACTTCTGGACTTTGGGGGGCAAAGGACCGTTAGAGGCCCGGGTACACTCGGCACTGATTTTCTCTAGAGCGCTTGTAAACGATTGAAGCAGCGGTTGGGGGTAGATGTCGTCCTTGCGCGCTACGCGCGCGGTCACCGACAGGATTTGGTTGTCAAACTTCTCGAGTGTCGCATCAACGTCGTCCAATTGAGCGGCACCGTCGCACAGTAGCGCCTTTGTTGTCTCAAGGACATACCGGTCACGACGGAGCGCGGCCGTTTTATGGGCGACGACGCCGGCTTCAATTTGGTTATTCGCTTTTTCGCGGTCCTTAGCAAACAGGGTTTCCAATTTTGCGACGTAGTCGGTCGCCATCGCGCGCTTTTGCTCTACTGCTTTTGGCACTTTATACGCCGGCTTCGCCGGCGATTTCTTTCTCCCGAGCGCTTCGCGCGCGGCCCGCCATAACGACACATCGTAGTAATGCTGCCGCTCGTGATTTTTGTTTACCTCGGCGCACTCGCGTTCGTCAAGGCCGCAACGAGCGACTGCTGCGTCTGTCGAAACGAAGAAAGGGACTGAATATAAAGCGCCCGCGCATCCCACTCCAAAAGACGTGAGCCATGAGTACTGCGGATCGAGCACGACTGGGCATGGCGGTGTTTGGGGGCTATTTGGTAAAATTAGTTGGTGATGCAGCTATGACAGTGTGGCCAGATTTGCTGAGCAATACGGCAGCTGTCACTACCGCCGCGGGATTGGGCTACCTTTATGCAAACAGGAAGAGGGGGGGAGAAGAAGAAAAATTTCCGGGAAGAGGCGTTAAATCAGCAAAGGCGGACGCGAAAAGGGGCGACGTCACATTCTACGAAGAGACGGTCGACGGCGAAAACGACGCGCAGGTCGTCGAAGAGGGTGGAGAGGCGTGCAAGAACCTGGTGCGGGTACCCCCGGGCAACCAAGAGGCACAGGAGGGGCAGTACATCAACACGGAATTTTTGACTAGTCGTGTTAACGACTACCCAACCTGCTCGATTGCCAAAGAAATACGGGTCGCAGACTTTACCGACCTCTCGCCGGCGAAAATCAAGGACGTGACCAGGTTCAGGATCCTGGAGGGAAGGACCCAGCCTTTTGCGCGCGGCACAAATCCATTTCCACAGGGTTCGACCGTCGTTATCGAGGGGAACAGGGTGCCAGAGGGGCTTTTCGAGAACTGCGGCAACATCGCCGTCGTGACGTTTACTCAGGCGGGTACCGTCGTCGAAGCACGCGCATTCAAGGGGTGCACCAAACTCGCGCACATACGGAATGCGGAAAACGTTACCGAGATCGGCGATGACGGCTTCAGGGGGTGCCGCTTGGAAAGGGTGCACTGGGGGAACTTGGAGAAGATTGGAATGCACGTATTCGACGACAACGAAAACCTGAAAGGGCTCCGTTTGCCTCGGGAGATGGCTACGGTCGACGCCGCTTTTGACGACGTGTTTGGTGTAAGAGACGGCGTCCTCATCTTTGGCGGGCCCGTACAAGGCGAAGAGTACAATCGGAAGCTGGCACAGTTCAAGGCTCGTACCGAACGGGACGCGAAATTGAACTTGCTCAATTATCTGCTCACTGTAGAGGAACACAGGGCACACAGGCTAGGCGTGCCCGCCGAGGAGGGAGGGTTCCTGGCCTTGAGAAATGAAATTGAATCCAACCGGCCGCGCGCACAGCGCGCACCAGCACAACGGGGTCGACCAATAGTGCATCCCCAGGCTCGACCGCGCCAACATTTTAACGATGGGGGGGAATAAAGCCCGCGCGGGCGGGCGCGAGGTAAAAAAATAAAAATTTTGAAAAGGAAAGCGGGTTCAAGGGCGTGGGGGGGGGTATAGCGCTGTGAGAGGCCCCTGGGGCCGTCGCGAAAAAAGCGGGGCGCGCAGAGGGGGCCGTCGCGCAGGTTATGGGCCGCAGGCGGCGGAAGAGGTTATGGGCGCCGGCGAAGCCGGCGGGGGAAAAAAGGGTATAAAGCCCCGGCGAAGCCGGGGCGTGGGAGCACGCGGGAAGACTTTCCCGCAGCGTGCGAAGCGATGATTCCAGCGGTTGTGGCAGCAGCGGCTGTGCTGGGTGAGGCGGTTCTGGATAACACGCCCTGCGAAATTGAGGATTACCCGCACAGATTTACAATGTATCAGAC
>PBMP01000061.1 GCA_002722705.1 Pseudobdellovibrionaceae bacterium | reverse complement strand
TTCTATATAAAATAACTTCATCCACTCCCAGAGACTCTAATAACTTTGCTTTTTCAGGTGAACCAACCGTAGCAATCACCTTCGCTCCAATTGACTTTGCGATCTGAATACACGCAACTGAAACGCCACTTCCTCCTGCTTGTACTAAGATTAAATCCCCTTTTTGTATTTGAGCTCTTCTATGAAGCATCTGATAAGCCGTCATATACGCAACGGGAAGGCAAGCTGCTTGTTCTAACGAAACAGAATCAGGGATTTTAACTAATTGCTTTAGATCGACCAGAATTTTTTGTGTCAATCCCCCATCGACGGTTTCACCAAAAAGTCCAAAATTTTCACATGCTGAAATCCATTTTTTTTTACAATTCCTACATTTTCCACAAAAAATGACTGGCTGAATCACAACAGCATCTCCAACACTCCACTCTTTTGAGTCAACTGCTGTAATTCGACCTGAAACATCGCAACCAGGAATTAAAGGCAATGGAAAAGAGTGCCCTGGTACTCCCTTTCGAACCCACAAATCAAGGTGATTTAAACTACAGTAATGAACTTCAACAAGCGCCTTTCCTTGCTGAAGGACAGGTTCTTCTTTCTCTTTTAAAATCAAAGATTTTGTATCACTGATTGCTCCATGTTTTTCGACGATCCAAGCTTTCATCGTCTTACATTAACATGTTAGACTAGACCGATGAGACAAAAATGGTGGGCTCTTTCGGCAGTCGCCTGCGGCACATTTATGGCTACCTTAGATTCGAGTGTCCTCAATATTGGACTTCCAGCGATCACCCGGTCGCTCGAAACTGACCTAGAAAAAACAAAATGGGTGACTATTTCCTATTTTTTAATCATCACCTGCCTTTTACTACCCATGGGTAAACTTTCAGACTTATATGGAAGAAAACGTTTTTTTATTTTAGGATTTTGTCTTTTCACGATCAGTTCAGTTTTTTGTGCTTTTAGTGAAACCCTCACATTCTTAATTATTAATCGAATCTTACAAGGGGTTGGAGCTGCAACATTAATGACCAATGGACCTGCAATCATTACAAGTAGCTTTCCAAAAAATGAATTAGGAAAAGCACTTGGAACCCTTGCAATGGTCGTGAGCGGGGGACTAATTTCTGGACCTTCTATCGGAGGTTTTCTGATTTCGAGCTGGGGCTGGGAATCTATTTTTTTAATTAACTTCCCCATTGGTTTGCTAGGAATCATTCTAGCCTATTTTTTTATTCTTCCCTCTTCTCCTCAAGAGAGAAGCCACTTTGATTGGCTAGGTGCTGTCCTTCAATTTTTATTTTTATTATCATTTATTTTTCTATTTGATCCTCCAAAAATTGTTCTCTCCGGAAGCCATCCCATGCTTCTTTCTCGAGTGATTCCAATTGCATTATGTATTTTATTTGGTGCAATGCTAATTAAAATAGAAAAAACACAAAATTCTCCTGTTATTGAGTTTAGCTTATTTAAAAATCAAACTTTCTGGAGTGCAAATTTAGCAAGTTATTTCACTTTTGTTTCATACATGTTTATTGCAGTACTTATGCCTTTTTATTTAGTGGATTATGCACTTTATTCTGAAAAAGAAACAGGAATGATTCTTACATCAATACCAGTAATCATGTTTTTAACCGCACCACTCAGTGGTCGATTATCAGATACTTATGGTAGTCGCGGAATATGTATTATTGGAGCTATATTTTCTTCTCTAGGTATTTTTCTAATTCCCATTTCATACTTTTTTTTCAGCGAACTGAATACCGCTTCAATCATTTTAAGCTTAGGATTATTAGGTTTAGGATTAGGAACTTTTCAATCTCCAAATAACAATGCGCTTATGAGCTCGGTACCTGAAGATAAGCTTGGTAGTGCATCTGCCCTTCTTGCAACACTAAGAAATTTAGGTTTTGTTTCTGGAGCTGGACTTTCAAGCTCTCTCTATTCATTTCAAATGAAAAACTCTCAAAATCCAGAAAAAGATTTCTCTGAAATTTTTTATATTTCAGGAACAATCATGATTCTATCTATCATTTTTTCACTTTTCAAAGTCTCCGGACCTGTATGGAAGGAGAAAAATGGCCTGGAAACCTGAAGATAAAGAAATTTCTGAAGAAGAAGCAATTGAACTTGCTATTGAAGAATCAAAAGAATTTTGGATTTATTCAAATCCATTATTTACTGCTTTTAAAAATGACAAAGAAAAAACCTATTATGTCACTCCCCTTCATTCAAGCTTTAACGAGAATGGATGGCTTATTTATTTTGTTGATTTTTTTGATCCTCGATTTGAACAAATTTTTAAAATCGCAAAAATTTGGGAAAAAAGGTACAAAAATTTTGGAATTAAAACTATCTTTGTTTACCAGACCACTTATTCTTTTTTTAAAGACAAATCAACAATCAAAAAATGGTTAGATGAAAAACACTTTCAATTTCCAGTGTATTTAGATCATGATTTGTCTGGGCAATATGCGTTTGGTTTAAAGAAAACTCCGAGCTTAATTTATTATTCAGAAGAAAAAATACAAACAAATTTTGTAAATTTTAAAAATTCTAATGAATTTGAAGAACAACTTCAAAATATTTTGAGATCCAAAAACCCAGGACTTTCTCTTCCATTAATTCAAAGTGAATATGATTTCTTTGAAGAAGTATTCAAACAAGATTTTAAAAAAGATATTAAAATAAAATGTTATGGGTCTAAAACAAATCGTTTTTTTTCTACTCAAGAACAAAAACCTGAGCATTTAAAAAATGAAGAATTTTATTTTAGTGGGAATTGGATCGAAGGAACACAAGGCTTTGCAACTAATGACATCGACGCACTTTTAAGTTTTCGTGGGAAATTTAAAAATGTGTTCATACTTGCAACTCATCGTGCACCTGTCGGAGAGTCTGCAATTATTTCTTTAGATCTTGAAGATGGACCCGTTTTTGATGGATACTGTGGTTCTGATTTAACTATTGATGAAAATACAGGCCGATCTACTGTTCGTTTAAAAGACAAACTATTTTATCACTTATTTACTGACCTCAACGATGAATCCTGTGAAATTAAAGTCTATTTTGATAATGCAAAAAGAGCACCAGTAGTTATTCATCGCATTTTCTTTTGCGAATAATTTTCATATGCAATTTGTAAATTACGTTTCATTTCTTCAGGCTTAATTCTATTTAAAGCCGTTTTTTTAACTCTTTTTTTATACGATGATGATTCTTCTTCTAACCACTCTTTCCAGGTTTTCTTTTCAAAAACAGGGTCAAAAGTAAACTCCATCTTCTTTCGTTTTGAAATTTTTAAATTAAAAGGACAAACCTCTTGGCATACATCACACCCCGCAATCCATTCCCCCATTTTTTTCTTAAAAGACTCATCTAAATCATGAGGTCCTCTTTTTTCTAAAGTAAGATAACTAATACACTTTCTAGAATCTAAATTTCCTTGAGACACCAGAGCTGATGTAGGACATGAATCTAAACATCGCGTACAATGTCCACAATAATTAGGAAGAATGATTGGATCTAAATTCAATTTTTTATTTAATAAAATAGATCCAATAAAAAAGTAACTTCCATATTTTGGATGAATTAATAAGGTGTTTTTTCCAATCCATCCTAAACCAGAAAAATAAGCCCACGTCCGATCTAAAAAAGCACTGGTATCCACACATATCTTAAAACGTAAAGAAGAATCATCGATAGAACCCATTAATTCAAAAAGTTTCTTCTTTATTAATGTGTGATAATCTTCTCCATGTAAATACCGAGCAACTCTTGGACCACCATCACTTTGGTCGTGAGCTGGATAAGGCCAAGCCACACAAAATACAGACTCAGCCTCAGGTAAAAACCATCTTGGATTTCCACGTCTTTCCATACCGTTAAAAAGATACTGCATTTCTCCATGAAAGCCTTGGTCAATCCAATTTTGATATCTTTGAAAATGATTTTTAAAATCAGTAGCAGAATCAATATCGACTCCACCACTTAAAATAAATCCTAGGTCTTGACTTCTTTTTTTTAATTCTAAGAAAAGCGACATATCAAACTAAAGAAGCAACCAAAAAATCAGGATGAGCTTCAGTTACACGAACCATAACCAAATCACCGGGATCAACCGTCTCATGATCTCCTAAATCATTAATCAAGACATATCCATCGATTTCTTGGGCTTGAGTAGGTATTCTACCCTGAAGAAGTAAATCTGATTCTGAACTCACCCCTTCAATTAAAGCTGGAAATTCCTTTCCAAGATACGAATTTTGTTTTTCCCAACGTTGATCCTGTAAGATTTGAATCAGCTTTTGTGAACGTTTACGAGCTTCAGCTGCGGGGACTTGATTATCCATATCAAATGCTCGTGTTCCCTCTTCCTTCGAATAACGAAAAACTCCAACATGATCTAAATTTAAATTTCTTAAATCTTCGCAAAGTTCTAAAAAATCTTGTTCTGTCTCTCCTGGAAAACCAACAATAATTGAAGTTCTAAATACAACTTCTGGAATTTTTTCTCTTAGTTCGGAAACTAAATTAAACAAACGCTCTTTTGTGAGGGCTCTCCCCATCTTTTTCAATACTGCGTTTGAAGTATGTTGAATAGGCATATCAATGTAATTGACGATCTTTTTTTCTTTTGCAATCAGATCAACTAACTCAGAAGAAAATCGATCTGGATATGCATAATGAAGCCTAATCCATTCTATCCCATCAATTTTAACAAGCTCAGGAAGAAGACGTTCTAAATTCTCTTGATAGTCATTTTCAATACCATAGTGAGTTAAGTCTTGAGCAACAAGATTTAACTCTTTAACTCCATTTTTAGCCATTCCTTTAGCTTCTTCTACAAGAGAATGTATAGAGCGAGAACGCACTTTTCCTCTTAAGGTAGGAATAATACAAAAAGCACAGCGGCGATTACACCCTTCAGAAATTTTTAAAAAAGCGGATGCTTTTTTCCCTGTATGCATTCTTGGATCAGACTCAGTATGAATAAAAGCAGGTTGATCTACATATGCTCTTTCTGGCAAAGGATCCCCTTGCTCGATTGCTTTTTGGTGCTTCCCTAATAATTCGGTGATTCGATGATACTGACCTGTTCCTATAAGCAGGTCAATTTCAGGCATTTCTTTTTTTAATTCAGAAGAATACCTCTGAGGAAGACATCCAGAAACGACAAGAAGCTCACAAACGCCTGTTTGTTTAAAGTCAGCCATTTCTAGAATAGTTTCAATTGATTCTTCTTTAGAAGCTTGAATAAATGAGCACGTATTTACAATAATGACATTAGCTCGATCTGGGCTTTGTGAAATAGAATATTTCTCTTTCTCTAAAAGACCCAGCATTACCTGAGAATCTACAAGATTCTTAGGACATCCAAGACTAACAAAATATACACTTTTTGTTTTCATTACCGATAATTTCCAAATTGCATTGGAATTTTTAATTTTTCTTGAAGGGGCTTTAAATAAGCCATTACAGACTGTAGATCATCTCGGCTTTTACTTGTGACTCGAACCACATCGTCCTGAATTTGAGCCTGCACTTTTATTTTACTATTTTTAATTTCCTTAACAATTTCTTTCCCTTTTTCTTTGGAAATTCCCGCATGGACAATTACTTTTTGTCTTACACTTCTTCCGGTTGCAGCTTCTTCTGTTTGATAATCGAAAGATAAAAGGGAAAGCCCCCTTTTAATAAGTTTACTCTGAAAAACATCATTCAACGAACTTAGCTTCTCTGGCTGACTACAAGTTAATGTCAGAAATGAGGCTTTTTGATCCAAATCAATGTTTGATTCTACACCTTTAAAATCAAACCGATTTCTCACTTCCTTTAACGTCAATTGAACTGCATTTGAAAGCTCTTGCCAGTCCATCTCAGACGAAATATCAAACGATGCCATAATGGAACTCCTTTAAATTTATATGATGCTGTTTCTATACTTTTTTGATCAGAAAATCAAAAAAGAATTTAAAAGCCGTTTAATAAATTTATTAATAAAAACAATGGGTTATTTTTTTAAAGACATTCATATTTCGAGTAAATTTCTCTACGCACCTTGGATATGAACGGTATTTTTTGGCATATTTCGATCAAAATCAAACTGTGAATCCAAAAGCTTCACTCCAAATCGAATGGTATGCAATTCGATATGAGTTAAATTTCCACCTCGATGCTTAATATCCACACCAACAATTAAGTCATTTTTAATTTGAATGGTGGCTTGAACAAGATCACCAGAAGTCCCTTTTTTTGGAGTAAGTTGATATTTTCCTTCTCCTAAATTTTGAACTTCTGTATTTTTCATTCCCTTAAAGCTTCCCGAGAGAAGTTGACTCGCCCATTGAGATCGTACTTTTTTAGCCGACTGAACAACGACCTGGCCAGCTTCATCATCTGAAAAAGGTGGAGTATAAAACCAAAAAGTTTTTCCATTGCTAATTAATTGACTTGGCTCTGGACTCTTCGTTTCCCAAAATACTTTAGATGGAAATTTTAGAAGTATTTTTCCAGAAGATTTTTTCTCCTTTTTAAGAGAAGCCACAAAAATAGTCTGTTTAAATAACGCAGACAAGCCTTTTGATTTTTTATATTTTCTTTCTACTCTCAGAAGTTCTTTAGGAAAAGACGCTCCCTGTGCAACAGTTACTACAAATAAAAAAAATGGTAATATTTTGACGACTTTATTTTTCATCTTCTTTGGTTCCTTCTCTAGGGAGATCCTTATTCTCAGTGTTATACTACTGAGAATAACGTTATGGCACAAATTTTCGTAATTGACGATGACCCTGCACATTTAGATCAACTAAAAAACCTTTTGGAAAAACAAGGGCATGTGGTTCATACTGCTCTTCAAGGTTTAGCTGCAATAAAAAAAATAAATAAAAACGACGAGATAGAAATCGTAATTTCGTCTCTTACCCTTTCTCAAGGAAACGGAAACCAAGTTCTCAACTGGTTGAGACTTCATCGTAATCATATAAAAGTCATATTACTCTCGACTGAAGAAGAAGCACAAAACTTCACTCATGCGGAGAAAAGCAAAGCTGATGCCTTTTCACCAAAACCCGTAACAGAAGAAAGCCTCAAAAAAGCAATAGATCTCTCATTAGAACCAATTGGGTTTGATTCCGATATATCTTACCATCCGGATAAATTTGGTCGAGTGGATGTTCTAGATTTTATTTCTCAAAAGGAAATTGAGCACCCAATTTATGTAAAATTATCAAACGATAACTTCTATCTCATTGCACACCCTGGAGATCTTTTTGCCCCTGAAGAAGTTAAAAAATTAATTGAAAAAGGAATTCACTATATTTACCTAAAAGAAAAGGATTTTGATCACTACTTAGACATTAATACTCAACTCGTAAAAGCAACCGTTTTAAATAAAAAAGTAAACTTTCAAAAAAAAACAAAAACCACACTTCATACAGCGGAACTTCTTTGTGAACAAATTCGAATGAGAGGTCTAAATGATCAAAATTTTGCAGAAGTCAAAGAACTCTTTAAAATCTATCTCAATAATACCATTAACGAAATCGATGCAGAATTTTACACTGAAATGCTCTATTCATTTGGAAGAACCCCCTATTCCCATTGCTCTTTCTCTGCGATTATTGCCACTTTATTGACACAAGTCATGGGTTGGTCATCAGAAAAAAACTCGATAAACCTCATCTTAGGTGCATATTTTCATGACATTGGAATGATTCATTACAGCGATGAACTCTTCTTTAAGCTTCCCACCCAAATGACCGCTGAAGAAATGAAAGAATACTTTCATCATCCGATCAAAGGCGCTCAAATGCTCTCTCAGTTAAAAGAAGTTCCAAAAGAAGTAATTGACATTGTGCAACAGCATCATGAAAATATTTTTGGAACTGGATTCCCTAAACAAATGAAAAAATCCTCTCTCTTTCCAATGACTCGAGTAATCACAGCAATCGACTACTTTTGTGAAATTGTTCAACAAATTCTTTTTAACCGAGAAAATAAACTCGAATACGTTTTAGATGAACTTCAAAGTCAAAATCCTACCTACTTTGATGAAAGTACCATGCTCGCTTTAAGGTGCTTAATAAAAGAAAAAAAAGTAAAAAATGCCAAGCTGAAATATGAAGCTCAATCCTAAATACTCATCTTTAAGTTTTTGTGACAAAATAAATTCATGAAAATTAAATTTTTTACACTCCTGACGTTTTTAATTTTTTCACAAATCTCTTTTGCAAAACATGCTGAATTTCCATCTCAATGGATTCACATGAACTCTAGAATTGAATATATTGAGCAAGCACCCGCAGCTATTCAATGGCAAATGAAACAAGTAGATCATTTTTTACCGCTTATAAAAAATAAAAATAATCTTATCATAGAAGGATATTTCGTAACTCAAAGTGCCTTAAAAAAAATGAAAAATTATTTCATTATGAAAGGGGTTCCAAAAAATTTAATTAAAATCAAAAACAAAAATAACAAAGAATTAAAAGATTGGAGCGGATGGGTCACTGTTCGTCCAGAAAACTCCTCTCTCCCAAAAACACCTCCTCGTTGGAATTTATCATTAATTCAAACCTCACTTGCTTCCCCTCAAAGAAATGCCCCTGACCCTATCAAAACCGTAGAAGCAATTGAGAATAAAAGTCTCCTCAAAACAGCGTTTCGACCAGGAATAGGACTCCAGTGGTACAATGTAGATACGGATCCAACGAATTCAAAAAGACAACACCTCAGTTGGCTAGGACTTCGAGCTGAAGGAGACGTTCAAATCTTCAGATTTTCTGATTGGAAACTAGGAGCACAAGGACATTTTTTTAGTTCGTTAACTCCGATTGCCCAAGATGCACTTGATACAAGCTTAGTGGAAACCTCGTTAGGAATGTATCTTCGTTATACGCTCCCTCCAAGTAACGTTGGTTTGTTTACTTTAAGTATTGGTACCGAATTTTATGGAAACTGGAGAGGAACACAAAAAGAGAATGTTTTTCTAGACGATGTTCGAACGCTTCAAATCAGAAGCGGGGTTTCAACAACATTCGACGAAAAATTAATTTTAGGAGTGGATGGAACTTACGGTTTCACAGAAAAAGGTATTTTTGGTGCAACTCTCTTTTTAAATCATCAAATTTTTGGAACACAAACTCATCCCTGGAGCTTCAGAGCCGCTCTTTCATCCCAAATTTACAGAGCCAATACTCAGCAAACAACTTTACGAGAAATGTGGACCAGCATTCAAATTGGATTTAAAGGTTCAATTTAATGCAGCTCAATTGAAACCATTTTTGAAACACCAGGCTCTTCCATGGTTACTCCATAGAGACAGTCATTCAGTTCCATTGTCTTTTTATTATGGGTAATCACAATGAATTGAGTTTTAGCGGACATCTCCCGTAAAAGAGCGTTAAATTTTCCGATATTAGAATCATCTAACGGAGCATCTACCTCATCGAGAAGACAAAACGGAGACGGCTTGACCATAAAAATTGCAAAAATAAGAGAAACTGCAGTTAACGCTTTCTCTCCCCCAGAAAGAAGACCGATATTTACAATTTTCTTTCCGGGAGGCTGTGCAAGAATATCAACCCCTGCCTCAAGAACATCATCTGAGCCCTCAGGGTAAATTAAAGAAAGCTTAGCCCTTCCTCCTCCAAAAATAATCGGAAAAAGCTTTTCAAATCTTACTGAAATCGATTCAAATGCTTTCATAAAACGATCTTTTGAGGTTTCATTAATATGGTTTATTGCTTCTTGTAAGTGCTCGATCGACAACATCAAATCTGAACGTTCTTTTTGAAGATAGTCATACCGCTTTTTTATCTCCTCAAACTCTTCAATTGCCATCGTATTTACTTCACCTAACCTTCGAATTCGCTCTCGAAGTTTTTCGACTTCCTCGAAAAGAATTTTTTCTTCTTCTTGAGTCATCTCTTGAGTGACAATCGCTCCATTCATTTCTTCTTGCTCAGGAGCAGAGCTCAATGCTCTTTCTAAACAATCCGGTCCATACTTCTCATGCAAATTCTCTAGAAGATGGTTGAGCTCACCATTCATTCTTTCAATATCAATCGCAGACTGATTCATTTCAGTGGTTTTTTGATCAGTAGACGAATGAATTTCTTTTGTACGACTCAGATGAGTTTGGATTGTTTGACTCAAACCTTCCAATTGATCTCGAGATAACGAAAGTGTATCTTTCGCCATACTTAATGTCTTAGTTAATTCAGAGATCCGGCCTTCTAGTGAAGAATCACCTCCGGAATGTTCCATTTTTTCTTGTTCAACTCGAGAAAGCAAAGATTCAAGCTCTTCAAGACGTCTTTCTCTATTCGTTAAAAAAGAACGAGCAGAATCAAGTTCTCTTTGCGTACTCTGAAACCTTTCTTTTAAAGACGCTTCTTCCACTCTTGCTTGTTGAAAATTCTCTTCACACATTCGAAGGTTTTCATCCTGTCCTTCAAGAAGCGCACCTTCCTCGGAAATTTGAGATTCTAATTCCTCTTTTCGAACATTCAGACCACTAAATCTCTCTGCCACTTGAGAAAGCTCAATTTCAGAATCTTGTTTTTCCTTAAGTGCCTGCTGTCTTTCTTGATCAATTGAATAAAGCTGAGATTCAGCATCCTCTATACTTTGAGTTGCTAAATCGAGTTCTTTTCTAACAGCGGCAACACTCATTTGGAGCTGTTGAATTTCTGAATTCAGTTGCTGCGCATTACTTTCTTTCATTTGAAGTGTATTTTTTATTTCAGAAACAAAATGAGTAGCCTCATCATAACTTTTCTGAACCACTTCAACTTGAACTTTGAGTTCCTGAATCGCGCGTTTTCTCCCCAATAGACTGGCACTACTATCAGATTCCGTACTTCCACCACGAAGCACACCCGACTCTTCACAAACCATTCCATCTAAAGAAACAACAGCCCAACCTGATGGCCAAGAAGAACTCACTTTTAAAGAATCAAGTGATTGAACAACCATGACTTGGGATAACCAATGATTCAAAAAAGACTCTTGAGTATCAACAAAGGACTGAAGCTCTCCGATAACTTCTAATCCCATTTCTTTAAATAGAGTTTTTGCTTCGTCCGGACTTGTTTGAAATTTTACATTTGTATCAAAACCTTTAAGTTGGACTGTTGCTCGTCCCTTTTTTTCCATACGAATATAAGAAAGAGCCTGTTGCGCACTTGAGAGCGTTTCACCAAAAAGTCCTTCCAATCGGCTTTCCAACCACCCCTCAAGAGCTGTTTCATGTCCTTTTTTAACGTCAAAAAAATCAGTTAATACTTTAAATTCGGAAATTCCGTTATTTTCTGCCCAATCCAAAATTGCCTTAGGACCATCACCTAGGCCTTCGTGAGCAGCAGCAAGTTCTTCTAAACTTTCTAATTTAGATCTCACTTGCGCCAATAAATTTTGAGCTTGTTCCTTTTCTAATTCTGCTTTCTGAAAAGACTCCTTTAACTGCAAAATTTCGGAACTTAACTCTTCATAGCTTGATTGTTTATTTTCAAGAAGTGCATTGAGTTCATCAGATTCTTTAGTTGCTGTATCAAATTTGATCTGTGCTGAATCAAATCTTGCTTGAATATTTTGCTTCTGGTCTTCTATACGAGTTAATTGTGATTGACAGGACTCCACTCTTTCCTTCAGTGCCGCTTCTTTGGATACTAATCCAGAAGATTCTGCCACAAGGGACATCAATTCATTTTTTGCATCATTGAGCTTCGTTTTTTGATTTTGAGAAGATGTTCTTAATTCTAATACTTCCTGACTCAACGAAGAGACTCGTGCTTCTACAAGCTCAATCTCTTGTTTTGCATTTTGCAAGTGAGATTCTTTTTCCGTAATATCTAATCGATCTTGCTCAAGAGATTGAGAAACTTCAGATCTTTCATTCTTCATAGACTCCATCTGTTGAATGAGGTCCTCTTGACGTCTCTTTGAAAGTTCAAGAGCACTTTCTTCTTGAGAAAGCTCTCTTGAAAGTTCTTGAATTTCAATTTGAAGATCTTCAATTTTTTTTGATTCTGTAGTTTGCTCAATTCGAGCTGTTTCCATTTCATTTTCAAGAGTCTGAAGTTCAGCTCTTAAACCTACTAGTTCCTGCTCTAGTGTTTCTTTTAATTCACTTGTTTGGACTAATTTTTCTCTTAAAACTTTTGTTTTTCGTCTTCCCCACGTGATTTCCTTAGAAAAAAGTTCATCTTTATATTCTTTATATTTACGCGCTTTTTGAGCCTGGCGCTCAAGAGAATTTAGATTTCTTTCTATTTCAGAAATGACATCATTGAGTCGAGCCAAATTAGATTCAGCTGATTCCATTTTTCTCAAAGACTCTTTTTTTCTAGCTTTATACTTTGCAATCCCAGCAGCTTCCTCAATCAACTGCCTCCGCTCTTCTGGCTTCGCTGCAACAACCTTATCAATTTGCCCTTGCTCAATAACAGAATAACCTTTTGCTCCTACACCGGTATCCATAAAAAGCTCTTTAATATCTTTGAGTCGAGCAGGCACACCATTAACAAAATACTCTCCTTCACCTGTTCGATGAACTCTTCGAGTAACAGAAACTTCTTTTGCTCTTAAATGAACAGGAATATCTTTTGCCGTCGCCCCTGCAGGCTGTTCTTTTGGATCAATATAATCGGTTTCCATAACCAATGTGGCTTCAGCCATGCCTAGGGGTTGATATTGCGAACTCCCATTAAAAATGAGGTCACCAGAATTAGCCCCCCTCATATGTTTATAGGACTGTTCCCCCATAACCCAAAAAAATGCGTCAACAATATTGGACTTTCCACAGCCATTTGGACCAACAATACCAGTCACGTTATGATCAAAATGTAAAACGGTCTTATCTTTGAAACTCTTAAATCCTTGAATTTCTAGGCGTTTAATCCGCATGCGTTCTCTCCAATTAGTTAGTTCAGTTCAATCTTTTGACGCTAAAAACTAAATTTATCAGTCCCACACTAAAACACAAGTCTTCAGTCAGATTTCAAAATGCATTTCATTATAAGACTTTTTTAGTTTGTTATTTTTATTCTCAAGAACACTCTAAAGGAGCAACAGGATTAAATTTAAAGGTCATTGGAACCGTCAAAATACGACCTCTCACCTTAACTTGGCTCCAAATCCGATAAATTCCTTTACTTAAAGAGCCTCTATTAAACGTAGAAAATCGATACTGAGAATTCTGACTCGGCAAGTCAGCATGAAGATGAAGAAAAGTCTTTGCTTGGGCAGTACGCCCTGCTTCAGACAATACAATAGAGTGCCCACCCATCATCATCCATGGCTCAAGACCTGAAAGATCCTCATATCGTCCCTGATTCATGTTCCTTTCTAAAAAATGAAAGACAAAATCGACTAAAACTCCCCCACATCCAGGAATTTGTTGAACTTGAAAAACAACTCTCTTATTTTCATCAAGCTCTCGAAAATAATCTCCGTTTTCATTTTTTAAATCTTCCTCAAGAGGAAGCTCTCTCCCCATCTCAGAAGTTTTTTCTTCAAAACGAAACTCAAGCGCGCCAAAGTCTTCTGTATTGATCTCAGAAAATAAAAAATAAGTTCCATGTTCCGGAATAACTCGAGCTGTAAATTGATTATCAAAATCCTCTGGATAGGTATCATTAATATTAATCTCAAAAGAATTTTCATTTAAATAAGGATGGATATGAGAAAAATATGAAAGATCACTTTTCACAACAACCAAATGCATTGGCTTCATGTGAAACGATTTGAATTTAGTATATTTCTCATCGTTTTTTTCATAAAAACTAAATTGAAGTTTTTGCTTTTTTAAAGGAACAAGAGATCCATCCCGAATCATTAACTCAGGTCTTAAAAAAGAATTAGAAAAACTAACCTTAGAAAATAAAAATAAAAAGATTAAAACTGATTTCACGAATACCCCCATCAAATAATTGACTCTCCAAATATAACTCAATCCGAAATTTGCGCAAAACTTGAAATTATCTCAAAATAGAATCATGAAAATATCATTGATCATCTTTGTTTCTTTTTCCCTCTTTTCTGCCTCAAGCTACCCGAATGAAATCTGTAACAATGGAAAAGCTGGCGACTATCCCTGCAAACAGATTAATCTTGAGGCGGAACTAGATCTCGGAAAATTAGGAATTCATAGTAATCAAGGTAACGATATTTGGGGTTGGACAGACCCGCTCACTCTTAAAGAATATGCAATTATGGGTCTTGGAAATAAAACTTCCTTTGTAGATATCACTCACCCCAAAGACCCTATTTACCTTGGAGACCTCCCCAGTCAAACAGAAGCAAGTATTTGGAGAGATATCAAAGTTTATCAAAACTACGCATTCATTGTAAGTGAAGCAAGCCAACATGGAATGCAGATTTTTGACCTCACTTTACTAAGAGAGGTTCGATCTTCTCCAATTCAATTTGAAAACTCAGCTTTTTATAATCGATTTGGAAGCGCTCATAACATTGTCATCAACGAAGACACTGGATTTGCTTATGCTGTCGGAACTGATACCTGCGACCGAGGAATGCATGTCGTAGATATCAAAAACCCACTCTACCCACAATTTTCTACATGTATTGACCGGGATATTTTTGAAGACACTTCTTCCTACCAAGCTCTTCATGGAGAAGACTATACTCATGATGCTCAGTGTGTTCTCTATCATGGGCCTGATACTCGATATCAAGGTCACGAAATCTGTATGTGTGCCAATGCAGATACCGTTAACATTGTTGATGTCACAGACAAAAGCCAACCTATTCAAATTTCAGTAAAAAAATACAGTGGTATCGGATATACCCACCAAGGCTGGTTAACCGAAGATCATCGTTTCTTTATTTTAGGAGATGAACTTGATGAAAAAAAATTCAAACATCCCACAAAAACTCTTTTATGGAATGTCGAAGACCTTAAAAACCCCATTCATCATGGAACTTACGTTCATTCCACAAAAGCAATTGATCATAATCTCTACATTAAAGGAAATTTAGTTTTCGAAGCCAACTATGATGCAGGCCTAAGAATTCTTGATGCTTCCGATATTGAAAATGGGCAACTAAAAGAGCTTGGGTACTTCGATACATTACCTCGACGAAATAGACCTACTTTTGATGGAGCGTGGTCAGTTTATCCATATTTCAAAAGTGGCTCGATCATTGTCAGTAACACCGATGGACGTCTCTTTATTTTAAGATATGAGCAATAAATATAGTTAATCATTTGTCAAAAAATTGACTTTAAGTGATTTACGTTCTTTCATCGATAATCCGAATAGAATAATGATGAATTTTCTATTTTTGTTCTATTTTATATCGTCAGCACAAGGAACAAGTTTACTTGAATGCTTAGTGGGTGGAGTCGTTGATCTAGAACATTCAAAATCGATAGAAAAAATAGAAGAAATTCTCACTCAAATAAAAAGAAAAACGCATGATGACGCAAGCTTTTACCGAACATTAGAAGGAAAAACGGTTCGACTCGATGATGGAAAAACACAAACACTAGGGAAACATCTTGGAAATGGAGCAAATGGAATTGTTTATTGTTTGGAACCTGATTGCAAAAAAGTGATCAAAATTGCAAAAACAAAAGAATCAAAACAAAATTTATTAGAAGAACAAGTTTCAAATGA
Source organism: Pseudobdellovibrionaceae bacterium (assembly GCA_002722705.1). Taxonomy (GTDB): domain Bacteria; phylum Bdellovibrionota; class UBA1018; order UBA1018; family UBA6935; genus UBA6935. Next base: position 54,219 of record PBMP01000061.1, on the reverse strand, counting down.
CTTTTTGAAAAAAAAAGGACGTCCATATGCTGAAATTCATGAAGTTGGAAAAAATGGAAACTACCTCATTAAAGACTATATACAAGGCCCTCATGCAAATGAACTTGAAAGACTTTCAAAAAAGCAAATCGATGACCTCCTCGATTTATATCGATCTACTTCTAATTACTCACTTGATATTTCGCCAGAAAACTTTATCTGGTCAGACGATCATTGGGTCGCCATTGATTCCTTGTACGTTCAAGGTTCTAAAAAACCAACAAAAGAGTATCTCAAGTATTTAGATTTTTTTAACTTTGATCAAAAACTAGAATCAAACGAGTTTATTCTAAGAGCGCTAGGCTCCAAAACCAAAATTCCTCGCGTAAAAGACAATACTCTTGAAGCTCTCGAAGAAGATTTTGAAGAAGCAATGTCACTACTTTCTAATGAATCTTCCACACTCACGAAAACTATAGAACTTCCATCAGGATTACAAATACCTATTCTAATAGAAACTAATAAAAAAAGAACTAGGACTTTTATTGCAAATAAATTCAACATTTTTGTTGGCAAAAATCATAGAGAAATTTTCATTGAATACGCAGGCCCATTTTTTATCGATGCGATGAAAAAAAGAAAAGGAAAAAAATCATTATTAAAGTTCCTTTTATTTACGATGGAAAAATTATCAATAAAACAATTCAAATCGAACGTCATTTTAAATATAATCAAGAAGTAGGAACACTCACAAATTGGACTTTTTTACCAGATCAATCAAAATAACTTTTTAAAATCATGTTAAAATTACCAAATGAAATTCCAAATAAAAAATCAGGATGTCCTAAACGTATTTTCTAAATATCCTCCTTTTTATAAAAAAAACTTCTCTTTCTAAGAAGTCTTATTTTTGAGGTAGTGCAAGAGAATCCCAAAATAGGTAATATTCAAGAAACGTTAAAATGGAATCAACCAAGTTATGTTCCTAAACCTTCAATCGGAACGACAATTAGAATTCACTGGCTTGCATCTCAACCTAATCAATACGGACTCTACGTTCACTGTCAAACAAATTTAATTTCTCGATTTAAAAAAAAATACAAAAATCTATTTCATTATGAAGGAAATAGAGCCCTTATTTTTAAAGAAAGAGATCAAATTCCAATACCCGAACTCAAAACATGCATTCTAATGGGACTTACTTACCATCAAAAAAAGTAACTCATTGATTTGATTAAACTTAATATTACCCGGGTATTATTGACTTTTTAATAAAACCCGGGTAATATTAAGCCATGACAACTACAAAACAAAACCATTTCTACTCTGCATTCGATGACAAAACACTACTCGTTCAAGGCGAGCTTGATGATGTCGTTATCCACATTAAAAAACACCTGGGTAAATCAGAAAATAGCTCCATTTTAATTTTTAGTGACTCCACAGGAGCTACTATAGATTTTAATTTTCAAGGAACAAAACAGGACGTACTCAAACGACTTGACATGTTTCGATCTCCTAAACAAAAGAGCATTCCCTCTGGTCCAGGAAGACCTCGTTTAGGAGTCATTTCCCGTGAAATTTCTTTACTGCCTCGACATTGGGAATGGCTGGCAACACAATCAGGTGGGGCATCTGCGACTTTGCGTCGACTTGTCGAGGAAGCACAAAAAAAATCATCTCAACAAGTCAGCACTAAACAAATACAAGAACGAGTTTATAAAGTCATGTCCGTGCTGGCAGGAGATCTCCAAGGATACGAAGAAGCATTGAGAGCTCTGTACAAAAAAGATCGTAAAACTTTTTTTTCTCAAATTGAAATTTGGCCAAAAGATATTAAAAAATACTTAAAAAAAATAGGAAAACCTATTTTTGAATAGATAGAAATAAAAAAAGGAGAATGAATAAAAAACTCATTCTCCTTTTTATTTCTTTTAGATTTTAAAATTATCTTTTAGATTTTTTTTTAACCTTTTTCTTCGCAACTTTCTTTTTTACTACTTTTTTCTTAGCCGCTTTTTTTGCAACCTTCTTTTTAGTTACTCTCTTCTTTGAAACTTTTTTCTTTGTTTTTTTAGAAGTCTTTTTCGCACTCTTTTTCTTTGAGGCTTTCTTTTTAGTTTTTGCCTCTTTTTTCTCAGAAAGAGCAGCATGAGCAGCAGCTAATCTTGCAATTGGCACCCGATAAGGAGAACAACTGACATAATCTAAACCAATTTGATGGCAAAAAACGACTGATTCCGGATCCCCACCGTGTTCACCACAAATCCCTACTTTCAAATCCGGTCGAGCAGCTCTTCCTTCTGAAAGACCAATCTGCACTAAGCGACCCACCCCAGTCTGATCTAAAGAAGCAAACGGATCTGTTGTATAAATTTTTTGATCCATATAATCTTTTAAAAACAAGCCTGCATCATCCCGAGATAAACCAAAAGTCGTCTGAGTTAAATCGTTAGTACCAAAACTAAAAAATTCTGCATACTCAGCAATCTCTCCTGCTGTCAATGCCGCTCTTGGGAGCTCGATCATTGTACCAATTTGATATTTAATTGGAGTCCCCTCAATAATTGCATCCGCAATTTTTCTACAAGAATTCCCAACAACTTCGAGTTCTTTTACATGCCCCACCAAAGGAATCATAATCTCTGGAGTAGTTTTGATTTTTGATTCATTCCAAAGATTCACTGCAGCTTCCATAATCGCACGCACTTGTGTTTCATAGATTTCTGGATAACTCACTCCAAGTCGACACCCACGATGTCCAAGCATTGGATTAAATTCATGTAAAGCATCTCGTTTTCGTTTTAAACGTACAAAATCAACATTAATTTTATCTGCTAAGTAATGAAGATCTTCATCAGTATGCGGAATAAACTCATGTAAAGGCGGATCCAATAGCCGTATGGTCACCGGTAATCCCTCCATGGTTTGAAACAATGATTCAAAATCACTTCTCTGCATTGGAAGAATTTTTTCTAACGCAACTTTCCGGCCATGAAGAGTATCTGCCAAAATCATCTCTCGAACAGCATCAATTCGCTCTGGCTCAAAAAACATATGTTCAGTTCGACAAAGACCTATTCCTTGAGCACCAAAATCTCGAGCAACTTGTGCATCCTCTGGAGAATCCGCATTGGTTCTCACCTTTAAGGTTCTACATTGATCAACCCAGGTCATCAATTCACCAAAATCTCCACCCAAACTTGGACGAATCGTAGGTACTTCACCAAGAATCACCTCACCTGTTCCTCCTTCTAAAGTTAAAAAATCTCCTTCTTTAAAAGTATGGTTACCCACATGAAGTTCTTTTGCATCGTAATCAATTTTAATTGAACTACAACCTGCAACACAACATTTGCCCATTCCACGAGCAACTACAGCCGCATGAGAAGTCATTCCCCCTCGGGCAGTTAAAATTCCCTCTGATGAATGCATTCCATGAATATCTTCCGGAGAAGTTTCAATGCGAACTAAAATCACTTTTTTATTTTGCTCCGTTGCCCATTGCTCTGCTGTATCTGGATCAAAAACAATCTGTCCGGTTGCCGCTCCTGGAGAAGCAGGCAATCCTTTTGCGATCACTTGTTTCTCAAAATTTGGATCTAAACATGGATGCAAAAGTTGATCTAACTGAGCCGGTTGAACTCTCAAAACCGCCTCTTCTTTTGAAATTAACTTTTCTTTCACCATTTCAACAGCAATTCGAACAGCTGCCGCTGCTGTTCTTTTTCCTGTCCGAGTCTGAAGCATAAAGAGCTTTCCTCTTTCGATCGTAAACTCGATATCTTGCATATCTCGATAATGCTTTTCTAAAAGTTGATAAACTTTAACCAACTCTTTGTAACTCTGAGGAAGGGCTTCTTGCAAAGTCTTCAAATGAGAAGAACTCTCTGTTTTAGAGTCATCATTAATCGGCTGCGGAGTCCGAATTCCAGCAACAACATCTTCTCCTTGGGCATTAATAAGAAATTCTCCATAAAATTTCTTTTCTCCCGTTGAAGGATCTCGTGTAAATGCAACACCGGTTGCACAATCGTCACCCATATTTCCAAACACCATACTTTGAACATTTACTGCCGTTCCCATCGCATCATTAATTTGATTTAACTTACGATACGTAATCGCCCTTGGATTCATCCAAGAACCAAAAACCGCAGTGATCGCACCCCAAAGCTGTTCCATTGGATCTTCTGGAAAAGTAGCTCCATTTTGTCGAACGATCTGCTTAAATTCTTTAACAAGCCCTTTTAAATCATCCGCAGAGAGCTCAGTGTCTTCTTCCACTCCCTTAGCCATTTTTAATTCTTCTAAAGCTGAATCAAAATGATTTGAATGAATCCCTAAAACAACATCTGAATACATTGTAATAAAACGTCGGTAGCTATCATAGCTGAAACGCTCATCTTGAGATTCTTCAACCAATCCCAAAACCGTGTCATCATTTAATCCAAGATTAAGAATCGTATCCATCATCCCTGGCATGGAAACCGGAGCACCCGAACGAACAGAAACCAACAGCGGGCTCTTTTTTGATCCAAACTTTCTCTTCATTTGCTTCTCAATTTTACCGAGAGCATCTTTAACTTCTTTTTTTAGCTTTGATGGATAATTCTCATTTTTTGCGTAGTAGTACTTACAAACATCCGTTGTAATCGTAAACCCAGGAGGAACGGGAAGACCCAAACGAGTCATTCCATGTAAATTAGCACCTTTTCCACCTAAAAGGTCTTTTTGAGTTTCTTTGGCCTCAGCTTTTTTGCCACCAAATGAAAACACAAATTTCTGAGGAGAAGTTAAAACCAGTTTTTTACTCGACGGGTTTCCAGGCTTTGATTTTCTCTTCAATGAAGCTTGAGACTTTTTCGAAGCTGACTCTTTCTTGCTCCATCGTGTCTCGGTTTCTGATCGTAACGGTGTTGTCTGTGAGAGTGTCATAATCGATTGTGACTCCAAATGGGGTTCCTATTTCATCTTGCCTACGGTAACGCTTTCCAATAGATCCAGATTCATCTGAGGTTACTCGGTAACCTTTTGCCTCTAGATCCATGACCAGCTTGTCGCTGTATTCTAAAAGATCTGGCTTTTTCATCAAGGGAAAAACTGCAATTTTATAAGGAGCAATTTCCGGATGAAGAGAAAGAAAAATCCTTTCTCCGTCATTTCGGTATGCGTCAGCTAAAACAACAAGAACACTCCGATCACAACCCACTGCAGTCTCTACTACGTAAGGCAAATAATGCTCTTTTGTTTGATCATCAAAATACTCTAACTTCTTTCCACTAAACTCCTGATGACGCCCTAAATCAAAGTCAGTCCGATTATGAACCCCTTCTAATTCTTGCCACCCAAATGGAAGTTCATACTCAATATCAAACGCCTGTTTTGCATAATGCGCCAACTCATTTGGCCCATGTTCATGAAATCGTAACTTCGAAGCTCTAATTCCATTATTTAAATGCCACTGTAATCGAATTTCTTTCCATTTCTCAAACCAGTCTTCATCAGTCCCCGGTTTAACAAAATACTGCATTTCCATTTGCTCAAACTCTCGAGTTCTAAAAATAAAATTCCCCGGAGTAATTTCATTCCTAAAAGATTTCCCTATTTGCGCTATCCCAAAAGGAATTTTTTTTCTCATGGACTGTTGAACATTTAAAAAATTCACAAAAATTCCTTGAGCAGTTTCTGGTCTCAAATAAACCACTGATGAAGAGTCCTCTAGAGGTCCCATATGCGTCTTGAACATCAAATTGAATTGTCTGGGCTCCGTTAATTGGCACTCACTAAACTCCCCTGCCTTCTTTGACGGTTTCTTTCCACATGGGGTTTCGTCAAGTTTATCTTCACGAAAGCGGCCTTTACAAACCTTACAATCAACCAATGGATCAACAAAACCATCAACGTGTCCAGAGGCTTCCCAGACTCGTGGGTGCATCAAAATGGCTGCATCTAGCCCTTCAATATCTTGACGAAGAGTCATCGACTTCCACCAACGCTCTTTAATATTACGTTTCACCTCAATTCCTAAAGGACCGTAATCCCAACAAGCATTAATCCCACCGTAAATTTCACTCGAAGGAAAAACAAAACCTCTTCTTTTGGCCAAAGAAACGAGGTCACTCATATCTTGCAAATCTTGAACTTTTGAATCAGTCATAATAACGAAGACATACCACGTCGAAGCAATAGAATCGAAATGAAATCTGCCAATTTTTACCCATTTTTTTTCAAAAAAGACGTCTATAAAATGAAGGAAAGGAGCTTCTGTGTTTTCTCTTTTTTTTACTGGAATTTTAATTGCTTGGAGCCAATCTCCTGAATCCTGCGAACGCTCAGCATTCGCAACAGTCATTGATGCTGCATTTGAAGCAGCGGAAGACCATGCAATACTTGCCAATAAAAGTCCGAATTGTGTCCGAATGGGTAAGAAAAAGTGTATTCAAAAAGATAAAAAAGGAAAATGTATCAAAACGGATCGACTCATCAAATGCCAATGCGGTGAGGGAAGTATTCATTTATCCACTTTTCAAAAAGGAAGAAAAAATCGCACAAAACCAGGAAACTGTGGAACACCAAAACAAATTCCTTTTCGATGGTTTCCTGTCAGTGAAAACTTCATTCAAACGACTCTTCCTATTTTAGAAGGATGCGCACGAGTTCACTTTAAAATCAGTGTTAATGAACCCATTGAAATGCTTCACCATGGAATATTCAATCATAGAAATATTTCAGGAAGCACAAGACTAAGCCAACACGCTCGTGGTGATGCAATTGATGGAGACGTGATTCGAACTCAAAATAAAATTTTTGATTTTCAAAAAATAAGAGAACAGACTCAAATAGGAGCAGATGGCCAATGCGAAGGAAAAGGATGCAATGAATGGATACAGTCGTGGATTCCCTACTTTCACTGTCTTCATCGCAGAGGTTTAAACGTAATTACGGGAGTCTATGCTTTAGACATCAAATTTATGAAACAACGAAAAAAACAAATGTCTATTCGATCTCATTATTCTAAATACGGAAGAAAGCACCAAACTCATTTCCATGTGGATTAACTATAAAGTCGTATTACTCTTCATAACACTTGGATTTACTTTTTCTGGATTTGCTCGTCCAATTCAATTTCGCCTAACCATGAATCCCACTACATTTGATTGGAATCAAATTCATGCATCAGCGATGGGGCCCATCCTCATGAATATCATGGAAGGATTGTTCCAAGAAAGACAAGACTTGAAAATAGAGCCTAGACTGGTGGAATCTTATCAGCTTAGCTCGGATCAAAAAACTTATACTTTTAAAATAAAAAATGTCTCCTGGAGCGATGGAAAACCTTTGCTTGCTCAACATTTTGCTGATTCATGGGAACGTCTACTTCATCCAAAAACAAAATCTGGATATGCAACGTTTCTTTTTGATATTGTCGGAGCAAAAGATTTCCATCTTGGAAAAAAATCTTTTTCAGAAGTCGGAATCAAAGTTCTTTCTAAAGACAAAATTCAGATTAAACTCTCAGAGCCCATCCCCTATTTTTTACATATCCTCACGTTCTGGGTAACTTTTCCTATTCGAAAAGATTTAATTATTCAAAACAATAAAAAATGGAGTCTTCCACCTCACTTAGTCACCTTAGGTCCATATAAAATTACAAATTGGATTCCTCATGAATTTATTCTATTTGAAAAAAATGAAAATTATCATGACAAAAAAAGACTAATTTCCTCTCCTGAAAAAATTAGAGGAAATATCGTGATTAACGAAAAAATTGCAAGAACACGATTTTTCGAAGGAAAAGACGATTTTTTAATTAATGCAACCACTGAAGACTTCATTCGATTTAGAAAACATAAAAAAATAAAAATTAGAAGATACCCATATCTAGCAACTTTTTATCTCGGATTTCAAACAAAAAGAAAATTCATAAAAAATAACGATTTAAGAAAAGCAATTGCATATTCCATCGATAAAAATGAACTTCCAGGAATTTTAAAAGGAGGGCAGACTCCTGCAACAGGACTTATTCCTCCAGGGCTAATTGGACATCAAAATAAACCCGTCATTATTCCTTCCATCATTCAAGCAAAAGGTCATTTACTCAAATCAGGCTATCCAGAAGGCAAAGGAATATCTCCACTTACTTTATGGATTGAGAATTTCGACGGAAGTAAAAATTTAGCAAAATTTTTAGAAAAACGTTTTTTAAAAAATTTAGGAATTCGGATAGAAACTCGTATTGGATCACGTTCACAATTTCAAAATGCGAGAAAGAAAGGATTAACAGATCTTTTCATTGGTCACTGGGGAGCAGACTATCCCGATCCCGCTTCTTTTTTTAACGTATTTCTTTCTAAGAGTGGGACTAATTATACAGGTTGGAAAAATTCATTTTATGACGAATTAATTGAAAAAGCGAGATCGACAAAAAACAAAGAAGAACGACTAAAGATTTATGGGCAAGCTGAAGAGCTTTTATTGCAAAAAGAAGTCATTATCACTCCTCTTTTTCATAAAAAAACAACAGTGCTAATCGGAGAAAGAATTAAAAACTTAGTCCTAACACCATTAAACTACCTTTATTTTGAACTCATTAAATTAAAAAAAAATAATTAATAAACACCAATGCCAAAAAAAAGTTTCTTCTCTCTTATTTCTAAAGGATACCAAAGTACTTTTTTTACTTCCTTGTAAAAATCTAAATCCAATTTCCCTTTTTCCCAAGACCCATTCCACTGAAGCTCTGAAAAAAAATCAAAATCAATTTCATCTACTGTTGGATCCATTTTTTCAAAATACACCTCACTGGGAATAACTAAAAACACAATGCCTTTCTTTCCTAAAAAATAAAATTCTTTGAAATAAATGAACGATGGTGAAGAAAAAACAGGGAAGTTTATTGGAGAAAAAACAACGGGAAGATCTGCCACAGAAGATTCTTCTGGAAAATGAGAATGGGCATAGTCCATCCAATTTGAATGCATTCTTTGACTCAGCTCAGAAAAGTTCATTAAAACGCTCCTTTTATGACCTAAAAATCCAGCTTTGTTCTACCAAAAAGTTGACCTTCACTCCATTAAAATTAATAATAAAGGATAAGATGCAAAATCAAATTAAACATTGGAAAAAAGGAACTTTTCTCTTTCAAGAAGGAGAAGAGCCTAAGTCTCTTTATCTCATAAAAGAAGGAACTGTATCGGTCAGAAAAGCCAAAGGAGATGCCTTCGTAGAACTCGCCAGAATTCATAGCGGAGAGGTTGTGGGAGAACTTTCTTTTTTTGATAGAGAACCAAGAAGTGCAGCTGCAGTGACTCTTTCTGATGTAAAAGCAATGGAAATTGAATTCTCTTCATTAGATGCAATTTACGCTAAAGTTCCAGACTACTTAAAAACAATTATACGATCAGTTGCTGATCGCCTCCGACGAGCAAACGAAACCATCCGAAGGTTACAAAAAAAACAAGTTTATTTAGATGAAATTCCACAGCAAAAACAAATCGGCGGTCAACCCAATACTTCTTCGATTCTTGCTGCTGTTAATGATTCGACTTTTAACCCCGAAGAAATTTTAGACGACACAACTGAATGAGGAAAATTTTTTTGAAAAAGGTAATCATTCTTCTATTTTTTTTCCTTTGCTCGTGCAGTCATAGCGTAAGAATGATTAGCGTTCCCTATGGTGCCAGAATAGAAGTCGACGGAAAAAAAATTGGAAAAGCTCCTCTTCTTTATTATGATAGAAGTAGTCTTCCCGGCCGTTCATTTCAACTTAAAGCCACTTTTCCGAATGGAAAAATAATTGAAAAAAAAGCAAGCGTAAAAATTTGCCCTACTCCAGCAAATTTAATTATGGATAGCCTACTTGCTGGTTTTGCTTTTGGATTCTGTTTAAAAGACGAATATATTTTTGATCTCACAGAAAATTCAACAACACCTTCGCCAAAAAAATAACTCTCAATATAAAAAAATAATTCTGAGAGAATAGTGGAATCAACATACTTTAAAAAGGATTCCACATGAGCCCAAGAAGAACGACAACAAATGAATCTAAAAAAATAATTCGCACCCCTTATAAACTTGAACAAGCATTCGTATCCAACACAATCGAATTTGATGACTCTGCAAAAAAACAATTCAAATCTTTTAATGAAAAAAAACAAAGACCAATTTTTATTCCTGAATTTTTAAATGAAATAATTTTAATTGATGAACAATCAAAAATCATTTCTAGTTACAAAATAAAATACAATCGAACACATGATTCCAAAATAACTAAACCCATCTCTAAACTTTCGTTTGAAGGAAAGTATTTTAGCCTAGATATAAAAATACCGAAAAATTCGACAAAAATCTCTTCTCAGTGGCACAAACAACAAAAAGAACTTAGTTCAAATAAAGGTGATTCCGTAAAATATGGTAGACGCTCCACTGACTCGACTGATTTAGGAATGAGCAATGGACACTCTTTAACTTCTTCCAGTTCCGCTGCTACATACAAAACAGATGACTCAATTCACGATCTTCTAGATCAAATTGCAAACCCTCAGTTTGCACAATCAGCTCTTATTGAGCCCGATCGAAAAATATCGGAAGTTAGCTGGTATGATTACGTCCAATTTAAAACAGTTCTCACTCCGCAGTTTGAAAACAACAGTCAAAACACATTGCATTCATCCCGCCTATTTGAACATCTTTTGGAAATTTTAGTCATATCTCAAGATTTTTCTAAATTAAGCCCATTAGAGATTAGACAAAAAATTATCCATGATCGAAGAATTTTTAAAACTTTTTTAGAACAAAACCCAAATATTCTTAAAAAGACAGAACAAAGACTCTATAGAAGTACAGTAAATACCGCAGGAAACCACGTCGGAAGTCTAGACGAGGGTTCACATGTTTATAACTTCAACTCTCTTGGAGGGGACTCTGAAGAAATCGATATTTCATTGGAGAGTGTAAAAGAACATGCAGATATTATCTTAGATGCCCTCGGAGAAACTACATCTAGTGATTCTGAAGAATTTGAAGAATATCCATTTGACCCTTATAAAGCAGGAACAGTAAACTTTGGAACAAAACTCACTTATCGACAAGAATGGAAACCCTTAGGAACCCAGCGCGGAGAAGTTGTAAAAACTATTCCTTTAGGTCCAAAACAAGTTGAAAAGATTTCAATTAAATCTACACGAAATACAAAAAAATCATATGACCATCGAATTACAAAAGAGATGGAACAAACACAAGAAAGCACAGATACAACAAAAGACTCAACGGAAATAGTAAAAGAAAATGCATTTAACTTGGGATTATCTATGAATTCAAGTGGTTCATTTAATCTTGGAATTGTAAATTTATCGGGTGAGCTAGGGAGCTCAATGGATTACACTCACAATTCAACTAAGACCAATCAGAATCTAACTGAAAATGTCAAAAACACCGCAAGTAGACTGAGAACAGAAACGGAGACTAAAGTCTCTACTTCACAAGAATTGACTTATGAAAAAAATAGGTCTTCTGAAATTCAAAATCCAAATGATGAAATTTCAGCCACCTACGTTTATTCTAAACTTCAACGACAATACGAAGTCACTTCTCTTCTTTCGGAGATGGAAGGCGTGATTTTTATAGCAGAAAAGGTTCCTACTCCTTCTGAAATCAATGAAGATTGGATTAGAAAACACGACTGGATTATTGGTAATGCTCTTTTAGATCAATCCTTTCAAGAAGATCTCGCCTTAATTTCAAAAGGTCCTGCTCCATTAGATTTTGAAGAACTCAGAGAACAATCAAAAACAGCTTTAAAAAATACAACCTCACATCTAGGAACTCTATCGAGTCGACCACGGGAAATTCATTTAAGTGGAGTTGACTTTGTAGCAGAAGCAAACCGAGGGTATAGAGAAGCTTTTTCTCAATATGCAGGAGCAAAAAAATTAGCACAAGAACGAGAATGGAGTTTAAATCGTCTCACTCAACACATTAGAGACCATGTTATTCATTATTGCCAAGCCATATGGAAAGCAGAAAACCCTCAACAAAGATTATTAAGATACCGAAGAAATCGTTTAAAAATAGCAAAAGACTGGGAATTCGTACCTGTTAATGGAGAAATAATAGATATTTCTAATTACGAAAACGGACTCCATTCATTGGAAGGTAAGTTTGTGGTTTCTAGTACAAACAGTGGTTATCATTGGATCTCAGACATGATTCAACCAACCCCTATTAGTTTTGTTGGAAACTACGCCATATACGCAATTCGTCCTGAATATCAAAATGAATCTATTTTAGATGTCATTCTTTTTGATAACGCACCTCTTTTATATAAAAGTGAACATTCTGAAAGCATTGAACTCATGGACCCACAGGTTCAAAAATTCTACGAAGAAGAAAAAAGAAAAGCTTACCCCCTTTTGATGGAAGAAAAAAAAGAGATGATCGATTTATACTATCATCTAAGACAACAATATTTACGCTCAGAAAATCTCAATACGTTTATTGAAACTGATCAACATTTTTTGAGCTACGTTTATGAATACCGTGCTTACAAAAGAGCGAAAGAAGAGTTAGGTCATCGATTTTTAGTCGATACAGGAAATTTGATTCTCGACATCGATCGTGGAACAGGAACCACATTAGAAAGTTTCAAGCTTGCACATCGTGCAGTCGATGTAGAAAAAGCACTTGCAGAGAGAGACAAACTCTTTATAGAAAACCAACGAAGACAACGACTTCTTGATAATCGAAGATTCATCGATCCAGATATCGATAAAGTCGTTATTGGAGTAAATGACTCCAACCTTGAGGAATTCTTAAATCAGTTTGACGATCCTCGTCCTTCTGAGAGTTAATATGGGAAGACCAAACCAAGAAGAACAAGGTCTCACCTCTACTCCTCAAATTTCTTCAGAACAGGAATTCGAAATTGCATTAGAGAGAATTGGAAATGTACAAAGAATTTTAGAAGAAGGAGACCGAAGACTCAGAAGAGGACAATCTCCTCTCCCCCCCGAAGAGACTGTATGGATTGATCAATCTAGTGAAAATATTTCTTCATATGGGGTCTTTAATTTTGGACAAAAAACAATTTGGGAAGAAAGAGAACGAGAACTTCTTTACGAAAACACAAACCACCGGTTTCTTTATGAAGTCGATAAACAGACAGTAAACTCTTATTTTTTTTTAAAAATTAGAAGAAAAATCGTAGAAACACTTCAAGGATTTACAACAATCTATCAAAACTTTGAGTCTAAATATGGAGGACTAAACCCTGAAGAAGCCTTACAACCCGGAGATATTTTAGATCAACTCATCTCTCTCTATGATGAGAAACTCCTCATTGACAACGAAACTCAATCTCTAGAAAGAGCTCCTTCTCAGGTCGGAGGAACTCACACGATCCAACAAGGACTATTTCCCTCTCTTAGGCAACCAGTAAGCTCAATTCCTATTAACAATAACCAAATAAAAAAAACACAATGGAAAACAAAAGTTTTTAATGAACACCCAATCTTATTTGCAATCAATTCATGGTCTAATCAAGGATGGAACACTCTATATGAGAATGCAAAAACAAGAGGAGACTTTTTAGAAAAAAGAAAATTAATGAATTTTACACTTAATGACACTTTAAGTAATATTCTGCATCATTCTTTACAAACAGATGCACTAATCTTAGAGAATGAAAGAAATCCTCATCTCAAAAAATTTTCTCCTATCGTATATCGATTAATAGAAGAGCTTTGCGAAGATACATTTGAGCGCGCCTACTTAAAAAGAATCTACGAAAACAAAGCTAGAATGGACATTAGGCATTGGACAACAAGCGATTGGATACTCACTCTAAGCGTCATCGTAGCAATCGCTTCACTCCCCCTCAGCGGAGGAACCAGTGCAACTGCGATTGGACTCGCAAGAGGACTCGGTTTTCTTTCCACCGGTGGAGAGATTTTTGGCTTTATCTTAAGAGAAAAAGAACAAGACCAACAAGAAGTCTTCAATCAACTCCAAATCATCGATGAATCTTTAAGAATTATGGGAGGAGATCAAAATGACTCTTTTGAAGTTCTTCTTTCTCTTGGACTTTTTTTTATTGGAGAGCTTGGATCAGAAGCGCTTAGAACACTTCAGACTCCCTCACCTCGAACTACCTCAGCACCATCAAGAGTCACAAGAACGTATGAGGGTCATCACTCTCTACCTAGCGAACTACTTACACGAGAATCTGACCCCCTCCTTGCAGTTAATCCGAACGCACCTCCTGCCAGTAAAGTAAGACAAGCAGAAATAGAACTCAGCGAAGACCCTATTTCACCACTCGCGTGGCAAAGAATGACCTATCGACCCACTCCTCCCTCTACCTTGTCTGATTTGATGAAACTGCACGCTCAAGGACGCGAACTCACGCAAACCATTACTACGACAAACACACGTGTACTCATGTTAGGAGATGACGCTTTTACAGTAGAAGTTCGACTTTCACGATCTCACTTTTCCCAATGGGGGCCAGAAATGATCGACACTCTCAACTACCGATACAGAAAAGCAAATGTAGCCATTCGTGCCAACAGACTGGATGGAATTGATGCAAGAGCCTTATCAAAACAACATCGAGGAGAGCAAAGAATAGGTCAGTCTGACTTCTACCTGTACGATACTACACTTAGAAAAGACTTTTGGTGGGTCTATCAAGGAAAAGTCACTGGGCGTTTTGACGTCGATGAAGTTCTTTCTCGCATGTGGGGTGGAAGACAAGATCCTCGCTTTATGATGCCTCTCGTTAGTGAAGTGAACCAAGAACTAGGAAGAATTGAATCTGAAGCGCTTTTTGCAGTTCTTTTAAACCAGGGCGAAGGTAAACTCCTTTTAGGTTTTGAAGTCGTTTGGGTTCCATAAAGATTTTTATTCACAAACCATAAGACTTTCATTGTTCAAGGTAGAGTATAAAAACGGAACCATGATAAAAGTCAGTTTTTAATCAAAGCAAAATCATTTCATTAAAAGAATAAAAGCTTTCTCACAAATTAACGCATTGTTTTTATTTTTATCTGTTGGCATTCCTATAAATTGGGTTACAACTATAAGGTAATCAACATCAGTATTATTAAATCTATTTTTTTGAGGGGAGAAAAATATGAAATTTTATCAATTAATGTTCAGTGTTGTATCCATGCTAGGAATCGCAACAACGACCCAGGCTAATCCTAACTTTCAACCAGACACCGTCATAGAAAAACCAATGTATGTGTTTTCAGCTCCTGGATTCGACGACAACGACGAAATGGAAGTTTTTTTATACGGAGAATTTTCAAATACATGTGGACAAGTTGGACCAATCGAATTCGAGATTAACCACGAGAAAAAAGTAATTACTCTAGAGAACAAAAATTACTTTTACAAAGGAACCGCATGCGCTCAAGTCATCAATCCTTATCTAAAGCCTAAAAAGCTCGGTATGCTAAAACAAGGAACTTACGAAATTCAGATAAAAACTGAAAAAGGAAAATTTCAAACAATGGATACCGTCCATATTAGCAAAAGCCTTGGACCAGACAAAGACGACTACACTTACGCTCCAGTTAAAAGCGTTGAATTTGAAGCAGGAGCAACACCAACAATTACTGTTAAAGGAGTTTTTCCTTCTGATTGTATGAGTATGGAAAGAGTAGAAGTGCTTCAAAGAAAAGATCAAATCATTGAAGTTCTTCCAATTGTGAAATTTGATGAAAATAAATCTGAATGTCTTTCTAAACCTACTGAATTCACAGAAGTTGCTGATGTGAAAAAAGCTGAAAAAGGAAAAGTCTTAATTCATGTGAGAACAATGAACGGACAATCTCTCAGTCAAGTAGTAGATTTCAACTAAATATAAAAAAGAGAGAGGGTGTGAAAACATCCTCTCTTTTTTGTTTCCACAACACACTCTCTGACTCGTAGAATAAATCTTTCCTCCATAGCTCGTCTTTTGTAAGCTACTTAAAAATCCCAGCTCTCATCTAAATATTTGAAATTATTATAATTTATTTTTTTTAAAAAAACATTACTTGATTAAAATAATATGTTAAAACACGATAAATGACCTTAAAGAGCTTTTCTATTTTTTTCTTTTTAACCTTTATCCTTCTGAATTTAAACGGCTGCGAACCACATGAACTGCTTGAAAAAAAAACAATCACTTCAGAAACTCTTTCTATCGTCACTATAAATATGTGGGGCCTCCCCTCTTATGCATCTTATGGAACTTATTCAAGAAAAGAACGTGCTCGAGCTTTATGCGAACACTTAAAAACTCAATTAAATGAAGATCCCGGATATGACGTTATTCTGGTTCAAGAAGCTCGAGGAGACGTAGATGAAGAACTCATGTACTGTGGATACGACCTATACTCCGCAGATTACTACAATGAAAATTCTTTTCTAGAAAAACGTCTCTACGACACTGGACTCTTAATTCTTTCGCGTCTTCCTGCAAGTAAAATTCAGTTTCATCTTTATCCTAAACATGAATTTGATTATCCTTTTCTTAATTTAAATCAACCGAAACAACGCTTAGTTATTGAAGCCCAACGAAATACAGATCGTGGAGTTTTTCTTATTGAAATGAATCATCATTTCATAGGAAAAATCACTATCGGAAACACTCATTTAATCCCTAACTATTTTGAGATTGATCTTCCTCTGTTAAAAGAAAGAGAACTGGAACTTAGAGAGTTTTTTACTACAAGTATTCAGTTTTCAAAGAAAAACCCATTAGTAATTGGAGGCGATCTCAATATTGACGAAAATGCTGATATTTTTGATCAAAACGCAAGAAATGTTGATCAACTTTGGATCGAAAGAGAAGAACATTTTCCTGGATTTGATTACTCTAAAAAACTTGACCGCACCTGTTCTTTTTGTACCCCATACAGCTCTAAACTAAATTACGAAGGTCGACTCGATCATATTCTTGGAGGCAATAATTTAATCGCTATTGATGGTAAAATTCTTTTCAAAGACGGTCTTCCATCAAAAAAATACAAAAAAAATATTATTATCAGTGATCATTACGGTGTGTGGACTCTATTTAAATTAAAACAAAATCAATAGCTAACTCATTTTTAAAAAATTATTTTTTTCTAAAAAATCTAAAAACTTCGTTGAAACAGGGGAAAGAGTTCTTCCTTTTCTCTGAACAAAATAAAGTGGTAACTCAAATTTTAAATCAGTCTCTAAACTCACAATCTTATTACAATTTAATTCTTCTGCAATAATATGAACAGGAAGAAAAGCATAACCCTGTCCGTTTAAAACCAGTTTTTTTTGCACTTCTTGTGAATTTGATTGAATTTTCAATTGAGGAACAAAATTTAATTGATCAAAAAATTGATACACTGGAATTTTCTTTTCATAATCTCCCAAACGACTTCCTATTCCGTTGATTTTTTTTAAATCGCTTATTTGAAAATCTTTCTCTAATAATTCTGAAGAGCAAACTAATTTAAATTCGACTTTTTTAACCTCTTTCAAAGATAAAGAATAATGATTTAAAAATGTATAGCAAAATCCTAATTCATACTTTTGCTCTAAAATTTCTTCTCCAATTTCTTTTGAAGTTCCACTAAAAAGTTGAATATCAATTTTCGGATTCCTCTCAATAAATAAAGAAATTTGTTTCGTTAATAAATAATTGCAAAGATTATCGGATGCAGCTATCGAAAGTGTTCCGGAAAGTTCATTTTCTAATAATTCATTAATATTTTCTAATTCCTCTAAATGAGAAAAAATAATTTTAGCTTTCTCAAAATAACTTTGTCCAACTGGAGTTAATAACACCTCTTTGTTTTGTCTATCAAACAACTGAACTCCCTGTGTATTTTCTAAATTTTTGATTAACTTACTCACAGAGGGCTGACTAATACGCAATGACTTTGCTGCTTTACTAAAGCTTTTCTTTTTTGCAACTTCATAAAAATACTTTAAATGATTTAGCTCCACTTATGCATTTAAAGCATAATAACTATAGAAATTATATATTTCTTTTTAGTTTTCATTTCTGAAATAGTCTTTTCAATAGAAAACCGAAAGGAACTTGAATGAAAACAATACTTCTTCTCTTATGCTTTTTTTTAAAAACAATGAACGCAGATGCTAGCAAAACAGACTATGTGCATCATCCGAAACCTACGAAGCCAATATTTTTAAATACAAATTTGTATAAAAAATTCAAAACACAAATGACACCTCCACCCTCTATGGAATCCAAAGAACAAAAAAATGATGAAAAAATTCTTTTTAATCATCAAATTTCTAGATCAAAAGAAGTTTGTGAAATTTCAAAAACAGAGGTTTTTGTAAATTTAAGTAATTTTTATGGAAAACCAAACGGACCTTTATCAAAAAAACAAGTAAGTAGATTAAACCCATTTTTTGATAAAATCAGAAACGATGGTGATTTTTTTATTCAGAAAATAAAAAAAAATTACTCTAGAAAAAGACCTTTTGAATATTTAAAGAACATTCATCCTTGCGTTCCAAAAGAAGTCACAAAAGCCTACCCAAGTGGACACGCAACCCTTGCACATCTCTACGCCCTTATTCTAAGTGACTTTTTTCCTAATAAAAAAAATGAACTTCTAAAAAGAGGGGAAGAAATTGGAAATCATCGTGTTATCGTAGGGGTTCATCATCCCACTGATATTACTTCTGGAAGAGCTCTTGCTTTTATGATCTATAAAGAATTAAAAAAATCTAAGAAATACCAAAAAGAAATAAATAAACTAAAATGATAAAAACTTTAAGCCTATTGAGTAATCAATGGGCTTAAAGACTCAACTGCCTAATTCCCTCATAAAGAACAACACTTGCTGCATTCGCCAAATTTAAAGATCGAACACGCGCATCAAACATCGGAATTCGTGTCGCTCCAGTAGGATATTGATGGATTAACCATTCTGGAAGACCTGCTGTTTCTTTTCCAAAAAGCAAATAGGATCCAGAAGTTATTTTTTGTTCAAAAATAGTAGAACCTGCTTTTTTTGTAAGAAGAAATAAATCAAACTAAGGATCTTTATTTTTAAGAAACTCATCAATACTTTCATGATGAGTCACATGAAGATGCTCCCAATAATCCAACCCAGCTCTCTTGAGTCTTGATTCAGTGATTTCAAAACCCAAAGGGTGCACGAGATGAAGTTCAGCATTTACCGCTAAACAAAGACGGCCAATCGTTCCGGTATTTTGTGGAATTTCAGGTTCAACTAAAACGATTTTTAAACCATGATTCTGATTCAAAACTACGGCCTCAACGTTTGTAACATTCGTGGAAAAGGAATAGTTTCACGAACATGCTCAACGCGGGTAATCCAAGCAACTGTTCTCTCTAATCCCAAACCAAAACCTGCATGTGGAACCGATCCAAACTTCCTTAAATCTAAATACCACTGATAATCAGAAAGGTCTAAATCATGTGCTTTAATTGCATTTTGAAGAGTTGCTTCATCCTCTTCTCTTTGACCTCCCCCAATAATTTCTCCATATCCAAAAGGAGCAATTAAATCACAACCAAGAGCATACTTTCCCGCTCTCCCGGTCACCGGGCTTCCAAAGACTTCATCACTCTGCTTAAAATAAAACGCTTTAATTTTCGAAGGGAAATGATGAATCCAAACCGGTTTTCCAAAATGATCACCGAGTGCTGTTTCATGTGGAGCTCCAAAGTCTTCTCCCCAAGGAAGTGCTAAACCTTTTTCTTCCAAGATCTTTAATGCTTCATCATAAGAAATTCTTTCAAATGGAGAAACAATCGATTTTAACTCAGACGTATCTCTCTCTAAAATGGTGAGCTCATTTTCACAACGAGATAAAATTTGATTCACCACAAAAGTCACAAATCTTTCTCCAAGATCCATCGTCATTGAAAGATCTGAGAACGCAACTTCAGGTTCAATCATCCAAAACTCAGTTAAATGCTTTCTTGTTTTTGACTTCTCGGCTCTAAAAGTTGGACCAAAGGTATATATTTTTCCAAAAGCCATCGCTCCCACTTCACCATATAATTGTCCTGATTGAGTAAGATAGGCGTTTTCATCAAAATATTGAGTCGCAAATAAATTAGAAGTTCCCTCACATGAACTTGGAGTCAAAATAGGAGCATCAAATTGTACAAAATGCTCTCCATGGAAAAAATCATGAATTGCTCTAATAATTTGAGATCGTACCCGAAGAGCTGCCCATTGCTTTTGACTTCTAATCCAAAGGTGTCTATTTTCCATTAAAAACTCAACACCATGTTCTTTTTTTGTAATCGGGTACTCTGAAGCAATATGAACAATCTCCAAAGAACGAACTCCCATTTCATATCCTCCAGGAGATCGTGGTTCCGCTCTGAGCGTTCCGGTTACTTTTACTGCAGACTCCTGAGTTAACTGATCGAAATTATTAAATGCGTCTGGATCACATTCTCCTAAAAACAAAATAGTCTGCATGATGCCCGTACCGTCTCGAAGAATTAAAAATTTTAATTTTTTTCCAGCTGCTCGTTTATTATAAACCCAACCCTGAATTGTAACTTCTTGACCCTCAAATGCGGGAGCTTCCTCAATATAAAATCGCTTAGTCATGTTCCTTATTTAGCCGATTGTCTTCTCAGGCGCAATGCTTCCAATCGACAATAAAAATATATTAAAAAAATCTGGTATTATTCAGCAGACCTAAAACTCATCTCATCACTAGGGAAAATATTAATAATTCTCCACCAAATGAGCAATCGATCGAACATAAAGACCACTTGCTCCTTTATTTGGACAATATGCCAAATTTGCCACATCCCAAGACATCAACGCAATATCAAGATGAACCCATGGGGTTTCAGCCTTAACAAATTGTTGTAAAAAAGCAGCTCCACGAATCGTTCCACCCAACGAGTTATTCACTGAATTTTTAAAATCAGCAACTTCAGATTTCATGTCTTCAAAATATTCAGGATATAAAGGCAATTGCCACAACCGCTCTTGAACCGATTCAGAAGATTTTATCACCTGAGAAATCCATTTTTGTTGATTCCCTAAAATTGCAGCACATTGTTTACCTAGAGCTACACCAACTGCCCCGGTAAGAGTAGCAGCGTCTAGCAATACATCGGGTTTAAATTCTTGAATCCAGTCTAATAAATCCCCAAGAACCAAACGTCCTTCTGCATCTGTATTCGTAATTTCAACGGTTTGGCCGGATCGAGCTGTTAAAACGTTACTAGGCTGAATTGCTGAACCAGAGGGCATATTCTCGGTAAACCCCATAACAGCAATGACTCGATTATTCACTTTTCTTTTTGCTGCCAAATAAAACGCACCCATAATCGTCGCAGCCCCAGTCATATCATGTTTCATATCTTCCATTTTAGATGACGGTTTTAAAGAAATCCCTCCTGCATCAAAAGTCACTCCCTTACCCACTAACCCAATGGTTTTCATTTTTTTGGATTTTTTCTTTGGCTTATACTCAAGATAAACAATTTTACCTTCTTGTTGGGAACCTGCTCCCACACCCAAAAATAAATTCATTTTTTCTTTTTTTGCTTCGGACTCTCCTAATATTTTTACTTTGACCCCCAACTCTTTGGCCAATTTTTCTGCTTCCTTTGCATAATAGGAAGGAGTCCCTAGATTCGCAGGTGCATTTGACCAATCTCGAGTCAATGAAACTGCTTGTTGAACAAATTCTAAGTCTTCTACAAATTGCTTCATTCGTTTTTGTGAAGCTTTTTGAGTTTCAATCGTTAAAAGAATCGGTTTTACTTTTTGAGCCGTTTTGCCTTTCTTTTCAAATTGATAACTTGCAAGGACCATCCCCTCCAAAAAAGCTCGAAACGAATGAAGGTCTGAAACCGACCGAATCACTCCCTGACCTAGTTGGAATCTCACATGAAGCAGGTTCTCCGATCGAAGAAAATGGTAAACTTTCGCTCCCAAAGCTCTGAGTGTTTCTGGATTTTTAAGGTTTCCTATATTTGTGAAATAAACATGCCGAGCGCCATCTTTTCCAGCAAGACGAACCAAATTATGACTCGCTGATTCTTCTACCCCTCCGGTCTTCACCAGCTCTTGATAAAGCTTTTCATAACGCCCCATTTTTTGGGTCTTTGATTTCCTTTTCCAACCAAAAACAGGAATTAAATCCGTACAAACCGCACTGGATTGTTTTTTTTGGTGACTTCCTACTGAAACTTCTAGATTCAAATGATAAGACATACCTTTGAAGTAACATAAAAGGATCTGTATGTTAAAGAGGTATCATCGTTTTGTCAGTTCTACTTTTCGACTCGTTGACGTCATTGTCATAGGTACTGCTTGGCTGCTCTCTTATCTATTTCGATTTTCGTTTCCAATTATTCCTGTCACCAAGGGATTTCCGGCATTTTCGACTTATGCATCTCTGTTACCTCTGGTCATGGGTCTGTGGTCAATGACGCTCTCGTCAATGAAAGCATACCGCTCAACTCGAATGCTGAGACGAACTCATGAGGTCCATCTTCTTTTAAAAGCACACCTCATCTCAATGCTCCTCTTCATTGCACTGACTTATCTCTTTAGTGAATATAAGTATTCTCGAGGAGTCATGCTCTATTTTGGGGTATTGGGTGGACTTGGACTCATCGTCTTTAGACTCACACTGAGAAACTTACTCCGAAGTATTCGTAAGAAAGGTCGCAACCTCAGATACACATTACTGATTGGATCAGGCTCAGCCCTTAAAACAGTCGCAGCTCGATTTCAAAAGTTTCCAGAAATGGGATATCGAATTAAAGGGATCCTTACCAATACTACCGAGGAAACAAATTTTGAAATCCCTATTCTAGGCTCATTTCATGACCTTGAAAAGATACTGTCCGAACATTCAATTGACCAGCTGATCATTGGCTTAAGAAAAGATGAACAGCAACATCTTGAACCCATTTTAAAACAAATTCAGGATGAAACTGTCGAAATTAGACTCATCCCAGACGTTCACGAATACGTTACCATTGGCTGTGAGGTAGAAGACTTTGAGGGCTTTCCCATTGTTAATCTGAATGATTCACCTCTTGAGGGTTGGGGAACTATTTTTAAAAGATTAACGGATATATTTGTTTCAGCAATAACACTCTTAATACTCTTTCCTTTATTTTTAGTAATTGGAATTCTCATCAAAATTTTTAGTCCGGGTCCTATTTTTTATCGACAAATTCGAATGGGACTCGACGGTAAAAACTTTGGAATGCTTAAATTCCGCTCTATGAGAGTCGATGCCGAAGCTCAATCGGGTGCCGTGTGGGCTGTAAAAAACGATCCTCGAAGAACTAAACTGGGTGAATTTTTAAGAAAAACTAGCCTCGATGAACTTCCTCAATTCTGGAATGTCTTAAAAGGAGAAATGTCACTTGTCGGACCACGCCCAGAAAGACCTGTTTTTGTGGAACAGTTTAAAAAAGAAATTCCACACTACATGCTAAGACACAAAGTAAAAGCAGGAATTACGGGATGGGCACAAGTCAATGGCTGGAGAGGAAACACCTCTCTAGAAAGACGAATTGAGTGCGATCTTTACTATATCCGAAACTGGTCATACCTTTTAGACTGGAGAATCTTATTTCTGACTTTATGGAAAGGCTTCATCAACAAAAATGCTTACTAAAAAAATAAAAAGCATTGATCGCTATGTACTGCTCGAAGTCTTTCAACCTTTTGTTGGTGGGCTTCTCTTTTTCATTTTTATTTTTTTGATGTTTCAACTCCTTAGGCTTGCCGACCTTTTAATTGTTAAAGGGGTTCCCTTAGGAATTCTTTTAAAAATGACACTTTATATGTCAATGACCTTTCTACCTTTTGCACTGCCACTTGCATTCCTCATCGGTGTTCTTATTGGATTTGGACGTCTTTCTGGAGATAGTGAACTCATTGCAATGAAAGCAGGAGGAATGAGCTTAAAAAGAATATCTGCTCCTGTTTTTGCTTTTGGTACGGTCATCTCTATTCTTTCATTAATTATGAATATCTCTTGGGTTCCCCTGGCTCAAAAAAATTTTAAAGCTTTACTCGTGAAAGTAGGAAATACTAAAGTCGTCAGTACAATAAACGAAGGAACATTCACAAGTGGCTTCTTTGACCTCCTGATCTATGCAGGAGAAGTTGACTCAAAAACCAACCGTCTCAAGGATGTCTTCATTTATGATCATAGAGAACCCAAAAACCCTCTGACCATTATTGCAAAAGAGGGAGAAATTTTTCCCGTTGATTCAAACTCCGAATTAGGGAATTCCTCGGTTCTAAAACTATACAATGGCAACATTCATCGAATTGATTCAAAAAATAGGAATTATCAAAAAATTGATTTCAAACAGTACCAACTATTCCTCAAATTTAGTGAAGGATCAGGAGGGGCCGCTCTTAAACCCAAGTACCTGACGTATTTTGAACTTTCTGACAAGCTTGACACTCTTAAACCAGGAAGTGGACCCTATTTTGAACATTTAACTGAATTTTGGAATCGAATCTCTGTCGCCACAATTCCACTGATTTTTGTTCTCATTGGAATTGGTTTTGCTACTGCACGCGCAAGATCTGCGAGAGCCAGTGCAATGGTCGTTAGCTTTGTCGTTATTTTTGTTTATTGGGGCCTTGTTATCCCGATAACTAATGCATCGTACCAAGGAATAATCCCCGCCTGGATTGGAACTTGGATTCCAAATTTAGCGATTGGAATCCCTGGATGGATAGCTTATCGCAAAGCATCCTGGTGACTCGATTTTGACGAAAAGTTCCATTTTCTGTGGATAACTTTACTAAAAAAGGATGATTTTCAATATTTTGACGAAAAACTTACAAAAAAAAGCCTTTTTTTGGGGATAACTTTTCAAAAAACCATTAATTCACAAGGATAAAAGGAAATATAAGTAATAATAACATACAGTTAGCTACTGTGGATAACTCGGGGTTTTGCTGTGGATAACTCGGGGTTTTATCGTAAATAATTGTTTTTAAAAGACTTTATTTTTTGTGTTTTTAAAACAATTAAGAATAAGGGTCAAATGCTGAATATAAGAATTCATTCCGAAGAGACTGATTCTTCCTGTGGATTTGGGGTTAAAGGAAGAGGGTCTAAAGAAGCAAATGCTCCATCCTCTGCACTTTTTGGTAAAAATACGGTAGGATTACCCTTTCGCGTTTGGAGCTGCTTCCATTCTTCTAATGGTTCATATGAAGCAGAATGATATTTCACCATCATCGATTTAGGATTAGACGTCTGAAATCGAATTGCAGTTTTTCCTTTGAAAACAATAATCGCACCTTTTTGAAGCATAAACCGAGTCAGAGGTTTATCATCAACCTTGTAACGGACCCAGGTATTTGCAAGCGCTTTAAAAACAATTTTATGTTGATACTCTCCAGGTCTTAAGCCGTTTCCCTTGTTTAAAGGATCTGGATTTTTGTCCTCTTCTTCTTGGCTCTCTTTCTCTTCTGATTCTTTTTTTTCCGCAAGAGGCGGTTCTTCGACCCGTTGTTCTTTCTTCTTTGCAACAGCAACCTTTGGATGATTTTCTTTTTTTGTATCCACCTCAAGCGGCTCTTCTAACTCTTCTTCTAAAGAAGGTTTCTCTAAAGCCACTTCTTTAACTTTTGGTTCTGTTTTTAAAACCTCAATGACTCGGTTTCTTCTGTTTTTAAGGGCATAACGAACAAGTCCACCCACAGCACCTAATGCAATGATTGAAACTAACGCAATCGTTACCAAACGGCGGGATCGTTCATGATCTCTTTTTTCAAAAGCATAACCTTTATGCCCTTCTTCTCGGGAAGGGCGTTCTTTTGCTGAATCTAATAAAAATTTTTCATACTGATTAAAAACAACCTCTGAATCTAAACCAATACATCGACAATAAGAATGAACAAACCCCTTCACGAAAGGAAGTGCCGGTAATTCTGCATATTGGTCAGACTCTATCGAATGCAAAATCTTTGTACTGATTTTGGTAGCAGCAGAAATTTGCTCTACAGTCATTCCTCGCTTTTCACGTTCTTGTCTTAAAAATTCTCCTAATGATTGAGCATTCACGGCAACAAACTCACTTCTTTCATCGCTTTTTTAGCAAATTGACTGTCTGGAAAAAGCTGCTGGATTTCAATAAATTTCAATTTGGCTTCTTTCGTTTTATTTGTTTTCTTTAAAGTCATCCCAAGAGCAAAATGCGCTTTAGCAAAAGAACTACAGTTGTTCTGAATAGATTTTTTAAAATCCTTTTCTGCAAGTAAATATTTTTTTAAACGAAAACGGATCGTTCCTCTAAAAAAATGAGCAACACATGCATGCTCTGGTTTTTCTAGAATCGCCGCATTAAAAGCAGTTAATGAATCCTTATAAATTTTCTTATGATAATAAGCCATTCCTAAAATAGTCTTTGCTTTATAAGAATTTCGATACAAGAGATCTTTACTTGCAGGCAATACAACCTCTATTGCCTCATCATATTTTTTTTGATCTAAAAGAAGCTTGGCTAAAGTCGTTCTCGCTGCTGAGAATTTGGGTTCTATTGACAATGCCTTCCTAGCTGATTCAATTGCAGCACCAAGATCATGCTTGGCATAATAAGCAAGAGCTTTAACATGATGAACCTGAGCAAATGTTGGATCCTCTTTTTCTGCTTTTTGGAGATGCATCAATGCTCCCGTAGGATCTTGCTCTACCAAAGAACCATTTGCGATATTTAAATACAAACTGGATCGTTCGCGAGCAGACAGGTCATCTACACTTTTTTTTCTAGAACTTGCGCACCCAAAAAGAGAAAGTCCACAGATCAATGCAAAAAAAACTCTAAATTTCATGACGCCCCCTTTTTTCCCTTCTTTCAGCTTACGAACTCGAAAGCTCAGTGTCAAAGGTCAACACCGATCCTAACTCAAGATGATGAGTCTGAGGAAAAAAATCAAAAGCTGCAAAACTCAGCCAAGTTGCTCCTTGTTTCTGAAACTCCACCATATCTTTACACCATGCATCCACATCACAATGAACAAGAATGACTCGCTGAACCCCCAATCGCTTTAAATGAGCCACAATCGATTGAGCATGATCAGACATTCCTGAACGAGGAGGATCTAAAACAGCAAAAGTAGGAATTTCTTTTTTTTCCTGTGCCTTCAACCAATCCGACACCGACTTTCTATGAAAGTCTAAATTCTCAACCCAAGAATCTACTTTCTCAAGAGGAGATAAGTCAACACAGTCAATTGAATGGAGTTTTTTTGCCCACGAAAGGGATAAATTTCCACTTCCTCCGTAAAGGTCATAACAATGAAATCCCTCTAAAAAATGAGACTGAACCCAAGAAACAAGTGCTTTATTTTGAGTGTCGTTGATTTGCCTAAAGTTCCGTTCTGAATTTGCTAAATCCCATTGAAGTAAAATGTCTTGCCCCGTCCAAGTCAATTCAAGTTTTTTGCCTTTTAAAGAAGTCGAAGCCATCGAATGCTTCATCCAGTGCTGGATTTCTTCATGTGCAAGCTCACAGTTCTCAATACGAACCCCTTTTTGAGTTCCTTTTTCATAGAACCCCAAAAAATCATCAAAACGATGAAGTTGAATCCGATTTCGATAACCGTATCCCTGTAAAGCAGGAAACTCTTCAAGATGAGGAAATTCAACTTCCATATCCGCAAACCGAAGTGCTTTTTTTAAAGCGGTGATTGCACCTTCTTTTTTGATTTTCCACTGATCATTCAATGAAAGGTGTTGCCAATCACATCCCCCACATTTTTCAAAAGCAGAACAGCGCGGCTCAACCCTCTGTTCTGAGCGTTGAACATATTCAACGGCTCGCGCAAAACCATGTTTTTTTTTCATTTTAAAAACGTCACACCAAATCTGATCTCCTGGAGCCGTATGTGCCACAAAAATGACTCGTCCAGCGTAGTCATCTGATTCATCAATCACACGCCCTACTCCCATACCTCCACGGGCGACGTCATAAATCTGTATTAATTTCCGGGCAGGCTTTGCCGATGAGTCTTTTGTTCCCATCAGGTGAGTTTATGGATGACCAGGGAACAACTCAACAACAAACAACAAGGAAACGTTGTATGCAAATTCATTATCTTAAAGAACGCATCTGTAATGAACTCGGACAGAGTCTGATTTTTTTACTTCCATTATTTATACTTTACTTCATAGAATCGGCATTCTCTATATAGTATCAAACAGATCAACTTTACTGTTTTCAAATACCTTGTTTTTCTTAGTTAAAGTCGAACAAAAAAGTTCTCATAGAGATCAAAAGAGGCGACTTTCTTCGAAGTACTTCAGCTAGATTGTCTCCTACCCTTGTGTTAAGTTACGTGGCAATCATGCCTAAAAACATCAGGAATTTTTGTATCATTGCTCATATCGACCACGGAAAATCGACTCTCGCTGATCGAATTTTGGAAAAAACACAGACGGTCTCCTCAAGAGAAATGGCTGAACAGTTTTTAGACAATATGGATATTGAACGAGAACGTGGAATTACGATTAAAGCGCAGACCGTTCGTTTAAATTACAAATCAAAAAATGGTGAAACTTACGTTTTAAATCTTATTGATACTCCTGGACATGTTGACTTTACTTATGAAGTTTCTCGATCCCTCGCCGCTTGTGAAGGAGCCATTCTTGTTGTGGATGCTGCTCAAGGAGTAGAAGCTCAGACTCTTGCAAACGTTTATCTCGCATTGGAAAATGATCTCGAAATTTTTCCGGTAATTAATAAAATTGACTTACCTGCAGCTGACCCAGAAAGAGTAAAAAAAGAAATTGATGATGTTATCGGTGTTGTAGACACTGAACTTTCAATTTACTGTAGTGCAAAAAGTGGGATTGGCATCGAAGATGTTTTAGAAGGAGTGATTCAAAATTTTCCTCCCCCACAAGATTTAGATGACGAACCTCTTAAGGCTTTAATTTTTGATAGCTGGTTTGATCCATACCAAGGTGTTGTTGCTTTAGTTCGAGTTTTCCAAGGACGAATCACAAAAGGGACAAAGATCCACCTTTACCATACGCAAAAAACATTTGAAGTGGTTCGAATTGGAAGTTACACCCCAAAATTTGAAGACCTCAAAGAACTCAGCAGTGGAGAAGTCGGTGCTGTCATCTGCGGAATTAAAGACGTTGCCGATATGAAAGTAGGAGACACCATTACAGATCCAAAGCATCCTGAGACGGAAGCTCTTGATGGATTTAAAGAAGCAAAGCCAATGGTTTTCTGTGGGTTTTACCCCATTTCTTCTGATGACTATAACGACCTCAAAGAAGCACTGGAAAAACTAAAACTCAATGATGCTGCTATTTCATTTGAACCTGAAACTTCAAACGCTCTAGGGTTTGGGTTTCGATGTGGTTTTTTAGGGCTCCTTCATATGGAAATCATTCAAGAGCGACTTGAAAGAGAATATGACTTAGAGCTTATCACTACAGCGCCTTCAGTTGTTTACCGAGTCACTAAAAATAACGGTGAAGTCTTAATGATTGATAACCCATCCCAACTTCCAGATACTACTTTAATTGAAAGCATCGAAGAACCTTACATTCGACTGGTGGTTCATCTTCCAGAAGAATACGTAGGATCAGTAATGACCCTTTTAGTTGAAAGAAGAGGTATTCAAATTGATCTAGACTATTCTGGAAGTGACCGCGTAACGATGACCTATGATATTCCACTCAATGAAATGGTTTTTGATTTTTTCGACCGATTAAAAAGTGCGACCCGTGGATATGCCTCCATGGACTACGAATTGAACGATTACCGTCCTTCAGACATGGTCAAACTTGATATCTTAATCAACGGAGACCAAGTCGATGCACTTTCTGTCATGATTCATCGAGACAAAGCTGCATTCAGAGGAAGAGAATTAGCCAAAAAAATGAAAGAGCTTATTGACCGTCAAATGTTCGATATCGCAATTCAAGCGGCAATTGGTTCTAAAATTGTTGCACGAGAAAATCTATCGGCACTCAGAAAAAATGTAACTGCTAAATGTTACGGTGGTGATATTTCCCGTAAAAGAAAACTTTTAGAAAAACAAAAAGAAGGAAAAAAACGGATGAAACAAGTAGGAAATGTAGAAATTCCTCAAGAAGCATTCTTAGCAGTTTTAAAAGTCGAGTAATGAAAAATCGTAAAATTTTAAAGAAGAACTTCAAAGACTATGGAAGTGCGGTTGTTCTTGCAGTTTTTTTTGCAATGATCATTCGTACTTTTTTTATCGAAGCATTTCGTATTCCAAATGAAGTCATGACTCCCACCCTTCAATCTGGGGATTTGATCTTTGTTTCAAAATGGAATTACAAAGATCAACTTCCAAAACTAGGCGATGTTGTTGTTTTCAAAGGAACCGCACATGGAGATCTTCATTTTGTAAAAAGAGTCCTTGGTCTTCCTGGAGATACCATCTCTATCCAAAAAGGACGCATCATTCGTAATAAAAAGACACTTCCCTTTACTGCAGGGGAACAAGCAACTTGCGGAAAAGAGAATCTAGAAAAACTGAAGTATCGAATTTGTTTAGAACCTCCTCTTTTTGAAATGGAAGAAATCACGATAAAGAAAAATCATGTCTTTTTAGTAGGTGATTACCGAAAATTTGATGTCAGCCAAAAAGACTGGGCCGTTGTTCCCCACAACTTAATTGTTGCCAAAGCACGCTGGATCTGGCTATCGATTGATCCTGATCGATCTGAAAGCACAGGATTACTTCCCAGTTTTAGGCTTTCTCGAATTTTTACACCTATTCTTTAGTTTACAAATTTTCTTGCTCAGACCTCCGAAAGTGCTAAGATCGTCCGGATGACTTTTAATGACGCAAAGGGTCTTTCCCACCTCACTCGAGTCACTGATCTCAAATCTACAGCGATCACATTCATTTTAGAACTTGCTGAAGCACTAAAGACAACAAACTCATCTCCTTTACTCCTCAAAGAGAAGTCGATTGCACTTTGTTTTTTTGAAAATTCAACTCGTACTCGAATTTCATTTGAACAAGCCATACATAAGCTTGGAGGGTTCCCTATTGATTTTAAACCTCAAGAATCAAGTCTTGCAAAAGGAGAGTCTTTTGAAGAAACGCTTCACACTTTAAAAGCACTTGAAATTTCTGCGATTATTTCAAGACATTCGAATGACGACTTTTCAAAAAAAATAGCTGAATATCATATTTTACCTGTTGTAAACGCTGGAGATGGAATCGTTGCTCACCCTACCCAAGCTCTTCTTGATTCTCTCACGTTAAAATCAAAATGGAATTCACTTGAAGGAAAACAAATTCTTATTCTTGGTGACATCCTTCACAGTAGAGTGGCACGCTCTCACTACGAACTCTCTCAAATTTTAAACTATAACGTTAAAGTTGCTGGCCCCGAAGAATGGATTCCTTCTTGGGCGAAACAATCAATTACGAAAGACTGGAAATCATTCATTAATGATTTTGATGCCATCTTGTGTCTTAGAGTTCAAAAAGAACGCATGGAAAATCACACTACTAATGATGACTACTTAAAAAATTACACTTTTCGTGAATCTGAATTGAAAAAAATAAAACGCCCCTACCTTCTTCATCCTGGCCCCGTCAACTGGGGAATTGAACTCTGTGAATCCGCCCTCAAACACCCCCAGTGCTTAATTCATGAACAAGTTCGTAATGGCCTTTATTTACGAATGGCCCTTCTTTCTTATCTCCTAAACCCAGTAGAATCAAAAAAATGGAAAAATAACAATGGACCGTAAAAAAGGATATTTAGTATTAGAGTCACGGAATCAGTCCTCTGAAAAAATTTTTGATGGTTTTTTATTTGGAGCACCTCCTTCTACTGATGGAAGAAGCTCAGATCGTGGTTTTGGAGAAATTGTTTTCAATACCTCAATGACAGGATATCAAGAAATTTTAACTGACCCTTCTTACTACGGACAAATGGTTTGTATGACCTATCCTCACATTGGAAATACAGGAATTAACCCTGAAGATTTCGAAAGCAAAAAAGCTTGGCCCGCAGGATTTCTCATTCATGAACTTTGTGAAACTCCTTCAAACTGGAGATCGACACAAAGTTTAGAATCCTATCTGACTGAAAATGGTGTCACAGGCCTATTGGATATTGATACACGTGAACTCACTCGATGGATTCGATCTCAAGGAGCAATACGCGCAATCATTGTAGATGAATCAGAACTTTCTCAAGCTCAAAATATTTTAAATTCTCTTCCTTCATTTGAAAACAGAGACTTAATTTCAGAAGTAACAACCTCTCAGCCTTACTTTTGGGACAAACCCAGCAAAACTCAATATAAAGTCATTGCCATGGATTTTGGAGTGAAACATAATATTTTAAGAAGTTTATGTCATCGTGGATGCGAAATAGAAATTGTACCCGCACAAACTTCTGCTGAAGAAATCTTAAAGAAAAAACCTGACGGCGTCTTTCTATCAAATGGACCTGGAAATCCAAGCGCCGCTCCTTATGCAGTCAATACCGTTCAGAACCTCTTGGGAAAAGTTCCTCTTTTTGGGATCTGTATGGGACATCAAATTCTATCACTCGCCTTAGGGGGAAAAACATTTAAAATGAAGTTCGGACACCGAGGTGCAAATCAACATGTACTGAATCATAAAAGAGAAAAAGTTGAAATTACCTCTCAGAACCATGGATATGCCGTTGACCCTCAAAGTCTTTCCCCAAAGATTCAAATTACCCACACCCATCTCAACGATGGGACTCTCTCAGGAATTGAAGACAAGAACTTAAAAGCGTTTTCAGTCCAATATCATCCAGAAGCATGTCCGGGCCCTCATGACTCTCAAAATTTATTTGATCAATTTATTGAATACATGAGTTAGACTTTACTTATGAATATGCAGTCTTATCTTGACCCATTAATACAAGAATTCACTACCGGACCTTATTACAAAGAAGTATTTGATGCCAAAGAAGAGTACTTTGAAAAGGCAGGAATCGTATACGAAGATGATATCGAATACGAACAACGAATGTCTATCTTCATGGATTGGTATTTATTTGACAGAGACCTACCAAAAGTTGATCTACCTCCGATCAAAATTTTTTTTCAAAAAAATAAAAAAAATTGGTCAGACGAAGAAAGAAAAATTTATAAAGACTTCTGTGAAACTCAATATTCAATATTTAAACTCAACAGGCTTTCTTGGAATAAAAAAACATTTATTGTAGAAGACCTGTTTTCTAAAAAAAAATATCGAGTCAACGACACTCACTTTTACAAAGGCTTTTCAAGAGGGGATATTTTCGAAGCTCGAATTATACCCTTTAAGGGAAATTACGAATTCTCAAAAGGATTCTGTTTTCATCCAGCCGAGATGTCTTCATTTATTATCAATGAAATAAAAAAAGTAAGACATCAAGACCGAACAAAACATCAAAAACTTATTCTTCAACTTTCTTCAATGAAACTCAAACATATGAGATTTAATCATATCGATGTAAAACACATCTATTCATTTGATTCTAAATTTTGATTTGTTCCACATTCATGAAAATCAAAGGCTTCACGAGAATCACTTAAAGGAGTTCGTTGAGGTTTTTCATCTTCTCCAAAGGGAAGACTACCTGCTATTTTTAAATAGTCCGTTTCCCTGTATAGATTACAAGAAATATCTTGTGAAAACTCTAACTTTACCTCTGGCTCATTTAATAATTTAATTCTAGTTAATGTACAAAGTTTCTCTCCAGAAAGATCTACATCTGCTTTAGATAAAATTTGAGGTTGTTTCTTTAAGCGATGAGCTCCTTCAGCATTCATTAATGCATTTAAATACTGAATCTGAACTCCATAAGATCCATCAAGATGAGCATCACAGTTAGCTGTTCCATCTTTTTTTTCCTTTTCATTACACGGTACATGCTCAATCTCTGCATGCCTTGCTTCATGAAGTAACAAAACTGCACGAACAAAAGGGCTTACATTTGTTTCTGTAATTGGCCAAAAATTATCTGAAAGCGTAAGCATTCTATTTGCTTTTTGATAAGAAGCATTTACACTCGCCTTTCCTCGAATAACCGGTTGATAAACAATCATTCCATATCGATTTAGAATATAATTTATAATTCCTTTGTTATAAATTCGACTCCGATCTTCAGGAACGGTGTCATGAAAACTTTCTTCATAATCCATAGGATAAGCACCTTTAAAAAAATTACACTTTTTCGAATTTCCTTTTTCCATTGGATTTAAAATACAGTCAGTAAAACCAGCTGTATAATCTCTCACTCTTAGAACTTTTTCTTCTCCCTTATAATTCTCTAACTGGATTGGGTAATGATATAAAACAAAAACCGCTTCATATAATTTATCCATATATCCTATAGGTACATATTCCATCGTTTTATCTAATTTATCCCAAAGAATATCAGCAATAAGTTCTTTACATTGTTCTCCTGTTTCAAAAGAATCAAAAAGAGTATCCATTCTTTTTTCTACAGAACCAGCATAATAAGAATAAGTAACAACGTCAGTATTACAAACCTCAGAAGAATCTATAATTTCATAGTAATCCGTCCAATGCTCTGTATACAAACAAGAAGTTAAAAGAAAACACAAAAAAACTACACTAATTAAAGTCCTCATCATTATCCCCACAGTCCATTTTTAAATTAAAATTAGAACTAATTTTTCTAATTAAAGAAAAAGAATCCTCTGGTCCCAAGAGAGGTCCTTTTTCTATTTCCCACCATTTAATTCCTTCAAACAAAAGAAGATCTAAGATTGCAAAATGATCACAATTTAATTCTTTTTCCTCAAAACTGAGATAAATATCTTCATCATTGATCACTCGGTCTCTTGCATAAACACACATTTGATTACCTAAGGTTAAAAAATCGACCATTGATAATGGAGGATCAAATTTGTAATCTGCAAAACGTCCTGCTTCATGAATTAAAGCAGAAAAATATTGAATTTGGAGACCGTAAGCACCGTCAAGATTATTGTCACAATTTTTATCTTTTTTATTTTTCTGATCACAGTAAGTATGGTCAAACTCTGAATGTCTTGCTTCATGAAGAAAAATTCCAGCACGATAAAAAGGAGAATTAACTTCTTGTTCCGAATTCCACCAAGAACTTGTAAGAGATAACCTTCCTTTTTTTATTTTAAATTTTGCAATGGCATCAATATTTTCTACAAAATCAATTTCAACAATTCGGTTCATTACATAATTAAAAAGTGATTTGTTAATATTCTTTTGCGGATCATTCATTAAATAAAAATCCGTCTTTGCCTCATTTCGATCTGGTAATCCTGGTTTTTCTGAAAAAGAACAAGGCTCCAATGCTGGATCGTTTGCATGAAAAACACAGGTATAAGAATTTTTCGGAAAATCTGCCTTTTGAAATATTTTTTCTTCACCTAAACTATTTTCAAAACGAAGAGGATAGGCATAAAAAATGTAGAATACTTCATAAATTTTATTTTTAAATGCCTCACCTTGAGAAATCACCTGAGGGCTCAATCGAGGCTGAATATAGGCCTTGAGTAAATCCAAACAATCAGAACCCATTGGATGGCGCTCAAAAAGACTTTTCTGATGAGAGTCAGAAGAGTAGACTGCTTGACCTGCCTGTGTCACCAAAAAGTCACAAGCGCCATCTTCTGAAAATTCATGATAATAATCTACCCATTGAGTCGGCTCTTGACACGAAATCAAGAGAATCGCCCCAAAAAGTGATGAGATCACCCGCATCACCCTAATCCCTCTTTTCTGTCCCCCCTTATGAGGACGCTATGCGTTATAGCGTTGAGTTTTTATTTTGTAAAATGAAAGTAACTTTTTTTTTATTTTTAAAAACAACAAGTTAAATGCTTTATACTTCTTTTTTTAGAAGAGCATTTTTATACTGTTTTCCAAATTGAAGTCTTTAATGACGGTGGTATGATGCAAAACCAATGGTTAAACTTAATCCGAATCCACAAAAGATCCTTCTTATTAAATTAAGATCGATGGGAGACACCGTCTTGCTTACCAGCATGATTGAGATTCTTCATCGTCGATTTCCAAGTGCCCAGATAGACGTCGTTGTCTCGACTCCATGGAACTCTCTTTTAGAAGAAGACCCTCGAGTACATAAAGTTTGGCCTTACACGCGATTCAAACAAGTTCCCTCTCGCGCAAAAGCAATTGCACAACTAGGCTTTAAATTAAGAAAAGAAAAATATTCATGGGTTTTAAATTTTCATGCAAGTCCTTCAAGTGCAACTCTTGCACTTGCTACAGGATGTAAAATGAGATCCATTCATTTTCATGGACACAAAGACAAAAATAAATACTCCACCGTCACCATTGAAGGTAAAGGAATCGTAAAACCCGCAATCGAAAGAGACGCAGATACATTACGAGCCCTTGGATTAGAATTTACTCCACCAGAAATAAAAATACAGATCTCTGATCAAACAAAATCTCTTGTAGAAAAAAAATTTGAATCACTCGATATAAAAGAAAAATGGATTGGCTTAGGAATTGGAGCAAGTCGCCCAACAAAACAATGGCCTCTTCAGTATTACAAAGAAGTGACTACCGAATGGTTGAAAAACTCAACTCATGGCGTTTTTCTATTTACAGGACCTGGGGAAGAAATACTTTCAAAGAATTTTCTTAAAGATTTTGATAAAAGTAGCCAAATTCAACATTTTCATAATCAAAACTTACGAGAAATTTCTTATTTATTGAGTAAAACTGCATTATACATTGGAAACGATTCTGGTTTAAAACATCTTGCAATTGCCAGCGGCACCCGAACTCTTACCCTGATGGGACCAGAAGACCCCTATGAATGGCATCCTTATTCAAAAGAAAACCACCCTTACTTATACATTGAAAACCTAAATTGTCGTAAAGATCATCTCGAAGGAATGCCTCCTTGGTGCGCCCTTCATGATTGTAAATTCGAAAAACATCGCTGCATGACTGAAATCACTCCAGGTCAAGTCATAGAAAAAATGAAAGGACTGATTTTATGATTAAAATAACGGCAGCTATTATTACAAAAAATGAACAAAGGTGTATCAAGAGATGTCTTGAATCATTGCTATGGGTAGATCAAATTGTCGTAGTTGATTCTTTTAGCACTGATCAAACTTCAGAAATCTGTCAGGATGCAAATGCTCCTTGGGCTTCCCTCATGTCCTTTCACCAAAGAAAATGGTCGGGGTTTAACGACCAGAGAACTTTTTGTTTAGAGAAAGCGACTAACGATTGGATCCTTGTTCTCGACGCAGATGAGGCTTGTTCTCCGGAACTTATTTCAAAATTAAAAGAATGGAAAAAAACAACACCGCCACATCCTGCTTATAAAATCCGAAGAATTGAATATTTTCTAGGAAAACCAATTAAGCATGGAATTTGGAATCCCAGCTACCAAGATCGTTTTTTTAACAAAAAAGGAGTTTATTATAAAAATGAAATCCATGAATACCCCGTTTTCCCTGTTCTTCCGCAACAAATTCATGAACCTATTCTACACGATCCAACATTTAATATTGATCGTTTTATCACTAAAATGAACCAATACACTTCAATAGAAGCACAAGATCGATACAACCAAGGACAAAGAACTCATCTTTTAAAAATATTTTTTGCGATTCCAGCGATGTTTTATAAAAACTGGATTTACTACGGAGCATATAAAGATGGTGTCCACGGGGTTATCATTTCCCTTCTCGAAGGAGTTTCTCGATTTGTGAGACACGTTAAAATGTGGCAAATTCAAAACAAGGATTTAATCAAATGACTGTTTCTGGATTTACAATTATCCGAAACGGAGAAAAGTTTGACTTTCCATACAGAGAAGCAATTCGCTCTATTCTTCCGCTCGTACAAGAAATGATCATTAATGTCGGAATTGGAGAAGACCATACTCTTGCTGAGATTGAAAAAATAAAAAACGAGAATCCAAATGTAAATTTCGTAATCTTTGAATCAGATTGGCAACTGAATTCTCCAAAAAACCAAACTGGTGGAAACGCGCTTGCGATTCAAACAAATCTAGCAAAAAACAAATGTAGCGGAGACTGGTGTTTTTATATTCAAGCTGACGAAGTTATTCATGAAAATGATCATTCAATGATTCAATCTGCACTGAACCAATATCAAAATGATCCACAAGTCGAAGGCCTCTGTTTTCAATATCTTCATTTTTATGGATCTTTTGACATTATCCGAGTCGGAAGAGCAGCTTATCGAAGAGAAATTAGAATTATTAAAAACAATAAGGAAATTCAAAGCGTAGGAGATGCTCAAAGTTTTAAAAATAAAAACGGAGAAAAAATCAATGCAGCATTAATCCCAGCAAGAATTTTTCATTATGGT
Source organism: Pseudobdellovibrionaceae bacterium (assembly GCA_002722705.1). GTDB lineage: Bacteria > Bdellovibrionota > UBA1018 > UBA1018 > UBA6935 > UBA6935. Next base: position 15,877 of record PBMP01000061.1, on the reverse strand, counting down.
TGGGTGAGGCCTCCTGAAAAAATGAGAGAAAAAACTTTATTTATGGATCAGCTCTATCATGGAAAAAATCAAAGTAATATTCCTGCCACTGGGGAAAACTATAAATACAAAAAATTCTGGGGACTTCGAACCTTTAAAGAAACTCACCCTCAATATATGTTTGATCGCATAAAAAACAAAAACTGGAACTGGGATTTAAAAAATTCACCCTTCATTTGGAAGTGGAGTGATTTAAAAAAAATTATCTTAGATTCATTTGAATTTATTACAAATATACGTTTATTTGAGTTTAAAAATTATAAAATTGTAAAAAAATGGAAAGTCCATGACTCAATCTTCTAAAGCCACATTAATTATTAGTATTTATCAAATGCGTTCAAACGTAGAACTTACGTGCGCTGCCTTAAAACGACAAACGACAAGAGACTTTGAAGTTATTTTTTGTGATGATGGCTCTACTGATGGTTCAAAAGAGTACATAGAAGAGTTTAAGAAAAATATTGATCTCAATGTAATGCATATTTGGCAACCCAATAAAGGCTTTAGAAAATCGATGCTTTTAAACGAATGCATTCGAAGATCCTGCGGTGAAATTCTAATCTTCACAGATGGAGACTGCATTCCCCATTCAAATTTTGTGAAAGATCATATTAACGAAAGCGACGAAACTCACTACCTCGCTGGAAGACGAGTTGAATTGTCAAAAAAAATTAGTCAAAACCTTAAGATAAGTGACGTTGAAAATGGCTTCTTTGATCACCCCACATTTAAACTCATTTGGGATGCCTGGACTGGAGAAACTGAACGATCAAATCGTTCCTTACGAGTTAAAAATTCGTTTTTTCGTAAACTACTCAAAATGAATCAAATTATCGATTTAAAAGGCCATAACTTCTCTGCCCATCGTAAACATTTTATTGCAATTGACGGTTTTGATGAGGCTTATGAAGGATACGGAAGAGAAGATACTGATGTTGAACTTAGACTTCAAAACTTAGGATTAAAAATTAAATCTTTAAAAGGGCTCGCTCTCCAGCATCATATCTGGCATCCAAGAAGAGAATTCACACCACAAAATGAAGATCGACTGGACAAATTAAAAACCACCAAAAGAATAAAAGCAAAAAAAGGACTCTCTACTCTCAGCTTCGACCAATCCCATAATAAGTCATCCCACTTTTCTTAACTTTTTCTGGGGAATAAATATTTCTTCCATCAAAGATGACTTGGTCATTGAGTTTCATTTCATTAAAATCAACATGACGAAACTCATTCCACTCTGTCATTAAAACAAGTGCATCTGCATCCCGTAACGTATCTGATGCGTTTTTACCGTAAGTAACTGCATCTTCAAAAATCTGACGTGTGTTATCAAGCGCAACAGGGTCATAAACCGAAACGGATGCTCCGTCTTTTAAAAGACTTCGAATCATCTCAATGGCAGGTGCTTCCCTCATATCATCTGTATTTGGCTTAAAGGCAGCACCCCAAATCGCAAATTTTTTACCAGAAATTTCACCTTTATAATGATTTTTAATTTTTTTGAAAAGATAGGTTTTCTGAGCATGATTTACTTCCTCTGTCGCTGTCACAATTTTAAGAGGATTTTCAACTTCTCGTCCTTTAGCCATTAAAGCCTGAACATCTTTTGGAAAGCATGAACCTCCATATCCCGCTCCTGCATACAAAAAATGCTTTCCAATTCGAACATCACTTCCCATTCCTTTTCGAATATGCTCAACATCTCCACCCAAAAGGTCGCAGAGTTGAGCGATTTCATTCATAAAACTAATTCGAGTCGCTAGAAACGCATTACATGCATACTTTGTCATTTCTGAAGAAACTGGATCCATACGAATGATTGGATTTCCTTGGCGACAAAATGGGCCATAAAGTTCTTCCATCATCTCAAAAGCACGATCACTTCGAGTTCCAATAACAACACGATCTGGCTTTAAAAAATCATCCACTGCTGTTCCTTCTTTAAGAAACTCCGGATTACTCACAACTTCAAACAATTCGTCCGTTTCTTCACTCAACCACTGAGCAACCGTCTGATGAGTCCCAATAGGAACGGTCGACTTATTTACGATTACTTTAAAACCATTAATCGCTCTACCCACACTTCGTGCCGCTGACTCTAGATAAGAAAGGTCAGGATCTCCCGAAGGAAGAGGGGGAGTCCCCACTGCTAAAAATACAATATCTGATTTTTTAACAGCTTCAGCCGTTTCTGTTGTAAAGGAAATCCGACCGGACTCTACATTACGAAGAACCAACTTTTCTAAACCGGGCTCATAGATAGGAATAATCCCTTTTTTCAACCGTTCAACCTTCGTAGGATCCTGATCGACACAAATGACATCATTTCCATTATCCGCAAAACAAGTGCCTGCAACCAATCCCACATATCCGGTACCAATAACTGCAATTTTCATAGCCCATTTCTCCCAAATTTTGGTCAAATATGCTAGTTTTTTCTCATGGACCTTAAGCCAAAAATTACTGCAACTTTAATCACTTACAATGAGGAAGAAAATTTACCTCGTGCTCTTCAAAGTATCGACTGGGTAGACGAAATTATTGTTGTAGATTCAGGCAGCACTGATCGAACTGTTGAGATTGCAAAATCTTTCGGTGCAGAAGTGATCCATCAAAATTGGCTGGGATACGGAAAACAAAAAAATATTGCTCACCAAGCAGCAAGTTTCCCATGGATTCTCAACCTCGATGCTGACGAAGAGATCTCTGATTCTCTTAGAGAAGAAATTTTAGAAAAAATTAAAAACAAAGAAATACACGGATATCGAATTCCAAGAAAAACAAAATACCTAGGCCAATGGATTCTTCATGGAGGATGGTACCCCAACTATCTGGTTCGTCTCTCTCAAAAAAAATACTCAAAATGGACTGAACCAGAAGTTCATGAAGAGCTCAAAGTCAATGGTCCGATCGCAACAATGAATCATCCAATTCATCACTTTACATTCAAAAATTTACAAAACCAAATTGAAACAAATTTAAGATATTCACATCAAGGCTATCAAGAGCTTTTAAAGAAAAATAAACATAAAAATGTATTCCTACTCATCTTTAAACCTATTGGCAAATTTATTGAAACTTACTTTATTAAAAAAGGATTTTTAGATGGTGTTGCTGGATTTATTATTTCTGTCAATGCAGCACACAGTATTTTTTTAAAATATGCGTATTTTTTTGACCCTGGACAAAAAAAATGAATGTTCTCATTATTGATTGCAATATTTTACCTAATTATTTCGGAGCAAAAGATCTTTCTAGAGAAATTTTGAAACATAAAGAACTCACCCTTTATGTAAGACGAGGACCATCACAAGATTGGTCGGAACCTTTTTTAAAAAATATGGATCGTATTATTATTTCAGGATCTCTGACACCTGCCACCGCAAACGAGCCTTGGATTTCTTCTCTCCTTGATCTCATCCGCTGGTGCGGTAGGCATGCTACTCCGCTTCTTGGCGTATGCTTTGGTCATCAGATGATCGCTCGAGCTTATGGGGGAGATCTAAAAGTTCAAAGAGCTAAGACTCCCGAAATCGGTTGGACTAGAATCAATAAAACACACTCAAATTCCATTCTAAAATCATTACCTTCATCATTTTATTCATTTTCTTCACATTTAGACGAAGTGATCCAAGTTCCTAATGACTTTCAAGTCATTGCTTCATCGGATCACTGTCAAATTCAAGCCTTCAGACATTTAAAGAAACCTCTTTTTGGAATTCAATTTCACCCAGAAAAATCACTCAATGAAGGACAAAAATGTTTCTCTGATTACGATTCAAAAAAATGGGGTTCCTTTTTTTTAAATAAAAAAGAGGGCGTAAAATACTATTCTGAAGAAGTCGGAAAATCGATTTTTAATGAATTTTTATATACACAATGGCATTCAGTGTTGAAGAGGTAAGTATGAAGTCTAAAATAACACATACATTAAAAATCAGTTTTGTTATCGTTGTTCTCGTTTTTTTGGGGCAAAAAGGATTTATTTCACTAGAAGCGACTCAACGAGCATTTCAAAACACTTCATCTATAGCGATCGCATACTGTGCGTTTTTATCTACAACTTTTCTTGCCATGTATCGCTGGAACCTATTATTGAAAGCACAAAAAATTCACCTTTCACTTCATAAAGTTTTTCAACTGACGCTCATTGGAATGTTCTTCAATATTGCACTTCCTGGTGCTGTCAGTGGAGATATTGTAAAAGCAATCTACGTAGGAAAAGAAGCGCCTGGAAAAAGAGCCTATGCATTTAGCAGTATCTTATTTGACCGTGTTGCGGGAGTTTCTGCTCTCATTCTCATCTCTGCTTTTTCATTAATTTTTGGTTCAAAATCAGACCTTGGGGATGAACTTTTTAATACACTTCAATGGCTCGTCGGTGGACTCGGAGCAGGCGTGATCCTCTTTTTTCTTTACTGGCTTGCTGTTAAAAAAGAAAAGGACCCTGCTTATCTTTTGTTAAAAAAAATAGAAATAAAAAACAAAGTTTTTCATTCAATATTTAGAACTTATGACGGACTCAGAGCCTATCAACAAGAACGTAAAACCGTTTTTATCTCACTAGCAATATCAGCACTAATCCATATTTGTGTGATTATAGGTTTTAAATTCCTCACACAAGCACTGGGTCTAGAACTTCCTTGGATGGGACTTTTTGCAGTTGTTCCTCTAGGGCTCCTGTTTACTGCTATTCCAATTCTTCCTGCAGGGGTAGGAACAGGACATGCCGCATTTATTGCACTTTTTCAACTATTAGGTTCAGAAAGAGGAGCCGATACATTTAATCTTTTTGTCCTCACTAATATTGCATTAGGTCTTATTGGAGGACTGGTATACCTCCGATTTAAATCTTCAGGGATCGCTTTAAATGCAGAGGAAATGGAAATAAACTAACTTTGGCATTTGTTTTGCTTATCTGTGGACTGTGATCAATCTCAGACCTTTTCAGAAAAAAGCAATCGATCTGCTAGAAAAAAACAAGCACGTTCTTTGCCTGTCTCCTACTGGCTCAGGAAAAAGTCTTATTTTTGAACGTAGAATAATTACCAAAAACTATAGAACCTTAATCGTTAGTCCACTCATTGCTCTTGCACGACAACAACAAAAAGATCTAGAAAAAAAAGGAATTCAATCAGTTCTTGGATGCGGACCAGAAGCCTATTCTCCTCCTCAGAAACGGAACTGCACTCCTCAAGCGTGGATTACAAATCCAGAGAAACTTTTTTTTAATAACAAAATAAAACAAGAGGTCAAAATATGGAATCCTCATTTTCTAGTCATAGATGAGTGTCATTGTTTATTTGAATGGTCCCACTTTCGGCCTGGATTTCAAAAACTTACCGAACTCGTTGAACAACTAAATTTAAAAGAATCGCTTTGGCTAACTGCAACACTCTCTTCATCTAATCAAAAAAAACTTTTAGATCAATTACCAAAAAATGCGGTTCAAATGGGTGATTTTCAATTTCCTTCTCATATTTCTATTAAAATTCATCGTTGTCCGTGGGGAAAACGATTTGATCTAATGAAGTCAATTTTACAAAAAAGAACAGGGTTTGGAATTATTTTTACTGTGACTCGAAAATCCGCTGAAAGAGTAACTAAAGTATTAAAAAAAGAAGGATACTCTGCGATCTACTACCACGCAGGACTCTCGAGCGAAGAAAGAAAAATCATTGAAAAACAATCATTAAAAAAAGAAATTACAATTCTTGTAGCCACCTCTGCTTTTGGCATGGGAATGAATCTAACTCATGTAACCTGGGTTTGCCTTTGGCACCTTCCACTGAATCTTATTTCACTTGCACAAATGATTGGAAGAGCTGGAAGAAGTGGAAAAGCATCATTTGCGGATATTTTTTGGGATAATGACGATTTCTATATTCACCATCAAATGAACATCGAAAAAGAAGAAAAAAAGAGCCTTTATTCAGCTGTAATTAACCCCTCTGAATTTTCTTTAAAGGTCCATAAATATTTTAATGGATGATATTCTGGATGTGGCTCTTCTGGGGGTGTATCCGGTATATTCATGTAGGGAATTACCTTAAACATCGCAAGTCTTTCTGCTCTCATTTTTTTCCATCTTCTTTTAAAAAGATGCCAATTATTAAAATGAAGAGCACTTCTGGCTCGCGTTCTGTCTGGAAGCTTTTCAAAATGAATTAAATAAGTAAAAAAAGATTTAACATACTTTAATTGATTTTTCGGAAGATCTCCTAATTCTATCAATAAATTTTTAAATCGATCATAAGCTCGAAGAACCTCATCTAATTCAAATACATTAGACCTATTATCATCAAATTTAAAATAAAGAGACTCGATATCATGTAAAACAGAAGCAATTCCTCGAATGTCATAGTTTCCGACAGGAAATTCTGAATACCCGTATCTTCTTGCTCCAGTCTCTAAAACTTGAATCAATTCTAATTTTTTTTCCAAAACAAGACCTTCATAGTAATAAACTAGATCAGGCATAAAATCTGCGATTGTTGAAAAATTTTCATAAATCATATTTCTAAAACAATTTGGATCCTGCCAATCCCATCCGAGTGGATCTTTTGTTCCTAAAGAACATTTTTCTTCAGTGATTTTCTTAATTCTCTCTGCTAACACTCCCACAGACATCATATGCCCTATGTAATAGGTGAGCTCATATTCATCTATCGTACGATTTCCATCGCTTGATTTTGTAAATACGTCAATTTCAGTAAGAATTTTTGATGGAATAGACTCAATTCCAGGATCAAACTCTTTTAATTCCAAACCAATGGGCCCAAAATCATCTACAAGCTCCTTTAAATCATCTGTAAAAAGCGTCTTCTCTTTATTTTTAGAATAATTTCTAACAATTAATTTAGTAAGAAGATTTCTCCAATTTAAGGTACTTAAACTATTTAAAGAATGACGATCAGTATGAACAAATAAAATTTGTTCATCGTTTCCATGAAACTGAGGTTCAAATAAAAAAAGTCTTTTTAAGCGCTCAACTCTAGCTTTTTCTCTTGAAGACAAGGATCTTGAAAAACGATCTGCCGCACTCCAATACTCTTGCTCCGCTACACCCAAAGGGTCTAAGTTAGATTCCTCAAAAATTTTCTCTAAATAAATTTGACTCTTTCCCCAATGACTAAATTGAGAAAAAAGAAATTGAATATCTTTTTTCTCAATACTCAATTGAACTTCAGAATCCTTTTTTGAGCCTAACCATTTCTTTACAAATCTTGATAAAGTGAATTTAATCGTATTTTTATTAATATCTATCCAACTCGAAGGAAAAGAGTCTATTAAACGATTTACTTCTAATAAACTTAAGCCTTTAGGATGAACCCCTAAAATCTCGATTAAACTTCTTTTAATTTCTTTACCGATCGCTAAAACAAAAGAAGTATGTTCACTTTTATAATCAACGAGCCTTAAATCAATACTAGAGAGAGCAACCGCTGCTCCTAAAAATAATCCAAAATGTCTAGTTAACTCTGGCCACTCTTTATATTCAATTTCATTTACAGAACCATTTACTATAATTTTCTTTAAAGCTAAGATAAAAGCGCCGTAGGAATCTTTGATATCTAGCTCTAAAACCTTAGAAATTTCTTGTACAAAAAGATTGATATCTTCTTCGTTAATACTTACCCCAGATTTAGTCGGTCGAACTTTTAGTAGTGCTTTTGTAAAATCCTCTCCGGCTTTTGATAAAACGGCACTTAAATGCAATAGCGGTTTTGGAAGAGGATCTGTTTTGCGTGATCGAATATCCGGAATCAGAGCAGTCGTAATCTTTTTACTCATCTGAATAAGTTCGATCATTTGACCCAATTCTTCAAATGTAAGTAAATCAGGGTCTCCACCTAAAATAGAAGACTTCAATCGAAAACCTACAGCAATTAAATCTAAATTAATCGAATGATCAGTCACTAAAAAAGATGAAATAAACCCTTTCATTTCACTTGCAGAAAATCCTCTTGGATCAACACTGATTGCAAAATCCTTAAATAACTCTAAAGATTCAGTCGCACAATCCCATTTAGACTCCCATTCATCAGCTTCAATATTTCCATCAATATAACGTCCGATAACTTCAGGTAATCCATTTAAACAGTCTTGATTTTCTAAAGTAAGTAACTTCTCAATATCTGGTTTTTGACCAAACAATCCACAGCTTGAAAGTAAAAACAAACTCAATAATCCTGAAAACAAATGCAACACCTTAAAACGCATAAGCAATTTGCCCCCTGATTCGATCATCTCCTTCATACTGACCGATATAACCTTTTTCTGTTGAGGTAGATAAAATGTCTGCACCTAATCCAACTTTCCACCCCTTATTTGCTTCCGGACTTTTCCATGAAGGATTAAACTCGATATCTAATGAAAATAAATTACTTGCATTGGTAACGTCGTAAAGCCAACGCCCTTGATACGCTAAAGGAGAAGGTCCTTCCCATCGCCCTTGAATTGCCCAAGCACTTTTATAAAAAAATCGTGAAGGGAAGGCTACATCTACAATACTTTCAGGCTTTGGAGTCTCTTGTTCATAGATATACAAATAAGTGAGATCAATAGTAAGTCCATCCAACCACTTAACAGACCCTCCTCCGGCTGTAACTAAAGCCGGTCCCATAGGAGTACTAATATACCCTGAGGGAGGCGCTTTTCGTGATGGACTCTCACCAGTTAAAGACCCCCAAATCGACCAACTAGAAGTAACAAAACCTGTTTCAAAATTAATTAAGTGATGCATCGGAAAAACCGGAAGAAGATCAATCGCAGCAACTCCTTGTGAAGAAAGTCCAGCTTTAACCGCAATATCAACACGATGCATAGGCATATATCCATAAGACACCGAAGTCCAAAAACCTCGACCCTTGTCTCCATACTGAAAAGAAATTCCTCCAGTAGGACGCAATATTGCATCAGAAATCTTTGGATCAATTAAATTATACTGAATATCATATTGTTTATTTAAAAATGCAAACTGCTGAACAGGAGGAATCCAACTCGTGCTAGGTGAAACAAGTTTTCCATTCTCCTCATAGACGGGAAACCCTCTTTCAGGTATCCCTAAAGGACTTCCAAAAAGTAAGACTTTAAATTTTTTACTTTGAAATTTATAAAATAGACCTGTCTGACCAATTTGATCATAACGAAATGGATTCCAAACGAATGAAGGGTTCCAAAGACTCAAATCCCATAAGTCATCCGCAGTACTCCAATCAAATTTTCTTCTTCCTAAAGTAATTTCATGTAAATTAAGAAGCTTCTTAGATGTAGATACATAAGCATCAGTTGCCTCTAAAGTAAAAGAAGAAGTATCTGATAAAAAAGCAATTGCCTGAAGATCAAGTTTTGCACGAATCCACTGACCTTCGGTTTCATATCGTGGTCCTACCGAGAGTGTAGAGATCGAATTTTGACGATCGTTTGAAGAACGCAGAAAACCCTGAGTATCAATCTGAATAACCCCAGCAGCTTGGACGTTTAAAGTAAAAATAAATACTGCTATTTTAAGTGCTTTCAAACATATTCCTCAAAAAAATAAAACTCATTCCTTCTCAATTTATTTTTGATACCTAGCGACAAACAAGAGGTAAGAATTGCCTACAAATCCTTACATCAATCAAACTCGATTCCTTTTTATTCTCATGCTAAATTTTTATTTATGTATGAAATCATTAAAGATTATTTTTCTGCGTTTATTCCTTTATTTGTAGCTATGGACGCTCTAGGAATTTTACCTGTTTTTATCTCTCTTACTGCAGGTGTCGGTGAAAGTTCAAAAAAGAAACTCGTAAGCGAAGCAACTCTAGCAGCATTGATCATTTGTGCTGTTTTTATCGTTGCTGGAAAATTTATTTTTAGTTTTTTGGGAATTAATGAAAATGACTTTAGAATCGGTGGTGGAATTGTTCTTCTTATTTTAGCAATTGTAGACCTTCTATTTTCACAACAAGAAGAAAGACGCTCTGGAGAGTCGGTAGGAATTGTTCCTATCGGAATTCCGCTTATTGTTGGTCCAGCAGCTTTAACAACCATTCTCATTTCAGTAGATTCATTTGGTTATTGGATCACAATTGCTTCAGTTCTTACGAACCTTGCCTTTGTTTGGTTAGTCTTTAGTCAGTCCAAATGGGTTGTTAAAATTATGGGAAAATCGGGGTCTCAAGCTTTTGCCAAGGTAGCATCCCTTTTTCTAACAGGAATCGCCGTAATGATGATTCGAGTTGGAATTACAAATATCATTCAAAATTCTTAAAAATGAATTAAAGGTAATATATTCCAATGTTCATTTTTAAATTGAATTGGATACACAATACCATTTGGAATTGGAATTCGCTCAAATGAATGATCAGACAAATGTTGCATCACTCTTCTAATCACTCCTCCATGGGTAAAAATAAGTGTTTTATCCACAGGATCTGAATTAAAAAAAGTTAATCCTTCTAAAATTCTTTTAATCATCTCCGCTCCACTTTCTCCTTGGGGATACCGACAATCCAAATGCTTCCTGGAATTTGACCTCCACTGATTCATTAAGTCTTTTCCAAAAGAGTCGATCAGCTGTGAATAGGTGAGTCCTTGAGCTTCACCAATATGAGCCTCTCTAAATCTTTTGTCACACTGAATTTTTAAATTTAAAAATTCAGTTGAAATTTTAGCTGTTTCATAAGCTCTCTTTAAATCTGAACTCAATACTCGATCAGGACTTAATTTCAAAACTACTTCTTGAAGTTTCTTTGCTTGATTCTTTCCATTCTCATTCAATTCTATATCTGCATGTCCTTGAAATTTACCTGCCTCGTTCCAAAACGTTTCTCCATGACGAATAAGATAAAATAGATTCATGTTGCTCCTCCTATTGAATTAGAGTATACGGCTGACATGAAAGCCGTTATCCAAAGAGTAAAAAAAGCGCATGTCACAGTAGATGATAAAAAAGTAGGATCCATCGAACAAGGAATTTTAACTTTAATCGGCTTTGAAAAAGGAGATAACCAAGCTCTCCTAGAAAAAATGATCGATAAAATTATCAAGTTGAGAATTTTTGAAGATGAAAATGGAAAAATGAATAAATCATTACTTGATATCCAAGGCCAACACCTCATTGTTTCTCAATTTACATTAGCTGGAAATTGCCTCCAAGGTCGAAGGCCTAGCTTTACTCAGGCGGAATCCCCTGAAGCCGCAAAATCTTTATATGAAAAATCAATTGAATTAAGTAAAAATTTAGGAATTCATACTGAACAAGGTGTTTTTCAGGCAGAGATGTGTGTCAGCCTTCTTAATGACGGTCCTGTAACATTTATTCTGGAGCTTTAATCAACCCACTCTTCGTCATTTTCTGAAAAAACAAGTAGTCCTTGAGATTCAAGTTCAAGAGCTAAATCAACAATTTTTTTCTGTGTATCATAGACATCCGATTTTTTCATTTTTTGAGACTGAGCAATATTTTCTTTTACCTCTTCAGCCATTCTCATTGACATATGAGAAAAAAAATGACTTTTCATTTCATCACTAGAAATTTTTAATGCTTTTACAATTTGAGAAATATCAAGCTCTCGAATTAAACGCTGCATTCCTTTATTTTGGACCTTTAAAAGAGACTCAAAACTTCGGATCTGAGACCTCAACCGACTTGCAATTGCCGGGTCTCTTTTACTCACATTTTCCAAAATTTTTTCACGTTCCTGACTTGATAAATATTCAAGCATCTCTGCAGCAACCTTTATGCCGCCTTTTGGCTTTTTGTCTGACACAAAATTCCTTTCAATTTAGCTCTTTAGACAGCTTAAAAAATGAAAAACTCCTGATTCCAGCTCTCAATTCCAAGATTATCAGACAATTGAGCTATCTATTTAAGTCAAGTGTTTGACTATCAGCATTCTATGATTGATTTCATTCCAAAAATTAGAGATACCTGATTCAAATGCCAAGAAAAAAGAAACCTGCTCCAAAGAAAAAACGATCCACCGAACGACGAAAACCTTCTTCTTCTAGAAGAAATTCAAACCATCGTAAGAGTAAAAATTTTGATCAAAAAAATAAAAAGCCTGAAAAGATTACGTCTTTTTTAGCAAAGGTAGACAAACACTTTAAAGGATTTGCTTTTCTCATTCCTCAGTCAGGACATTACGAAGACCTACAAATCCCAAAAGAAGTTGCCTGCGATTATTTTCATGGAGACATTGTTAGAGTCCGGTTTTTAGAGCTTTCAGGAGAAGTGCTAGGTATACAACTTGTTGAACACCGACTTTCAAAAGTAATTTGCCAATTCAGAAAAGAACTATACCCAGGTGCTCATAAAGGCGGATCTGGGGTTTTTCAGAAAAAAAATGCCCTTGAATGGATTTACATTCCTCAACCTCCACAAGGAGTAAAAAACAATGACTGGCTCTTAGTAGAACTAGAATTTAAAAAATCAGGAAAATTCCCAGTCATTGGTCAAGTCATTAAGCACCTTGGAAAAACAATTCCTGCAAGCGTTGATCTGGAATGGCTTTCAAATGAGCATGGAATTAAAGAGGGTCATTCTGAAGAAGCCATTAAACAAGCTCAAAACCTCACTATAAATATAGATGAGGAAATGCCAGAAAGAAAAGACCTACGTCACCTCAATTGGGTTACGATTGATGGAGAAGATGCAAGAGACTTTGATGATGCTATTTATGTTGAAAAGAAAAATGGTCATTATATTTTATGGGTTGGGATTGCCGACGTAAGTCACTTTGTTAGACCTGGATCATTCATTGATCAAGAAGCCTACGAAAAAGGAACAAGTGTTTATTTTCCTGAACGAGCTTTTCATATGCTCCCATCAAACCTTTCTGAAAATCTATGTAGCTTAAGACCAAACGAAGACCGCTACGCTATTGTTGCCCAAATTGAAATTAATTCACAAGGAAAATTCATAAATACTCAAGTTTACAATGCAATCATTCAAAGTAAAAAAAGATGGATTTATGAAGAGTTACAAAAAGAATATGAGCTGAAAACATCTGATAAAAATTGGGAATTTTCCGATGCCTTTGCACTTTTTGAAACCTTAAGAAATAAAAGAAAATCTAGAGGCTCTATTGATTTTGATCTTCCAGAATCTAAAGTTTATGTAGATGAAAATGGTGAACCCACGCACATCGAACTGAGAGAGAGAGTAGAAACGCATCGATTAATTGAAGAGTTCATGATCGCGGCAAATGAAGCTGTATCTGAATGGGTCATTCAAAAATCCTGGCCTTTTATTTTTAGAATTCATGAACCACCAAGCGATCAATCTCTTTTTCAATTTCAAGATTTGTGTAGAAGCCTTGGAATTTCTATCGATTTAGAGGAAGCCGCAGAAAAACCAGAGGTAATATCCAAAGCTCTTAAGGAATTTGAAGGACACCCCGCAGAAAGCTTGCTTAATCAAATGATCTTAAGAGCAATGAAACAAGCAAAGTATTCTGGAAATCACATCGGACACTATGGGCTTGCATCACAAGCCTACACCCATTTTACCAGCCCAATTCGCCGTTATCCTGACTTAATTGTCCATCGAATCATCAAGTGGATTCTAGGGGTCCATAAACCTGCACCTCATTTTGAAGAACTCGCAGATTTTATTGAAAAAGCAGCCGAACACACCAGTCAACAGGAACGAATCGCTGCCGACGCAGAAAGAGATTCTAAAAAAATCAAAACTGTTCGTCTTCTCGAAACTAAAGTTGGTCAGGAATTTGACGGTAAAATTAGTGGACTTCATGAGAAAGGGATTTTTGTTCAACTACACGATCCTTTTGCAGAGGGAATGATTCCCAAGTCTTCTCTAAAAGGAGACTCTTATCGTTTCGACGACAAAAAAATGACTATTTCTGGCCGCCGGAATCAAGATGTATTTCAAATGGGGGACGAAGTACGAATTTTGGTGGTCTCTACTGATTTATTAAAACGACAAGTAGAATTTGAACTCATTGAAAAAAAGAGTTAATACCTTTTCCAACTAGGTAAGAATCTCCTCTTGAAAATAAGGTCATACATTCAGGAAACTGGTAAGTAAGGTGAATTGGATTTGGACAAGCCGAAATATCGGCAAAGCAGTTAAAAACGCACAACGTTTAAGACAAATTCTAGGCGTATTTGCAAAGCATGGCTTTGAAGATGTAGTCATTCGGATGGATCTTGGGAAGTTTGTTCCGAAAAAATTTCTTTCTCCAAAAGATGAAGAATCTAAAAATACTCCTGTAAGACTAAAAGAAGCATTTGAAGAATTAGGTCCAACATTTGTAAAACTAGGACAAGTTCTTTCTACTCGTCCTGATCTTCTACCTGAATCTTACATTGAACAACTCACTGAACTTCAAGATCACGTTGCACCGATTCCATTTACAGAAATTCAACGTGTTATCGAATCTGAATTAAAAGCTCCACTTTCAAGCGTCTATTCCGACTTTAGCGAAAAACCACTCGCATCGGCATCCATTGGACAAGTTCACGCTGCTTCTCTTCACAGCGGAGAAGAAGTCGTTGTAAAAGTACAACGTCCTGGAATTGATTCTATTATTAAAAATGATATTTCTCTTCTCAGCTTCTTAGCAAAAGCTTTAGAAAAATATATTCCAGAATCTCGGATCCTTAACCCTACTACTTTTGTAGAAGAGTTTTTAAGAACACTCACTTTAGAACTCGACTTCGTTGTTGAAGCAAACAATATGATTAAAATGTCTGAAAATCTTTCAGACATGAAAGATATTGTAATTCCAAAAGTATATCCTGAACTCAGCACCACAAAAATTCTCACTCAAGAACGATTTAGAGGAATCAAAGTTAATGAACTGAACGAACACAATAGCGCACATATTGACAGAAAGTTTATTGCAAGCATTGGAAATCGAGCTTTTTTTAAATCGATCATGATTGATGGACTCTTTCATGGAGATCTCCATGGAGGGAACTTATTTATCCTTCCAGGAAATCGAATTGGAATTATTGATTTTGGCATTGTGGGAAGACTTTCACAACGATCCAGAGATCAACTCGTATCAATGGTCATGAGCTTACTCTCTGAAGATTACGAAAAGCTTTGCTATCAGTATGCCGAATTAGGATCTGCAGATCCTTCTATCGATTTTGAAGGTTTCCAACGAGATATTAGGAACAGTCTATCTCCTTATATGGGACTTTCTCTTTCTCAAATGAACATTGGTAAAATTTTAATTGAATCAACAAAAATAGCTACCAAATACCAAATCAAAGTTCCAGGAGACTGGATGATTGTCTTTAAGGCAATACTTACAATTGAATCTATGGGAAGAACTCTTGACCCCGACTTTGATTTATTAAGTGAAGGAAGAGATCTCATTCGGGATCTTATGAAAAACCAATACTCATTTAATCGGATTTCGAAAGAAACTTTGTGGATTGCAAAAGACATCATTTCTCTCTTTCAAGTCCTTCCAAGACAAATTCGGTGGATGTTTAAAAAATTTAACTCAAATGATTTTATCTTTGAAATTAAAGTTTCTGAATTAAGTGAAATAAGAAAACAGCTTAATGAAAATCAAAAAAATATGAGTACTACCTTAATTGGAGCTGCTCTTCTTATTTCTGGAAGTCTTTCTTTAGGGTATTCGAACGGCTATGACTTATTAGGCTTTCCCATTCAATCGGTTATTCTCACTGGATTTGGAATTCTTTTTTTATTCAGATCTCTTTTTAGATGAGCCTTTAAAGACACAGAGTATGAAAAAACAATAGACATGTAAATTAAAGGGACATGGGTAAGTTGCAGCTATGCGGCATCATTGTATTTTTTCAATTGAGCCTCTAGCTGGTCAAAGAGTTTCTCGGTCTTTGT
>PBMP01000060.1 GCA_002722705.1 Pseudobdellovibrionaceae bacterium | reverse complement strand
CTCCACAATGCTGACAGGTTACGGGACTTGATCCAGGTTTAGCCCCACTTCCACTACAAGTGTCACAACTGACTGATCGAGGAACCGTAATAATTTTTTCTGTTCCAAAGGCAGCTTCTTCAAAAGTGATATCAACATGGGTCTTGAGATCAGCGCCCGGTCGTCCACGAGATCTTCGACGGCGTCCTCCACCGCCAAAAAAGTCACCAAAAATATCTTCAAAAATATCGTTGAAGCCTCCGGCACCGGAGAACCCTTCAAAGCCACCGCCGAAGCCACCTGCTTGTTGATTGAGTCCGGCGTGTCCAAATTGATCATAGATGCGACGTTTTTCGTCATTCGAAAGAACTTCGTATGCTTCACTGAGTTCTTTAAATTTTTCTTCAGCTTCTTTACTGTCAGGATTTCGGTCGGGATGATACTGGATCGCGCTTTTGCGGTAAGCTTTTTTGAGTTCTTCTTTTGATACGTTTCTGCTGACGCCAAGAACGTCGTAGTAATCCCGTTTGTTGCTCATAGATTGTTCCTAAAAAAAAGCCACTCGCTTTTTAAACGAGTGGCTTTATCAGTAAGTAGTGTTTTTTAGACTTCTTTGAAGTCTGCATCGATGACATCATCTTTGTCATCTGTTTTCTTATCTTGAGAAGCTCCTGCTGTATCTGAACCAGGATTGGCTTGCGCTCCCGCACCAGCAGCTTGTCCTTGTTGATAGATTTTTTCAGCCATTTTATTTGAGGCTTGAGTCAGCTCTTCTGTTGCTTTTTTGAGTTCATCAACGTTCTCGCTAGCGACATGTTTTTTTGCTTCTTCAAGTGCTGCTTCCACTTTTGTTTTTTCATCTGCTTCGATTTTATCAGCATTTTCTTTCATTGTTTTTTCAATGGTATAGATCATGCTATCGAGCGTATTTCTAGCATTGACGACTTCCTTTTTCTTTTCATCGTCTGCTTTATGAGCTTCAGCATCTTGCTTCATTCTCTCGATTTCTTCATCGCTTAATCCTCCGGTAGGAGTAATTTTGATGTTTTGTTCTTTTCCCGTGCCTTGATCTTTTGCAGATACATTGACGATTCCGTTCGCATCGATATCAAAAGTCACCTCAATTTGAGGGACTCCACGAGGTGCAGGAGGAATTCCTACAAGATCAAATCGACCAAGTGACTTATTGTCATTCGCAAATTCTCTTTCCCCTTGAACAACGTGAATAGTCACAGCAGTTTGGTTATCTGCAGCTGTAGAGAAAGTTTGAGATTTCTTTGCAGGAATGGTTGTGTTTCGTTCAATCAATTTTGTGCAAACTCCACCCAATGTTTCGATTCCTAAAGAAAGAGGGGTAACATCAAGAAGAAGAACGTCTTTTACATCTCCTCTGAGAACACCACCTTGAATCGAAGCACCAATTGCGACTACTTCATCAGGATTAACTCCTCGGTGTGCTTCTTTTCCAAAAATTTCTTTTACTTTTGATTGAACTTTTGGCATTCGAGTCATCCCACCAACAAGGATCACTTCATCAATATCTGATGGAGAAAACCCGGCATCTTTTAATGCTTTTTCACAAGGAATTGCCAAACGATCAATCAAATCGTCCACAAGGCTTTCAAACTTAGAACGAGATAGTTTCATGTTGAGATGTTTTGGACCTGAAGCATCTGCAGTGATGAAAGGAAGGTTAATATCGGTTTCTTCCATTGAAGAAAGCTCATGCTTTGCTTTTTCAGCAGCTTCTTTAAGTCGCTGCAGAGCCATTTTATCGCTTCTTAGATCGACTCCTTGTTCTTTTTTGAACTCGTCTGCAATCCAGTCGATAATTCTTTGGTCAAAGTTTCCTCCGCCCAAGAAAGTATCACCGTTCGTTGCTTTGACCTCAAATACACCATCACCGAGTTCAAGGACGGAAACATCGAAAGTTCCTCCACCTAAATCGAAAACAGCGATTTTAGCTTCTTTATCTTTTTTATCTAAACCGTAAGCAAGAGCAGCAGCAGTAGGTTCGTTAATGATTCTTTTTACGTCAAGCCCTGCAATTTTTCCCGCATCCTTCGTTGCTTGTCGTTGAGCATCGTTAAAGTAAGCAGGAACCGTGATGACTGCTTCAGTGACGGGTTCTCCAAGATAATCTTCAGCAGTTTGCTTCATTTTTTGAAGAACAGAAGAGGAAATTTCTTGTGGTGCGTATTTTTGGTTAGAAACACCAATCCAAGCATCTCCATTGTCATGTTTAAAAACTTTAAATGGAGCAACATTTGCAAATTCTTGAACTTCAGGAGAATCAAATTTTCTTCCAATCAATCTTTTTGCTTCAAAAACAGTTTTCTCTGGATTTGTAACAGCCTGTCTTTTTGCTGTTTGCCCAATCAGTTTTCCGCCATTTTCTACAAATGCAACAACAGATGGAGTTGTATTTGTACCTTCCGCATTAGGGATGACTTTTGGTTCAGATCCCTCTAGTACAGCGACACAAGAGTTTGTTGTTCCTAAATCAATTCCAATAATTTTTCCCATTTTACTATCTCCTTATTCTTTTGTTTCTTTTGGGCCTGCACTGAGAATGACTCTTGCGGGTCTAAGAAGTCTTCCGTGTAGGCTATAACCTTTTTGTTCTGTTCTTAAAATTTTTCCTTGAGCAAGTTCAGAATTTTCTTGTCCAACCGCTTCATGAAAATGAGGATCGAAATTTTTTCCTTCCGTTTCTACAAGGGTGACTCCCTTTTTGTGAAGGGCATCTTGAAATTGCTTAAGAGTCATTTTTACGCCATCAATCAAAACTGAGTTTTCAGAGCCACTATGTTCAATTGCCCTCTCCAAATTGTCCATGACTCCAAGTAAATCTTTAATCAGAGACTCGGGGCCAAACTTAATGAGATCAGAGCGTTCTTTGATTGTTCTTCTTTTGAACGTTTCAAATTCTGCATAGAGATATTGATGTTTTGACTCCCAGTCTGCAGCTTTTGCTTTGAGTTCCTCAAGTTCTGAAGTTTCAGTCGATTCAGCGTCCATCTGAGCTTGATTTTCTAATTCTGTTTCCAAAGGTGGTTTTGCTGAGTTCATTTCTTGCTCAGTCTCAGGTGTTTTGTTCACTACTTATCCTTTCACCTCATATTTTTATTGATTACCTACAGGACTAAAGATGACTATCAATAGAGACTTGTCAAATTTGAGATTGAAGATTTTTAGTTTTTTTTATCTCTTTAATATCAAGTAGATAGAGATTGAATGAGGAGGTCATTGAGCGCATATCCCCGAGGCGTAGGTCGAAGTCGATTTGAATCGTCAGGATGAATCTCAAGGAGGTTTTCTCTAAGGAACTGCTCAGCCTTTTGTTTTTGTGCTTTTTTTTCTAACCACGCATAAGGAAAGCCTTCATTTAGTCTCAGTGCAAGTAACCACTTTTCTAATTCAACTTGTGAAGGAGTAAGAGCTTCTGTCCATTCAATAGGGAATTCATTTTTTTCAATGAAGTCTGCATATCTATGAATAGATGAATAATTTTTCCAGCGAGTTTGGGTTCTTGGGTCATATGAATGAGCAGAGGGACCAAGTCCCAGATAAGACTTTCCTTTCCAATAGTTCATATTATGTTGTGCTTTTTTACTATTTCTGCAGAAATTTGAAATTTCATAATGTTCAAAACCGATATTTTGTAAAAAATCATTAATGAAAAGAAGGTGTTCTAATTGGGTATCATCATTGGGTAGATCTTTCGCCATTCGATGATGACTGGGAAGTGTCAAGAGATAACAGCTCAAATGGGTGATTGGATATTTTGTGAGTACCTTAAGGGTTTTTTCCAGTGATTGGAGAGTTTGTCCAGGGACTCCACAGATGACATCAACGGATATTTCAGGAATCCCAGATTTGATAATTGATTCGAGCGCAGAATGTACTTGTTTCGGGTCGTGAACGCGACCTAGAATTTTAAGTTCAACAGGATTCATTGATTGAACTCCCATACTGATTCGATTGACTCCTAACTTTCCCAGGTGAGTGAGAGATTTTATATCTACTGATGAAGGATTAACTTCCATATTCCATTCAGTAGTTTCATGGATTTTATTTTCTTTTAATAAAGATTCAAAGATCCATTCAATTGTCGAAGGTGCAGTCATGCTTGGTGTACCCCCACCTAAAAAAATCGTTTCTAGGGAAGAAATAGAATCGAGCCAAAGAATTACTTCGTTTTTCAGTGCCTGAGCAAAACGGTCTTTGTCTTTTTCTTGAGTTCGAGAAGCAGCCAAAGAGTAAAAATCACAGTAATGACATTTTGTTTCACAAAAAGGGAAATGTAGGTAAAGTGAAGAGAACGTTGAAGAAGGTTCTAAGTGAATTTTTTTCATGTGAGGTTTGAATGCCAAAAATCGTTGCAAAATTCAACACTGTCCCTGAAGCAATGATTGCAAAGGCCTTTTTAGAGGTAAATGGGATTTCTGCATATGTTTTAGATGAACATTCGTCTCAGTTGCGACCTTTTCTGGTTCCTGCAATGGGATGGGTTAGATTGCAAGTTGCAGATGAAGATGTGGTGCGAGCTTTAGAACTTTTAGATCAACAAGAACCAGTATAGGAAAATTCATGCAAAAAATAGAAGAACATGTATTGAGCAATGGTATTCCCGTTATTCTTTGTCACTATGATGGCACGGTTGCTGCTAATTATTGGTGGGTGAAAGCAGGAAGTGCTGATGAAAAGAAATTAGAAGCTGGGTTTGCCCATTTTTTAGAGCACATGCATTTTAAAGACACGGACGCTAAAGCTACCGGAAAATCTTCGACTGGAAAACTTGCACGACTAATGGAGTCACTTGGTGGCGATGTCAATGCTTATACTTCTTTTGATCAAACGGTTTATCATGTGACTTGTGCGGAAACTTATTGGGAAAAGGTGCTTGAGCATTTTGGAGAAATGGCAAGACCACAACGTTTTTTAAAGAAAGACTTTGAAAGTGAACGAGAAGTTATTTTAGAAGAGTTAAAGAAAAATGAAGACTCTCCTTCACGTATGCTATTTCAAAATTTATTTAGTACTTTATTTGAAAAGCATCCTTATGGAAGACCCGTTATTGGTTACAGAAAAACTTTGAATAATGCGACAGTTCAGACGTTGGAGCATTTTTATAAAAATCATTATACCAGTGATAATATGGGTCTTATTTTAGTAGGTCCTTTATTAAATAATCCTGCACGAAAAGATAAAATATTAAAAATTTTGGAAAAAAAATTTGGAAAAGCTGTCATCAAGAAAAAGACGGTTTCAAATATCAAAAGAAAACCTGAGTCTGAAATTAGAAATGGAGTTGAATGTAAGGCAATTCCTTTTGATGTAAAAACTCCGACAATTGCTATTGGTTTTCGTACTCCTCATCTGCATCATCCAGATATTCCAGCACTCGATATTTTAGCGGGAATTTTGTCAAATGGAGAGTTGGGGAGACTTTATCAAAAATTATTTTATGATGAAAAAATGGTAACGGAATCTGGAGGTGGGCTTTATACACCAAAAGATCCAGGAATGATGTATTTTTATGCGGATTATGATTCTCTTTCAAAGACTAACGATGTTTTAAAATTAATGTTAGGGGAATTGAGAAAAATCAGAGATCAGGGACCCGATCATAAAGAACTTTCTCGTATGGTTACTCATGCAGAAAGTGAAAAGCTCTATGCTCAGCAGTCTGCTGATGGAATTGCTAGTCGAGTAGGGCATTTAAAATTTTTACTTGGTGATTTGAGCTACGATCATTTTTATTTAGAAAAATTAAAATCTTTAACAATTGAAGATATTCAAAAAGTGGCAAAAAAATATTTTGACCCTAAGCGTATGAGTCTTTTAGTGATGCATCCAATTGAAAGTAAGTTTTCTTTTGTTGAGGCAAAAAAAATTATAACAAATTCGTTAAAACCAATTAAAAATGCCCCTTATAAAAAAGTAAATACTTTAATTCTTCCTGTTGTTAAGACATCAAAAAAAGGAATAAAAGTTGTTCATTACTATAGACCTCAGAGTAATACATTTTCTATTCACGCAAGTACTTTAGCGGGACTTCGCTTAGAGATTGATCCAAATCAGGAGAAACAAAAATATTCTGGATTAAGCCATTTAATGTCTTTAACGTGGACAAAAGGAACAGAAAAGATGAGTGCATTTGAGATTGCTCATGAAGTTGAATCTCGGGCTGCTTCTCTTGATGGGTTCTCCGGGAAAAATAGCTTAGGTTTGGAAATGATTGGTTTAGAAAGGGATTGGAAGGAGCTTTCTTCTTTGTTCTCACAAATTCTGACTCATCCGAAATTCAGTATTCAAGAAATTGAGCACTCTAAAAGAGTGGTAATGGAACAGATAAAATCCATTGAGGATTCTTCTGCTCGAGTAGCTGGTAGACTATTTAGTGAGTCTGTTTTCGGTAGACACCCGTATGCTTATTCTCTCTATGGAAATTTGGAATCAATTGCGGGATTGAGTGAGGAAGATTTAAAAACACATTTTCATCAATGGGTTCAACCAAACCGGATGGTTGTTAGTGTTTCTGGAAATGTAAATGATCATGACTTAGATTATTGGATGAACGAATTAGACTCATTTTTTGACGATGCTATTGATTTTTCTGAACCGACTTTAAAATCAGCTAAACTGAGTGCTCCTCGATGGGTTGAGAAAAAACTTGAAAGAGAGCAACAGCATTTATTAGTTGGGGGGTTAGGAACGACTTTTAATGCTTCAGATAGATATGCTCTTCGACTTTTACAGAATATTATGGGCGGTCAAAGTGGGCGGCTTTTTATCGAATTAAGAGAGAAAAAAAGTTTAGCTTACTCAGTTTATATGAGTTCAATGGAAGGAATTGAAAGAGGTTACGTGTTCAATTATATTGCGACGTCTCCAGAAAAAAAAGAAGAAGCATTAAAAGGAATGCAAGACGTTTTAGAAAAAGTGACTAAAAAAGGAGTTTCTCAATCCGAATTAAAGCGGGCACGTGAATTTTATCTTGGGCGTCGAGCAATGGATTTACAGACTGATTCTGCATTAGCAATGTTTCATGGACTCCAAGTTCTTTATGGATTGGGTATACCTACTCAGCAGCAGTTGGTTGAGATTTATGACAAAATTCAGACAAACGATATCCAAAAAGTCTGTGAAAAGTATTTTCTAGAATCTCCGCAAGTAACTTGCATAGTGGGTTAAGTAGGCAAAATCGACCGGTTTTCGTGATTTTGAGAGTTTTCTGATCCTTGGTAAACTAGAAGGGAGTACCTTGTAGGGGAGGGAGAGCTGTAATGAGTCAATTGGGAATCGTATTAGAAGCGGATGCTTACTTTCATGAACTGATTACTGAAGCGATTCAGAAACGAAAGATGAATCCTTCGAAAGATACAGAGTTTTATTTAGTAAATCTGTTGAAACAATTTATTCTTACTGAAAATCTTTTTTCAAGAAATACAGAGGGAAAACTTAAGGATCAGCCTTTAGCGCTGCTTTTAAAAGAAGCTGTAGAGGAAGAAGAACCTAGTGTTCAAAGTCTTCTTTATCGAAGATTAGGAGATGTAGCATTATATTTGTCTGGTGTTTTTCAGGAGAATTTGTCACGAAGAAATATTGACCTAGGGTATTCTATAGGGATTGGTAAAGTTGCATATTCTCAAGCTTTGATGAGAGTTGAAGAAGATAGTTTAAAAATAGCTCTTTCTGAGATTGGAAGTGATTTTGGTCCATATGTTGAGGTGATTTCGGTGGTAGGAGAAAAAACACTTCCTCGGACAAATGAATCGGATTTATTGAAACTTTATGAAGTTTGGATGAATACGGGAAGCGAAAGAGCTAAAAAGTTATTAAATCGAGCTGGGATTCAGACTGCGTCATCATACCCAGCTCAAAAAAAGAAAATCAATTAATTACATTTCAATAGAAACAGAATCCATCGTATCGCCAGGTTTGATGCTTTTTACTGCGTTCATACCTTCGATTACTTTTCCAAAAACAGTGTAGTTTCGGTCAAGGTGCGGGTGGGTTCCCAAACTGATATAAAATTGAGAGTCCGCAGAGTCGGGGTGAGACGCTCTTGCCATTGCAACGGTACCCTCAACGTGTTTTCTTTCATTAAATTCTGCTGCAATGTTTTGTCCAGATCCTCCGGTTCCGTTTCCATTCGGATCTCCTCCTTGAACAACAAAACCAGGAACGACTCTATGAAAGGTTAGACCGTTATAAAAGCCTTGATTAATAAGTTCAATGATCCGGCTGACAGTTTTAGGAGCATCTTTTGGATAAAACTTAAATCGAATTTTTCCATGTCTTGTTTGAATGGAAACAGTTGCTTTAGAAAGGCCATTTTCGTCAACTGAAAGATCTGGATTGAGATTTGTTTCTACTTTTTGTGATTCTTTTGAAATTTGCTCAGATTCCAGAGCAGGTGTTTCGTAGGCCTGGTCTGTTTTTTTTGATCTCATGTAAAGAACTCCAATAATGCCAATCGCAAGAATTAAAACCAACGGAAGTATTTTTTTCATCTTTTCGTTCACTCCTTTTGAAATAATGATAAGAAGATTGAAGTTCTAGATCATAGCTTGAAGGAGACTGGGCTCAAGTGAAAAAAAATGAAAATATGAGTTTTTTTGAACATATTGAGGAATTGAGGGAGCGACTTACAGTAAGTCTTGCTGTTTTTGTTGTTGGCTTCATGCTTTGTTATTTTTGGACGAATTCTTGGGTGATGGACTTTTTACGTCAACCTTTGTTCGAAATTCTTCCTGAGGGTGAGCAAAAGCTTTATTTTACGAGTTTGTTTGAAAACTTTTTGACTCATTTAAAAATAGCTGGATATTCCGCTTTATTTTTTCTTTCCCCTTATTTTTTCTTTCAAATATGGAAATTTATTGAACCTGGTCTTTATGAAAAAGAGAAAAAATTCTTAATTCCTTTTGTTTTCGCAGCAACGATTTTTTTTACTTTGGGTGCAGGGTTTGCATATTATGTGTTGTTCCCTATTGGGTTTAAGTTTTTTGTGACTTTTGGTTTTGAATCTGACAAGGCTATTTTGACAATTGATTCCTATTACTCGACGGCTTTGAAGTTAATGCTGCTTTTTGGGATGGCCTTTGAGCTTCCTGTTTTGGTTGTATTTTTTGGATACCTTGGTCTAATTGATGCAAAATTCTTGAGGACTCATCGAAGGAACGCTATTTTGGGAATTACTGTTGCTTGTGCAATGTTTGCTCCCCCTGATGCAATCTCAATGTTGATGTTAATGGCACCTTTGATTCTTTTTTACGAGGGAGCGATTGTGGTGGTTAGCATGTTGGGAGCGAAGAGAAAGCAAAGGGATGAAGAGGAGAATGAGAAGCAAGGTGCGGTTGATTCTCTTTCTGAGTTTTCTTCAAAAGATGGTGAAGATCCCTGGGGAACTCGATCTGAAAGTGACTCCGAATAGTTTTTTAGAGTGAAGTAGAGATTTTGCTTATAGGATTTTTACGAGTTGTTTCTGCTTTAGTACTGATCAGAAAGAGAAGATTTCCTATAATTAATCCAATAATAATATATAGATAGGTTTCTTTAATTTTAGTCATGTCTAAGTTCGTTAAGTTCTTTTTATTAAATTAATGCTATGCATTATTTGCTTGTTCTATACTAAAAAAGTAAATAATTAAAATAAAAAAGTCAGATACAGTTTTAGATAAAAGTTTCAAAAAAAATAGATTGATTACTGTATTTTCATTTAAAATAAGTAATTGGAATAATTAAAAAAAATAACAGATTTTTAGTCTCTGTTTTTATCGATTTCCATCCTTGCGAAATGGTCTTAGTTTGTGATAACCAAGCGTCTTCATTGTAAATAACGACTTTGCTCCCAAGAGGGGGCCGAATGAGACCATAAAGGAGTAAAATATGGCTATCCAATCTGGGTATGAAACAACCCTTATTACTCAATCTTCTTTGACGGAAGATCAATATTCAAAGATCACTTCTAAAGTAGAAGAGGTGATTAAAAAATTTAACGGCGAGATGGTAATTTCTCAAGATCTTGGGAAAAGAAGACTTGCTTATGAAATTAATAAAGAAGGAAAAGGGCACTACACTTACTTTGCTTATTCTGGTGATCATGGCGTTGTTTCTGAGTTGGAGAGACAATTTCGAATTTCAGAACATGTAATGAGATTTTTGACGGTAAAACTTTCAGATGAATTTGATAAAGAAACATTTTTGAAAGAATCAGCTGAAAAAGAAGTCAGAAAGAAAGCTCAAAAAGAAGAACGTGGTCGTGAACGGGATCGTGACCGTGACCGTGATTACCGACGGTAGTTGGTCTTTGTGACTTTTGAAGGATTAAAGAGGTTATTGTGTCTGAGATCGCGGAAATGAGTTCGCCCTCTACTGAGAGTTCGAACTCTTCGCAGCTATTTAAAAAAGGAAAGCTTCCCTTTTGGGTTGCAGTGGTTCCTTTTTTTCTAAGTAGTGTCTTTTACATGAGTGCCTTTTTTACTATTTTTTCATCTCTCCCTTTGATGATCTTTTCTTATCGAATGAATATTAAACAAACTTTGGTTGCTGTTCTTTCGAATGTGACGATCGTTTTTTTGGTGTCGGGGCTACAGAGCGCTGTGATTTTTTCATGTGTTGGAATTGTTCCTGGTGTTTTTCTGCCTCTATTCTTGTTTCGATCACATTGGTCGGTTGACCGTTCCGTCATATTCACTTTAGGGACAATGATCGCATGGGCAGGGATGTTCTTAGCAGGATATTCACTTCTTGTTCATATGGCGCCTTGGAAGCTTTTTGAATCCGAACTTTTGGTTTTAGTAGAGCAAATTCAAAAACTTTCTACGGCTCAACTTCCTGAAGGGCTGTCTCCAAAAGAACTTACTCAAATGGTTTTGAATGAGCTTCCTTCTGGGATTGTTATTTTTGGGTTGATTGTGGTTTGGTCCAATTTGATGTTGTTGATTAGAACGAATCCTGTTGAGTTTCAAAAGCGTTCTCAAGTCAGTCTTTCTTTCTTAACAGAGTGGAAGACGCCTGAGTGGTTTGTTTGGCCTACGATTATGTCTGGGGCTTTGATGTTTTTTGAAGTTCAGCCATGGATTACCGTGGTTTCAACAAATTTATTTAAGATCTTGATGGCTTTTTATGCATTACAAGGGTTGAGTATTTTAGCTTTTATTTTTGATCGTTTAAATATCTTTGGATTTTTAAGATCACTTATTTATCTCATGGTGTTTTTAACGATGATGCCTTTGCTTTTAGGTTTAGGTTTTTTTGACCTTTGGTTTGATTTTAGAGAGAAGATTCGGCGAAAGCCAGTTTGATCTCGTGTTTAGTAAGGAGTAAATTGATGTTAGTTATTTTAAAAGAATCAGTAGCGAATTTAGGAAAAACTGGGGATATTGTAAAAGTTTCTGCGGGATATGCACGAAACTTTTTATTGCCTCAAGGAAAAGTTCTTGTTGCAAATGAAAAAAATGTAAAAGAACTCGATCATCATAAAAAAATTCTAGAGAAAAAACGTTTAGCTGAAAAAGCAGATGCTGAACTGCTGGTAACTAAGTTAGAAGCGGTTTCAGTGAATATCTCTCGTAAAGCTGGAGAGAATGATAAATTATTTGGATCCGTTACTGCATCTGATATTGCAGACGAACTTTCTAAGAATGAATTTAAAGTTGATAAAAAAGACATCAAACTTTCTGAGCCTTTAAGAACATTAGGGGTTCATCCAGTAGAAATTAAACTTCTTTCAGATGTGACTGCCACTGTTAAAGTATGGGTTGTTAAAGAAGAAAATTAATTTTTGTTTATTGGTTTTTTTGTGGGGGTAGTCGATGTCTGAATCTGAAGGACCCGGAGGATTTTTTCCAGGTTTTAGCTGGGGAGATCATCCTTCAGAAAAAAAAGAAGATTCTCCTGAGGGTTCTTGGAAACCCTCAGGCATTCCTCCAGTCTTCCCGCCATCAGATCCTGAGCAGATGGGAGCTTCGGAAGATGCTCCTTTTATTCCAGAAACGTTTAAACCAGATCTACCTTCTGATGAAATCGTTTCTTCTTCGGTCGGAGAGGGTTCTCTTCCAGAGATGCCTCCGGTAGTTAATAGTGTTGAACCCCCTTTGCCAGAAACACCGCCATTTCCTCCAAATGAAGGAAAGTCTTTTTTTGATTTGAATCCTTCGTTTTTAAGTGGAGCTCCGTCAAAGAAAAAGGGAGGGAAAGTTCCTCCTCATCATATTGAGGCAGAGCGCTCTGTTTTGGGAGCAGTACTTGTTCAAAATGAAGCAGTAGATACGGTTCTAGAAGTAGGGTTGGATAGCAGGGATTTTTATGTTGATGCCCATCAAAAGATTTTTGAAGTGGCGTTTTCGTTAAATGAGCAGCGTAAACCAATCGATCTTGTGACGATGACTACGGCACTGAGGGATCGGAATTGGTTTGATACTATTGGTGGAACTGCTTATTTGACGGGACTTATTGACGATGCATTTTCTGTGGGAAATGTTGAAACTTACGCGCAAATTGTGTTGGATAAATCAATCCTTAGAAAGTTAGTGCATGTTTGCCAAGAGTCTATTTCTGAAGCCTATGACGGTGTTGAAAATGTAGAGGCCTTTGTTGATGTCGTTGAAGGAAAGGTTTTTACTGTTGGAGATAAGACCACTCAAAAAGCATTTGCAGGTTTACGTACAATCCTTTTGGAAAATATGAAAACGATCGAAGACTTGGCTCTTCGTAAGACTGATGTTCCAGGATTGGAAACCGGATTTACAGCATTTGACCGTGTGACAACAGGACTTCATCCTGGACAAGTGATGGTTTTAGCGGCACGACCCGGAATGGGTAAAACGTCTTGGTTTATTTCAGCTCTTCAACATGCGGCTGTAGTTAAAGGAAGTACGGTTGCTCTTTTCTCTTTGGAGATGGCAAAAGAAGAACTTGGTCTTCGATTTTTATCTGGACTTTCAAGAGTGGATTCTCGTCGATTAAAAACAGGTCAACTTGCAGATCGAGACTTTAGTCGTTTAGCAGATGCTGCAGATAAGCTTGCAAAATCCAATATATTTATTGATGATACCCCGGGAGTAACGGTTATGGATATCCGTGCTCGTTGTCGACGGTTAGTTAATTTACAGGGAAAAATTGACTTAGTCGTGATTGACTATCTTCAGCTCATGAGAGGAACAAAGGCTTCTTCAAAAGAAGGGTCAAGGGAACGAGAGATTGCGGATATTTCAAGAGGTCTAAAAGAATTAGCAAAAGAATTAAAAGTCCCGGTGATTGCTCTTTCTCAGTTAAATCGAGGAGTCGAATCTCGACAAGATAAACGCCCTACACTCGCAGATCTTAGAGAATCTGGCGCAATTGAACAGGATGCGGACTTAGTGTGTTTTATTCATCGTGAAGACTATTACGATAAGAACGCAGAAGAAAAAGGGATTGCAGAAATCATTGTTGCAAAAAACAGAGCAGGAGAAACGAAGTCTGTTCGTTTAGCATGGCTTGGTCAATATACATTATTTGCCAACTTGGCTGAAGATGAAGCAGGAACTCCTGTGAATCATCAATCATCTAACCAGTTTGACCCTTCTGATATTACTCTTTAGGTTTTTCTTCTATTTCTTCTACCTTTTGGGATTGAAGTTCTTCAATCGTTGCTTCTAGTTTTCGGATTCGAGTTTCAAGTTGAGCGAGGTCTTCTTGTTTTGCTAAACCCATTGTCTGTAAAAGAGAGGCAAGTTTTTCTTCTGTGACCTTTTTTCCTTCAAGCACTGTTGGGATAACAAGACTCAGAGTTTCTCTTGCTTGTTCCTTTGCTTGATCTAGAGCTTTGAATACACTTCTTTTTGATTCAACTTCTGATTTGTTTTCTGTCGTCATAAGAATAGTCTCCTGAATCGTTTATTTGCATCTTTGATTTAAGTTCGTCAATAAAAACAGTCGTTATTCTTGTAAGTTAAGGTGAGTGAAATCTCTTCGTTTGACGCTTTTAGGCTGATTTGGTACCCCTCATGAAGAGAGGGTACATGACTCGTTGGTTCAAAAAAATTAAGAAACAACTCATTTTTGCTTTCGTCATTTCGAGTATGATTTCATGTTCACCCACTGCTTTTTTTGAAGATGGAGAAGACTCAAGAGTTCTTAGTCAAAAAAATTATAGAACGATTCCTATAGAATGTTCTGGGCTTTCTTTATCGTCACTTCATATGAACGAAGAGATCGCTCGAAAAATTGCTCGTTGTTTTAATGGTCATGGGCAATATAAAGAATTTGAATCCTGGATCAATGAACTCTCTTCGCAGGAAATCAGCTGGATTTTAGACCTGTTTAATAAGTCTGTTTTTGAAAACCCTCAAGTTCTTTTTGAATTAGATCAAACACTAGATCAATTGGTCGATTTAAAAAAAAATAAAGAATTTTTTAAGGTTAACTCTGAAGTTTTTAGAAGTTCGGCATTATTTTTTTCTCAATTTGATCTTTTAAGAGAAATGATTTTTAAGAACGATGGAAGTGTAGATCCTTCGTGGGCTTCTTTTACTCAGTTTTGGTTAGTTGAATTAAAAGAAGATGGTATTAATGATTTTTTGAGTTTCTTTTATTCCATTTTTCAATCTCCAGCGATGAGGTCGCTTAAGCAATCAAGTTTAAAAAAAATTGAATCTCAATACTCTATTAAACAAATGGCATCTGATCTTTTAGAATATCTTTCGAATGAAGAAGGATATGACCCTATCGAGGGTCTTTTAAGAAGTGTCGCTAGTGGTGAGTGGTTTTGGTTTTTAGACCAGTGGATTGGGAAAGATCCAGATGATATTCGCAACCATCTTTATCCTGCTTTAGTTCCATTTTTTTCACTTTTAGAAAATAATGGGAAGCAGTTAAAGTCTCATTCTGCTTTAATCGGTTTATTTGATAGTGATCTATCTTGCGCAAACGGAGCCTTTTTTTTAGAAAAGCCTGTTTACTCAGGAATTCACGAACTTGCTCTTTCTTCTGATCCTAGAGATTTATTACTTAGGAAGCTGCCTGTTGAGATACAGACTTTGGGAAGTTTTTGTGAAATTCCTAAAAGACTTGGGTCCTTTTATCCAGATGTGGCAAATTTTGTCATGAAGCCAGGGTTTATTGAGCTTTATAAAAGCTTGAAAATCATTGATCAGTCTTCTCAGCGTCACTTAATCAGGGTGTTGGTAGATGGGGTGTCGAGTAATCAACCCGTTTTTTTTAAATTAGTACCTACCTTAGTTGAAATTTTTAATAGAGAACAGTTTGAAGACATTCTTTTATTGATTACTTCTTTGAAGTCTGCTCAGAGGAAACAGTTAGAAGAGTTTGCAGAAAAGTTATTAAAAAAAATTCCTGGTCAAAATATTTCTTCTTATGAATTGATAAAAATGAGTTTAAAAAGAGTGTCTTTGAAAAGCTGGATGAATGTTTTTCAAGGGTATAGGAATTGGATTTATGACGGTTTTGAAACTAAAGATATTTTGAATGAATTTTATTTTCTTAAGAGATTAAATTCTGCTCATCCTGTTGTTTATTTTATAAATAATTTCTTTAAAAAAATAAAAAAAAATCCGGAAAGCCTTTCCATTCTTTTTTCTTCTTTTGAAAAAGAGTCTTTTAAAATTTATTTTAAATCTTTAGAGAGAGATTTGAATAATGGAAATTTTGAAAAAATTATTCGTTCTTTTTTATTTCTAACTAGAAAATATGCTAAGCAGGGACAAGGCTTATTGTTAAAAAATAGAGATTCTAAAATCAAAGTAGAAAATTGGTTAACACATCAGTGGTCAAAGGTAGATTTAAATAAAACTCAAAATGACTTATGGATGAATTCTTTAGATGCCGCTTGTACTTCGGTCTATGAATTCAATTTCTTTATAGACTCTTGGAAAGATGATCTAAAATCTCAAAAATCTCTTGATGATTTAATTCGTTGTTCGTCTCTAAAGGAGCAGGATTCTGTAGATGTTTTTTTAAGGCTTTTAACAAAAAGAGATGTGTATTACGATAATGGTGTTCTGTATCGGAATAAGCCCTTTCATCAGTGGGTAGTTGATTTAGTAAAAACACTCGAATTTCAATTAAATTCGAGTGAGATTAATTTGTTCATAAATGAACTGACTGATGTTGATTCTCTCTACTACTTTAAGTCTTTTTTGAATGATTTAAATTTTTATTTAAAAAATGAATTTTGGATTCCTCTTTTTTTTAAAATTATTGAGCCTATGAAAGAAAAGAAAATAGAAATTCAAAAAGTCTTTAGTTCTTTTTCTTCTGATTTTGTTTCTCAGGAGTTTTCAGGTTTTGTTTATGGCTTGAGAAGGATTTTTTCTTTTACTTTTAATTTTGAAAAAGAAGAAGTAAAGCCAAAAAAAACTAAAGTTAGAATTAAAGATGATGTTGTTAAAAAATGGATTCATAAACATGAATGGATCGAAGAAGAAAATCTCGATGAACGGGTGTCTCAAGTTAAAAAAGAGTATTTTTATTCAATAAACAATGGAGATTATGATTGGAGGGAAGATCGAAGACCGTTGAGTTGGGATAAATCACTTTTTTTGGAAGAAGCCAAAAGAGTGATCTCGAAGTTTGAAAATAAAAATTTAGTTGATCGAGTTTTTCAATTTATGAATTATTATAGTAAATCTAAAAGAAGTAATGGGAATAGTCAGAAATCTCATTACTTTAAAGACGAACTTTATGAATGGTTAAGAGATCGATCAAGAGATGTAAAGGTAATTACCTACTATCACCCTGATCCTACTGGGTTTCATTTAAAAACTCGGCTTGTAAGTACTTTAGATCAATTTGAAATTCTTTTATTTAATGCAGATATGCAAGTCATAAATCAACGCTATATGAAAAATTTTGCACTTCATTTTTTAGGAATGATTGCAGAAGCGTGGGGTGACGAAAAAAGAGAAAACTGGCCTCCTGAAATTCAAGAAAAATATCGAAATATTACTCCAATGACTTTAAGTGAAGCAGTTTTAGAAATAAAACATCAGCTTTCTAAATTTGAAAAAATACTTGGAGTTGAAAACATTAGGCAAGGGAAACTGTTTGGAAGACCTTACCAAAGAAAATACGCAAGAAGAAAAGCAAAAGGTTTAGTTACTTTGAGAGAAGCAAAAAAGAGACTTTTTAATATTAGAAAAGTTTTTACAGCGATCGAGAACAATCTTCCTTCAAGCGGACATAAACAAGCAGGAGGACTTGTTGTTTTAAGAGATCTTTTTTTTCAAATTTACTATAGTGAGCCTGCTTATTTGAGGCATCCAAAGCTTGGAGAGAGACATCCTCTTTCGCTTGTTATTCAGATGGTTCATTTGGGTTTACTTAGACAAATTACTAGACAGTTTCAATATTTTGAAAAAGAAGATCAAAATCTTAGAGTTTGGTTTAGAAATTTTGTTGAGCTTACTCAAATTGATGGAGTATCTAATTTTATCCAGAAACTGAGTTCTATAGATAAAGAAAAATCCTTTGAGGATAAAATTTTATATCGAGTTGTAAAAGGGCTTTTTGAATGGGTTGATTCGAGTTCTGTTGAAGATCAGAGTAAATTGACTCGATTTGTTTTTGAATCGATTCCTTTTTTGAATTCTTTGGTTTTTTCAAAACATCAGACGGCTTCTTTTTTGAATCATTTAGGGAAAATAGTTGAAACTCACCGTTCCTGGATTTTTTCAGAAGTGAGTAAAATACCGAACTTAAATTTAAATCATCTACCTCTTCAGAGTTTAATTGCTTGGAATGCTTTTGATGAAATCTCTTTAAAAAGAGATATTGGGAGGTGGTTGGTTTTCAAAGGAAGTAAGATAGAGCCTTTGAAGAGCGGGGCTGTAATTGTTCGGTCTATTTTTGAAAATAAGACGGCTCGATCTGCTTTGTTTGAGTTTTCCGAGAAATGGTCTGAAAGTCAGTTTTGGGAGCAAAAGCCCTTGTGGACTGCTCCGATTCTTGATCGACTTGAGCGCTATGAAGATTGTGCCGTTTCGAGTTCTAGTGGTTGTACTTTTAAGAAGGGTTTGAAAGGGGTTTTAGAGTCCCCACTTGCTGCAGAGTTACTTATTGATGCGGCTTATAATCCGTATAAATTTAATCAAATTTTATTGGATCTGGTCTATTATAAAGAGCCGCTCATGGAAATTTTTTACCGAGTTAATCGGTTTATTCATTAAAAAACTCTTCTCTGATTGATTGACTCAGCAGCTCAAAAGGTGAACAATGGGTGCTATGCAAAATGTAGATGTTCAAGCTCTTACTTCTGAAATTAAGAAAAATAGTGAATTTATTGATTCGATCTTTGAAGAAGCTTCTCAAGTGATCGTAGGTCAAAAAGATCTTGTGGAACGTTTGATTATGGCTCTTTTGTGTGATGGTCATGTTCTCCTGGAAGGACTTCCTGGTCTTGCAAAAACGCTGACCATTAAAACAATTTCAGATATTATCGACTGCAGTTTTCAAAGGATTCAATTTACTCCAGACTTATTGCCTGCCGACTTGATCGGGACGATGATTTTTAATCAGAAGACCGGAGAATTTACTCCAAAAAAAGGACCTATCTTTACTCATTTGGTTTTAGCCGATGAAATCAACAGAGCTCCGGCTAAAGTTCAAAGTGCGCTTTTGGAGGCAATGGGTGAGCATCAGGTTACGATTGGAGATCAAACATATCTTCTTGAAGACCCTTTTGTTGTGATGGCTACACAAAACCCGATTGAACAAGAGGGAACTTATCCTTTGCCAGAAGCTCAAATGGATCGATTCTTATTTAAAGTGACCGTTGGATATCCTTCTTTTGAAGATGAAAAAACAATTTTGAATCGAATGGGAGGAGTGAAAGCTCCAAAAGCTAAAAAAGTTTGCGATCCAAAAGCAATCTTAAAGGCAAGAGAAGTTTGTTCTAAGATATTTATCGATGAGAAACTAAAGGATTATATGATTAGTGTCGTTTTTGCGACTCGATTTCCAGATCAATATGGTTTACCCGAAATGAAAAACTATATTGAAACAGGAGCTTCTCCAAGGGCTACACTGGCTCTTGTGAAGGCTGCAAGAGCTCATGCATTTATTCGTCATAGAGGTTTTGTGACTCCTGAGGATGTGAAAGCAGTTGCTTATGATGTGCTTCGCCACAGAATTTTGATTTCCTTTGAGGCGGAAGCTGAAGGCATTCGAAGTGAACAGGTGATTCAACGAATATTAGAAAGAGTTGAAGTCCCGTAAAATAATTGAAAAGCGAGGACCCTTTGCTCTCAGAAGAAGTATTAAAAAAAATAAAAAAAATAGAAATTACTGCAAAAAAAATTATCGATGACTCAGTCACTGGTAATTATCGAAGCCATTTCAAAGGTCAGGGTGTGCAGTTTTCAGAGCATCGTGTCTATATGCCTGGGGATGATGTTCGACATATTGATTGGAAGGTAAGTGCGCGAACCCGTGATCCACTTGTTAAGAAATTTGAAGAAGAGCGCGAACTTACGGTGTTAATTCTTGTGGACCTTTCGGGTTCTGGAGTCTTTGGTAGCCAAGAAAAATTAAAAAATGAGGTCGCTGCAGAAGTAGCGGGTACACTTGCTTATGCGGCAACTCATACGGGAGACAAAGTCGGGGCTTTGCTTTTTTCTGATATCGTTGAACTTACGATCCCACCTAAAAAAGGAAAACATCATGTTTTAAGAATGATTAAAGATGTGATGAGTTTTTCACCGGAAAATAAAGGAACTTCTTTGAAGATTGCTTTAGATTCAGCGAATAGAGTGATGAAACATGCAGGGGTCGTTTTTATTATTAGCGATTTCTTAGATGAAGACTATGAAATTTCATTAAAAAGATTAGCCAGAAAACATGATGTGGTTGCAATTTGTTTAGAGGATCAGAGAGAGAGTTCTATTCCTCAGTCGGGTTTAATTTGTCTTGAAGATCCTGAGACGGGTGAGGAAGCGATTGTTGATACTCGAAGTTCTGCATTTCAGCGTTGGTTTCAAGAAAACCGTTCTTTTGAAAAACAAAAAAGAGAAGACCTTTTTAAGAGATGTCAAATTGACTCACTGGTAATTCAAACTCATGACTCTAGTATTGATTTATTAATTAAATACTTTAAATCAAGGAGTCGTAAGCGTGGTTAAATCAGTTTTAATTGGGAGTCTTCTGTTTTTGTTTTCTTTTGGACAAGGTCTAGAAGATTCTTTACCTTTGGTCCAAATAAAAAGAAACGGCACAGATCCAATTAAAGTTGGGGATGTTGTTGTTTTAGAGTTTGAAACATCTGATGGAGAAGTGAATCAATTAGACGCCGTATTAGAGGAGGATGAAAGTCTTATTGATTTAGGGTGGTTTTGGATTTCAGGACCGAAGAGCTTAAGTTCTCGTCATTATACCTTTGAGCTTTCTCCTTTAACTTCCGGATCGGTTTCTGTTCCTCGTTTTGTTCTTAAAGATTTAGATGCACACTCGATCGGAATAACCCAGTCTCTTCAGCTTTCTGTTGTGAAGCCTGAAGGTATGGAGCCTGCTTCAGGAGAAAAAAAAGAACAAGCGAACGTAAAGTCTTATTTTCCATTGCTGAGATTGAAGCTACCAAAGTGGGTTGTTCTGTTTTCAGGGGGTTTTGGATTTTTACTGGTATCTTTTTTAGTTTTTTTAATTTTAAAATTTTTAAAAAGGAAAAAAGTAAGTCAAGAGGATTTGCCAAAAGAGTCGCTAGATGCTTTGCTCTCAGAACATGAGCAAGCATTAAAAGCTCTTTTGAATTTAGAAAAAAAAGGATATTTAAAAAATAAAAACTTTAAAAAACATTATTTTAAAGTTTCTGAAATTCTAAAAAATTATTTAGGCCGAAGATATGGATTTGATGGTGTAGAAAGTACGTCTTCTGAAATTATTAATATGATAAAAAAAAGAGGAATCGAAGGGAAAACTCTTTCGGAGATTATCTATATTTTTGATTCCTTGGACTTAGTTAAATTTACAGATCATGTGCCTAGCTATCAAGATGGTGTCAACATTGTAAATCGAACTCAGAGTTTAATTCAGAATACTCAAAGAGAAAGAAAGGTTGAAGATGAGATTTGAGAGTCAGTTTTTTCTTCTTCTTTTTCTTATGATTCCTTTTTTTCATTTTCTTTGGAAAAAAAGAAATCAGCCTGTGAGTGTTAAATTTTCTTTAGCTATTCCTAAAGATATTCAAAAAATAAACCCTTCAAAAATTTTATTGGTTCTTCGGTATTTTTCAATTGGACTTCTTATTTTAGGGTTGATGAGACCTCAATCCGCTCATAAAAGTACTCAAAGGAAAGTGAGTGGGGTCGATATTGTCTTAGTGATGGATGTTTCTCGAAGTATGAATGTTGAAGATTTAGCTGATCAGTCTCGTATCGATGTAGCGAAAGAAACAATTCGTAAATTTATTCGTGGAAGACAAAATGATCGTATTGGTCTAGTGATATTTAGTGGCGAGCCATTAACTCTTGCACCACCAACATTAGATTATGGTCTTGTACTTCAACAACTTCAAAGTACGACAACGGGAGCACTAAAAGATGGTACTGCGATAGGGGATGGTCTTGCACTTGCTGTTTCTCGGTTAAAGGAAAGTCAATCAAAAAATAGAATTATTATTCTCTTAACTGATGGTGATAGTAATGTGGGTCAAATCGATCCATCGACTGCAGGAGAGTTAGCTGCAGGATATGGAATTAAAACATACACAATTGCTATAGGAAGAGAAGGACGGGTTCGTCTTCCTCTTATTCAAAAAACTCCTTTTGGACAAAGTATTAAAACTTATCAGTGGTTTGAAAATGCTTTGAATCCCGAGCTTTTAAAAGAAATAGCAGAAAAGACTGATGGAAAATTTTATAGGGTTACTGACGCTCAAGCATTAAAACAAGTTTTTACTGAAATTGATCAGTTAGAAAAAACGGAAGTGAATTCGAAAGAGAAAATTAAATATGATGAAAAATACCAATTTCCGGTGAAATTAGGTTTGATTGGTTTAATTTTAGAAAAAATCTTATCTTTGGGCGTTTGGAGGTTTGTTTTATGAGTTTTGCACATCCGTATGCTCTCTTGGGAATTTTTCTTGTTCTTTTGTTTTTCTTTTATATGAAATATGATCAAAGAAAACGAGAAAGTGATTTTGATAAAACAATTAATAGACGTTTGTGGAAAATATTAGTACCTCGTTATTCTCGTGGATCTCGTTCAAAAAAAATAGTTTATTGGACACTTGCAATCTGTTTAATTTTTATTTCTCTTGCTCAACCTAGATTTGGATTCAAAGAAGAGTCAATTCCTGTCAATGGTTTGGATTTGGTCATTGCTTTAGATTTGTCAAATAGTATGTTGGTTGAAGATGTGGTTCCCTCTCGACTGAAAAAGGCTAAGCATGTCATTCGCGCTCTTACTTCAGAGCTTTCAGGAGATCGAGTTGGTTTAGTTGGGTTTGCAGGAAGCGCATTTTTAGCAAGTCCATTGACGACTGATTTAAGGTATTTAGTTGAAACTGTAGATTCATTGAGTCCAGATGCAATTGATACGCAGGGTACTGATATTGGCTTGGCAATAGAGACAGCGACTAAGGCACTGGAGCGTGGAGCAGAAACAGAATTAGTTCAGGCCACCGATCATGATGACATTACAAAAGCTATTTTGTTGATTTCAGATGGGGAGGATTTGGAAAAGCTCGCTTTAGAAGGGGGAACTTATGCAAAAGAAAGAGGGATTTTCCTTTTTATTATGGGAGTTGGAACAGAAAAGGGTGGTCCTATTCCATTAAGAAATCGTCAGGGTGTTTTAACTCATTACAAAAAAGATTCCACTGGGGCTTCGGTTGTCAGTCGTTTTGATCCTAGCGCTTTGCAGAAATTAGCAAATCATGTAGGTGGAAAATATTGGACCATTACTCCGGCTGAGACGGAAGTTTCAGAATTTTTAAAAGAAGTAGGGGCTTTAAATAGAAACGTTTTTTCAGAAAAAAAGATTCGTACTTATTTTGAAAGATTTCAAATTCCACTTGCATTTGCGATATTTTTCTTAATTTTGGATCTCTTTGTTTCAATACGATCTAAGGCTGTAGTGATTTTTGTTTTTTTATCTCCTTTTTTATCTATAGCCTCTGAACTTGATGTTTATCTTTCAAATGAAAAGGCAATTGAATATTTTTCTAAAGGAAAAATTGACAAAGCAAAAGATTTTTTAGGTGAAGCTCAATCGATGAATCCAAATTCAAAAGAATTGAAGTTTAATCAAGGAATTATAGAAAGAGAAAAAGGTGACTTAGATCGCTCTATTGAGGCATTTAGCGATGCAGCTAAGTTTGCAATTGATGCTAAAGATTTTTCGTTAGCTGGGAGAGCTCTTTATAATTTAGGTTCTACACTGGAGAAGAAAGTGGAGAGAGATAAAAAAGAAAATCTTTCTTCTTCAGAAGAATTAAAAAATGATACAAATCAAGCAATTCGTTCATATCTTCAATCTTTAGATATTGCTAAAAAAAATGAAGATAAAGAATTAGAAGATGAATTAAGAAAAAAAATTCATCGTATGATTGAAAAGAAAAAACAACAAAAACAAAAAGAAAAAAATCAAAAAAAAGATTCACAGAAAAATAAATCTCAAGAAAAGAAAAAAGAAGATCAAAAATCCTCTCAAGATAAAAAAGACCAGGAAGGAAAAGGTCAAAATAAAGATGAGAAGGAAAAAGAACGTGGAAGTGAAAACGATAAAAAAGAAGAAAAAAAATCAGAAAACGAAAAGTTTAAAAAAAATAAAAATAAAAAATTTAAATCAGAAAAACTAAACGAAGAAGATGCGAAAAAGGTGATGTCTGAATTGTCTAATCGAGAACGTGATTTGCAGAAAAAGTTTCTTCAGAGATCTGCTAGAAAACAAAAGTCAATCATTGGTAAGGATTGGTAGGTAAATGTTTATGAAATTTAAATTATTTTTTTCATTTTTTTTATATTCTTTTTTAGCTTCAGCAACTTCTTTTAAAGCATCTGTGGATCGAATTGAAATCTCTCAAGATGAATCGGTTTCATTAAAATTTATTATTGAAGCGGATTCGGCTAATCCATCTGTCGATGATTTAAGATATTTTGCGCCCGAATTTGATGAGTTAAATAGTTACCAAAGTACTTCTATTCAATCTATTTATCAAAATGGAAAATTTGAAGTTCAAAATCAAATTTCTGTAACTAAAGTTTTGAGGCCTCAAAAAAAAGGGAAATTTAAAATTTCAAAAATG
This sequence comes from Pseudobdellovibrionaceae bacterium, assembly GCA_002722705.1. Classification (GTDB taxonomy): domain Bacteria; phylum Bdellovibrionota; class UBA1018; order UBA1018; family UBA6935; genus UBA6935. Next base: position 2,671 of record PBMP01000060.1, on the reverse strand, counting down.
TCAGTGAATGTTGATGGGAAAAGATACACGACGAATGACTTATTCGTTGAGGTAACGGCTTCCGGAGGAGGGACGCCTCCAGATCAACGTTATCAATCACGAGGCACCGGTTTAAATGCCCAAAAGAAAACCTCAAGAAAATCTGTTTTTTTAAAAGCGGAAGTTAATAGATCGGAGGTTTTTAAAGGTGAGCAGATGATTGTTAGTTACTACCTTTATCGTTCTGTTAGGGTTTTGGATATTAATGTTCTTAAATATCCTACGTTAAAAGGATTTTTGAGAGAAGATATGGAAATGCCCGTTTTAACAAATCGGCATCAGTGGGAGGCAATTCAGTATGAAGGTAATTCTTATTATCGAACACTTCTCGTTCGATATGCAGCTTATCCGGTTAAAGAAGGTACGTTAAGGATAGATCCGCTTTCGGTGAAGGTGAGTTATTTTCCTACTTCAGCAAGGGATCGAGGAGGACGGTTAAGTAATGATCCGTTTATGAATTTTTTTAATCAACTTTCACCTCAGATTTCAACGAAAAGAAGTTCGTTTGTGAACGTAAATGTGTTGCCTCTGCCTTCCGATGGAAAACCTCCGAGTTACAGAGGTGGCGTTGGAGATTTCGAATTAGATGTTGCTGTTGATCGGTATGACTTAAGAGTAAATGATACTTTAAATGTCGTTGTAAAAGTTGAAGGACGTGGAAATGCGACATCTATTGATGAGCCTAATATTTCTTGGCCATCTTCATTTGAAATTTATGAAAGTACAAGCCAAGCAAAAACGAATAGTGGTGGAGTTTCAGAAAAAATATTTAAATATTTGGTGATTCCTAGATCTGGAGGTGAATTTACTCTTCCTGAAATAGAAATGGCTTTTTTTGATCCAATACAGAAAAAATATTATTTAAAGAAAAGCAGTCCCATCTCTATACATGTTGAGGGACCTGTTCAAGATTCTAAAGAAAACTTTAAAAAACAGGAATCTAATGAAGATTCTATTTCTAAAGAAGATAACAAAAACTTACCTCCTGTTCTTACAGATGATTCATTTACAGCTCGTGAGTCGTTTCTTTCTCTAGAGAATCTTCTTCTTTTTTTAGTTTTTATTGTTTTTTTAGTTTTGGGGTTATGGGTTTTAATGGATACTTCTCAAGTCTTAATTCGAGGCAAGAAAAATTGGAGTAAAAAAAGAAAAGAGGCGTGGGCTCGTTCTTGGAAAGGAATTCGTTCTCAAGCTCAGTCAGCGGTTCGATCACATAACTTTGATCAGATTTCAAAAATATATGAAAAAGCTAATCTACAGCTTTTAGATGCGATTGGAGAAGTCACTCAGGTTTCAACAAGGGCAATTCCAAGGTCAGAGATTAAGAAAGCTTTACAGAGAGATGCTTCGTGGACTGAAGATCAATGGGAAAAAGTGGACCAACTTTTTGAGGAGTTTGAGGTCAATCGATATTCAGGAAGATCTCTTTCTATTGAGGAGCTGGGAGCGCGCTTAATGAAATGGATCTCTCGAGCTGAAGAATTCTGTGAAAAAATGATTGATTCAAAATAAGTTAGCTAATCATTTGAAATGATTTTGTTTTTTTTTATAAGATAAGGCTAGCTAAGTTATGACGCCTCGTGTAATCAGTCCTGTGAGGAGAAGAAAAATGACTGTATCAAATAATCCACGTTTTAGTGCCATCCAGAAAGTAAATGATCGAGTTCCTAGATTGATTCAAAAACCAGTGGATCAAAATGGACAAGTTTTAAATGTTTCTCAAGTTTATGGAATGATGACTTTTGATAACAGTCAAATGAAGGCTAGTCTTCCAAAGGTTATTTTCGAAAAGCTTTCCGATGCGATTCATAGTGGGCAAAAGCTGGATAGTGAAGTTGCTGATACAGTTGCACATGCGGTGAAGGACTGGGCTCTGTCTCATGGGGTGAGTCATTTCTGTCATTGGTTTCAACCGCAGACAGGCTTGACTGCTGAAAAACATGATGCATTTCTTACTTTTGATAAAGAAGGACTTCCAATTGAAAAATTTTCTGGCTCTCAATTGGTTCAATCTGAACCTGATGCCTCTAGTTTTCCTTCTGGAGGAATGAGAACAACGTTTGAGGCTCGTGGATATACTGCTTGGGATCCAAGTTCTCCAATGTTTATTATGGAGTCTCCAAATACTAAAACTCTTTGTATTCCCTCCGCATTTATTAGTTATACGGGGGATGCTTTGGATGAGAAAACTTCGTTGTTACGAAGTGATGAGGTTTTGTCTCAGAAAGCAAAAGAACTCCTTGCTGTTTATGGAGATGATGTTCAAGGGGTTGAGACAACACTGGGTACAGAACAAGAGTATTTTTTGATTGATAGGGAATTCTACTCGTTGAGACCTGATTTGGTGATGAGTGGTAGAACTCTTTTGGGTGCTCAGCCTCCTAAAGGGCAGCAGTTGGATGATCACTATTTTGGTACGATCTCTCCCCGTGTTCAAGCATTTATGGGAGAGCTCGAATTAGAGCTGTATAAGCTTGGTGTACCTGTGAAAACTCGGCACAATGAGGTTGCTCCAAGTCAATTTGAAATGGCTCCAATTTTTGAACTTGCAAGTCTTTCAGCTGATCATAATCAATTATGTATGGATATGTCTAAAAAAGTGGCTCGAAGACATAATTATGAGTGTCTTTTT
>PBMP01000059.1 GCA_002722705.1 Pseudobdellovibrionaceae bacterium | reverse complement strand
TTGATTGAATTTTTTTAAATAAAGATAAAATCAGTTTTTTGTTTTCATGTTTTAAGGTGTGTTCGTAGATTTCCGATAAAATAGAAAGATTTGAGTCATTGAGATCGTATTTTTTAATTGCATTTATGTATGTTTTTTTGTTTTTAATTGTATCTTTTGTAAAAAGGTATTCTTCAAGTAAAATAGAGGGGGCGAAATCGTCTTTTGATTTAAAAAGAAGACTGCGAATAAACTGTCTTTCGTTTTGATTGTTAGATTTTTTTAATTTTTCAGCTAAAATTTTTGTTTCTTCTGTTCCAATTTGAATCAAATCGATATTTACATCATTATTGTTTTTAATGATAAAATCAAAAACTGCGTCTCTTTCTTCAAAAATTAAATTAAGCTGAAGTGCTTTAAGGGCTGCATTGATTGCTAGAGTTTTATTTTCTGATTCGATTTGATTTAAAATTACTTCATTTAAGTGAGTAAAGTTTGGATTAAGTGTAAGTAGTTTTAGTGCGTACGAAGAGTTTTCCTCAATGGTTTTACATGTATAATCGATCTGAATTGATTCCATGATTTCTCGTCGATAAGTTCTTATTGAGATTTCTTTTTTTGATTCTTTTTGAGGGTCTAGAAGAAGTTTAGCTCTAATAATTGGAAGTCTAAATTTTTTAATTTCATGAAACCCCATCGGGTTTTCAAAGTCCTCAAGAAGTTTTTGAAAATTATTGGGAGTGAGGAAAGGAAATTTTACTCTTGCTGTTTGAAAGGCACCGATACGAACTTGTGGGGAGTAAGAATTTAAATGAATCTCATTTTTGGAAAACCAATGCTCTTGAAGAACTTCTGTTGGTCCTTTCTCATCTTCATTGAGTTCAACGGCGTAATAAAGTGTTTCAGGAAAATAAGAAAAAGTTGTCGCGGTTGTCTTTGAACCGACAACCTCGCACCAATAGGTGTTGGGTTTGGAAAATCCAACTGAAGGAAGAAGTAAAATGAGAGAGAGTATTGCCCTTTGTCCAAACATCTTTTATCCGGATAACACCTAGAGTTATTTTAGGCAAGACTTTCCAATAAAAATACTCTCCTCAACTTATTGATATTTTTATACTTTTAAAATTGAGGACGTGTCAGAGATGAATCTTTTACTAAACCCAGGTATTGATCCATTGATTGTCCAAAGTTTGGATAACTTCCTGAGTTTTCTTCTCCATTTCCCCAGCAAATCATCCAGAGTTCATCTAGGCTTGGATTGCTCTTTATCCGGATATCTAGTGCACACGCATGACCTGATCCTACCGCGACTGAAATAGGGTTTTCTAATGAGGGTATGGGTGTTGAGACAACAGCAGCGTTTCCCCAGCATCGAACCGTTCTGTTCTTGGTAAGTGCACAATTAAAAGAAGGAGCTGAAGAAACATCAATTACGGGTTCATTTTCTAGGAAAGGGGGAACAATTGCTTGGTTATAATAGTTATCTCCCCAGCAAAAGAGTTTTTCCTTTTCGATAGCGCATGCATGAATTTGTCCCACAGACAGATGAGATGCATGGGGGAGTTGTGGAGTTCCTTTAATGGCTTCGGGAGAAGAACCGGCCCAACAATAAACACCATCTGCATCCAAAGTACACGCTATGCTTCCTCCTCCATGTCCAAAGGCACGAATTTGATTCGGCTCAGGGGCAGAAGTGGCAATGGTGCTGCTGAGTCCCCATGTCGAAATCCCATTAAGATCAACGGCACCAGAAGTCGATCCATTTGCAGAAACAAGATAAGGAGCCACTAACTGAGAAACAGTAAATTCTCCGTGATCTTCTACAGGATCTCCGCTACAGCTTACCTGTCCTTGGCTAATTTCACAGTAGTGGTCATTTGATCCAAGTGAAAACTCAGTAACTGATCCATAGACATTTGTTTGATAAAACTGGCTATTGTTTCCCTGGCATTGAATTAGATTTTGGGTATTTCGATAACAAGTTGAGTATCCTCCAAGCTCTAACCATCGCTCATTGATATGGTTTTTTGGATCAAGGTCAATTGAGTCAGCAATGAAGTCTCCATCTGTATCGCTATTTCTTGGGTCGAGTTGAAGTTGTTTTTCTTCAAAGTCATTTCGTCCATCAAAATCACTATCTTTTAAACCTGGGAGAGAAAAGACAGTTTTGATTTCATCAAAATTTTCATGATTTTCTGGATATCTAACAGAAACATTCCAACCTTCTGTTACTTCTTCATAGTCACTCAGTGAATCTTCGTCTGTATCTATCTTTTGATCACTGGATCCAGTAGAGAGTTCTTCTCGAGAGTAGAGTCCATCTCCATCATAGTCTTGGACGTACATAAGATAAACAACGTCTCCTGGTTTGAGTTTCATTTCATTAAAGTCTGCATTTGTTTCTTCATCTGTTAAATTAGAGTTGGCTACAATCCATCTCATTCGGTATTCATCTCTTTTTTTAAAGTTTCTAACTTGAGTTAAGATGCCATCTTCTGTCTCGATATCAATTCCTAATTGATTTTTAAAAATGTCTGTTAAGTAAACTCCTTCATAATCGTTTGTTTTTGGATCGTATTTTTGATTGACTGCTACATGGTAAGATTCAAGTTCTCTGGTAGGAATGTTTTCGTCAGAGCTTTTTCCATAATCAATAATGATTCTTGCAGTTCTAGAATCAATTTCATCATTATTAAAACTATAAGAGACATCAAACTCGTTAATGAGGTTGTAGTTTGTAGCCCGAAGAATCAAAGAAGAAGGGTTTTTTAATAGAGATAAGGTGGTTTCTACATCAAGAGTGGCATTTAGAATAACCTCTATGGATTCTCCAGGGGCAAGGTCGATTCCATTGAGGCTTTTTTCTGGAGTGAGTGTTCCCACTCCTTCAAATTCTTTTTTTGATACATTCCATCGAACTGCATTTAAAGACAAATTTTCTAAAACAAATGAAAGTTTTCCTGAATTTTTTATTGCAGCAATAACTTTGATTTGACCTTCATATTGCTCATTTGTAATTTCTAGACCTTCACTTTGAATTTCAGAGTAAGTTCTAGTGGTTTCTTGAGTTCGCTCTGTTGTATAAGAATACATGGAGCTTGTAGTTGTGGATTCTCCATAAGAGAATCCAAGAGAGGGTTCTAAGCTAATTGTATTTGAAAGTTCCCATTCACTTGTGAATGACGTTGAAGAACCGTATGTACTGCTTGTGGATTGGCTGTCAGTCACTGAATTTCCTTGTTCAACACTCCAGTTCCGACTTTGAGTTTCTGAAACGGTGCCTTTTAGTGTAATTCCCGGACTCGAAAGAAGTTTGAGTTCGATTTTAGGGACATCAGCAATGAGCGGATTAAAAAAACGATTACTGGATTCTAATATTTCTTTTCGATCATCTAGTCCATCTCCATCAGTATCTCTGAGTAGAGGGGAGGTGCCGTGAACAATTGCTTCTTGATAATCTCTGAGTTCTTGATGCCCGTTTCCATTAGAATTTTCTAAAAGAGAATCATCATCCGTATCGATATCATTTGGAGCACTTCTGTAAATTTTTACTTCTTCATAGTCTGTGAGAAGGTCTTGGTCTGAGTCGGGTTCCCATGGGTCAATTGCTGCAACTCGCTCTTCAAAATCACTTAAGCAGTCTCCATCAGAGTCAGGGTTATTAGGGTTACTGGTAACTTTGTAGCTTTCTCCTTCATCATCAAAATCACCGTCGTTGTTGAGATCAACGCTAACGGTCCATCCTTTTTTTTCATCGACATCAGAAATCCCATCTCCATCAGAATCACCAGCAGTGGGTTCGTATGAAAGGTCTAAGTTACATTCTCCTGGAATAGGGCGATCGTCCTTGGTGGGACCTTCACATCCACTTATAAGTGCGCATAAAATAATAGAAAGAAAAAAGGAAAGCTTTGGTGATTTTGTCATGCCACGGCGGTAACCGATGAAATCTAATTTGAAAACTGATATTTTATCTCTGGGGAATCATTATGAATTTAAAAGAGTCTGATGAAAAAAAAGATAAACCAACATTAATGGTCAGAATTGGAACTGCTATTATTTTTGGTTTATTGACTTATTTTGGGCTTACTTTTTTAGGGTCATGGGACTTGGATTTTATTCCAAGAATTGGAGTTTCTATCCTTTCCGCAATTTTGGGAGTTTTTTATGGTCCTAAAGTTTGGGAAGTGATTATTCAATTCTTTTAGTAGAGTGAGCTGACTTATTGATGCCCACTCCTTAGCGTTTTTAAAAATTAATTGTAATCAACCTCTCCCAAAATTGCTTCAAGGACGGTATCTGTGTTTCCGAGTCCAAGTTGACCTACATCATTGAGTCCCCAGCAATAAAGATTTTTATCTTGTGTGAGAGCACAGGAAAAACTGTTTCCAGATGCAATTGCCAAAGTAGCTCTTCCATCAAAATCCAGTAATCCACTCATAGAAGCAACTTCATCATCACCAATCGTATCTGTATTTCCATATCCCAGGCCATGGGTTCCACGCCCCCAGCAGCGAGCTCCTCCACTTGAAATCCTTACACATGTTCCATGGAGACCGGTTGCAAGGTCAACAATTTCACCTCCTCCGTATTCCACAGAAGTGCCTGCGTTTTCATCGTCACCAATATTTTCAGTACTTGAGTATCCAAGCTTTCCATCTGCTCCCTGTCCCCAGCAAATTAAACCGCCGTTGGTTACCGCGCACGTATGTCCTAACCCAGAGGAGAGATGTCGAACTGTTCCTCCAATTGGAACAGTAGCCGCATTGATTGGTAATTCATCTTCTTCGTCACCAAAAGTTGACCCGTAAGTAGCGACGCTATAAGGGAGTCCAAGTTGTCCTTGATTAAAAAAACCCCAGCATTTGACTGATCCAGAAACTAAAAGGGCACAGGTAAAATTTGAACCCACACTGACTTGTTTTACAGGAGCTCCAATATGAACAGGACCAACTGAACCTGGATGCTCATCATCTCCAATGTCATTATCATGACCATATCCAAGTTGACCACTGCTGTTATTTCCCCAGCAGTAGAGATTTCCAATTTGAGAAACAGCACAAGTGTGATCTCCACTCGTTGCTACTTGAATCATTGGTTCAGGAAGATTGACATCTGAGTTACTAAAGCTTTGAATAATCTCATGCCCCTGACCAGTGACTCCATCACTACTACTTCCCCAGCAGTAGACTGTTCCGCTCGCTCGAAGTCCACAAGTGGTCGATCCGCCGGCAGAGACTTGAATAAGTCCACTGATGCTTTTTGCTCCTTCAAGAGCTGTTTCGTTATCTCCAATGTTTTCTCCAGAAGACCCGAGTTGTCTTGAAGTATTATTTCCCCAGCATCGAGTAATTCCATTATCCATAATGAGGCAAGCGTGACGATCTCCTGCAGCTAAAATTTCGGGGTTAATACAGTTTGAGGGAGGGTTTAATCCATTTGCATCGTTGTCGTATCGAACTCCATCACAGTAATATGGATTTCGACTCGCAGGATCGAGAGGGTCTGTTTCGTTTCCATCTCTGATTCCGTTTAAGTTCGCATCTTCACGGCCATCAATGATTCCATCATCATCAGAATCTGCGTCGTTTAAATCGGTTCCTAAAACAATTTCAAGAGCATCAGGAGCCAAATCTGAATCTGTATCTGGAGAGACAGAGATTTCAATTGTTGTACTGACGCTTTCTCCTGATTCATTTTCACAAATTAAAGTGTATTCTCTTGTTTCTGTAGGCTCAACACTAGAAGATCCAGCTGGGGGTAGGTCAGCTGTTGCACCTGCTGGTATCTCTAAAGAAGTCGTTTTAAATCCTTCACCTCCACCATAAAAGACTCCATCGATATGGCAAGTGGTTGCACCTGTTGAATCCCAAGTAAGTGTCGTACTTGCTCCTGGAGTAATATATAAATAAGAAGCAGATAGTTCGATATGAATCGTGTTTCCTGACTGACTTTGAGAGTTCGAACTTGTAACACTGGTAGTGCAGTTGACGAATATGAGTGTTGATATTGAGCATAAAATAAATTTTAATCGGATTTTCATTTGTGAACCTCTCTGTGTCTCTAAAAGAGAAACGCAATAAAAATGCCAAAGAACGCTCTGTTTAACATTATGAAAAAATTGAATATTTTTAATTTATACTCGAATACAAAGAGAGTTCTCTAATCAGCTGTCAAAGAAATAGACATTGAAATAGGTTCCCGTAAATATAGTTGATGTGGATTAAAGAGACATAGGTAAGAGATTATCTGTAAATATAAGATAGATCTAAGAAAATTAAGTTGAAGAGTTCTAATTTTTAACTAGGACAGATTGTATTTTTAAATTGAATGGATGGTTTTTGTTTAAAGCTTTCAATATCTAAGCCTGTCAAAATCATAATGTTTCTAGGACTGATTTTTCGGTCAAATACTTCATAAAGTTCAGCAGGAAATCCATTTTCTTTTAAATAAAGAGCTCGGTCTGTGAGAAGATATATTTCAATGACTCGACCGAGTGTGAGTCTAATGAGGTCTGCTAAAATATTAAACTTTATTTTTTTTTGAACAGAAGTTTGTTGATAATATTGATTTAATTCAGTGTCACTAAATGTCTTTAATTCATCACTTCGAAAGTATTTTTTCACATATTCACAAAAAGGACCTTGATAGTCTGCTTGAGTTGCATTTCCTAATGCATAAAAAGGAAGGTTGAATCTATCACTGAGTAGGTAGTGTAAGGCATATCGATATCCTTTTACTCTAAATCTTTTTTTTAAATCTTTTTCAGATACAAATGCAGAGCTTCTAGTTGCGAGGTGAAGAGAATGGGTACTGAAATGAAGACCTTCTTTTTTTGCATAATTAGAAATATTGTATTCGTTATCTAGTTTGTGATAACAGCATCCAAAATTAATGAGAGAAAAAATTTTATTTTTTATAGCAAATTTAATTACAGCGTTTGAAAGGTTTCCGCAGCAATGAAGTCCCAGAATAATCGTTGATTCTGGACTGTATCCGTTCATCTGTGATTTTTCAGTGAAGTTATCTTCAATAAAATGAATTTGATTTTTAATGTCAGGTTGCCATTTTTCTATACGATTTTTACCTGCGGATTGAATTTTTAAATCTTGATCAATGCAAATGGATTTTAGATTCGTATTATTTAAAATTGCACAACTTAAATGTCCTGCTCCTCCTCCAATATCAATAATTGTTTTATATTGATGATTTGAACTAATAAGTGTTTTTAGAGTTTTGACCTCATGTTGTTTTTTATCTGTCATTTTTCGGGTCAAATCTTTTTTTAATGATGTTTCATTAATTTTTAGTTTATTAATCTGAGTAAGATGTCTGATTTTTTTAAGATAATCTTTAAATTCTCGATTTTTGACTAGATCTTCATGAGGTTGAAATTCAAATTCTGCGAGTTGAGCAAAATCCCATTGATCTAGTTCTTTTAACCAATCAATCATAAAATCAGGATAAGGATGAGGGTAGCGTTTAAGAAATTCCATTTCATGAATAAATTGAGTTTCTTTTAGTAATTTTGATAATTCCAGAAAACGTTCTTCGAATGACATAGTTAACGAAATCTTTCAATATAGGTACAGCGTTGGCATAAGTCTTCTACTAATATTCCATTAAGAAATCCTTTTCGGATCGCTGTTGCTCGCTCATTATTTAATATTTCTTTGATTGGTTGTTCTTTGCAGTTCCCTAGAGGGATACTTCCCTTGTCGTCAAGACAGCAAGGAACAAGTGTACCATTGGCAAGAATGCCTATGTGATTAATTAAACCATGGCATCGTCCTTTTGTGCTCTTTATAGGGTCTTTAAGCGACGGCCATTCAAAACGAGAATCAAAATGAAGATAAAGTCGGTTCCATATTTTTTTTGATTTAACTGCTCCTACTTCAATATTTCTATTTATTTTTAAATTAAAATAATTTTCGAGATAATCAAATACTTCTGAGTTATCTTCTTCCTTTGAATTTTGATTCCATAAACGAAGATTGAAATAAAGCTCAGGTCTTTGAGGTTGAGATTTTTCAATAAAATTTAAAATAGGTGTTAGGTATTCTTTTAAATCTTTGTCTGGATAATTTTCTCGAAAGGATTGAACTGAAAAATTAATTTGTCTGATGTTTTTGTAACTCATAAGCACTTCTTGATAGCGTTTTATGAGTAGGCCATTTGTTGTCAACTGAATCTGTGCTTTATAGTCACTGCAAATTTTAAGAATTTCTAAAAACTGTGGATGAGCTAACGGTTCTCCCATTAGATGAAGACAGATTTCTTCGGCAAGTGGAACCGATTGTCTGACGATTTTTTCAAACTCATCGAGTTTCATGATGGACTTTTGTCGTTCATCAATTGGACAAAAAGAGCAATTAAGGTTACAGATATTTGAAATTTCAATGTAGATTCGTTTTAATAAGCTCACTTTATCTTCTTCTCAATTACGATTTTATAACCAATTGTTTGAGACTGTGGAATACCATATTGCGTTATTCTACTAAAGAGGAGAATTGGAGCCTTAACTTTCTGTATTTATTAAAAAAATAAGTCAATGCATTGTTTGGTGATTTTAATTGAAGAGGTTTTTGGATTATTAAAGCGATTTTGAAAAACTTGTTAATAATCCAGGCTTGTTATTTGGCAGTATTTTTGTCCCTTACACATAGACTCTCTCTTCTTTTTATAAGTTATCTCGGTAAATAGATTGGAAGGGTAATAATAAAGGTAGTGTTTGACTTTGTTGAAAACAAATAAATCAAAAATTTGATCTCTCACTTCGGTACTGATCGTTCCTGAATCAATGACACTGATACGGCAGTGTTCTTTATCAGAGTCGAAGCCTTTCCATGTGAGTTTGATATTATTTTCAGTTAATTTTTAACGGAAAATTTTATCGATATCTTCAGAAAATTCATTGAGTTTTGTCAATTCTCTCTTTTCCGTACTGACTCCTGAGAAACGGTTTCAATAGTTCAACTGCTTTTAGAAATGAGATCAATCGATTTAAGTACGTTTTCGAGATTGATTTGGGTGTGATGCGAGATTTTTTGAATTATCGTAATACCTACGTTGGGCTAACTGCAAGTAGGTTTGTAGTTGTAACCTATTGAAAGTAAATGATTTTAGTTCTTACAGTTTATTTTCTACAACTATTTTGCCTAAAAGTTGTAGAAAATAACAATAAATGTTACAAATATTGTAGGATGAATTCTAAAATATGGCCTCTAAAAATGATTTTGAATTTCTAAATAACGAGATTTGGCTCAAATACACTCAGGATAGATACACCCCTCTTGAGGATATCAAATACAGGCTTGAGAAGTTGGGTAAGTCACAGTCTGATTGGCCAGAGCTAAAAGTCCAGATTCAATATTTTCGCAAAATGGGAGCAATTCCATTTTTCCTAGATTCGATTGAAAAAAAGTTCTGGTACTTTCCTTCAGATTCAATAAATAAAAAAATTCATCAAGTTGAAGCTTTAGGTAATCGCCTCTACGACAAGATAGAAAACCAGAGAACTTTTAAAAATGAATTTTTGGCAAACGCTGCCGTAGAGGAAGCGATCACCTCAGCAATATATGAGGGCGCAAATAGCACTCGCTCAAAGGCAAAGGCCTTAATTGCTTCAGGAAAAAAACCTAAGAATAAAGATGAGTGGATGCTTATCAATAATTATTTTGCAATGAAGTGGATTAAAGAAAACTCCTCCCTTCCAGTTTCAAGCGGTGTTGTACTAAAAATTCATGAAGTTGTTTCAAAAAATACTTTAGAGGGAGATGATGCCAATTTCTGTGGAAAATTTAGAGATGATGTTGTTTACGTAGGGCCCCACCAAGGAATATTACATGAAAAAATAGATGCGGCTATCAATGAGATGATAAGTCTAGTTACAGATCATCCACGTTTTTTACATGGCTTAATTAAAGGCATTCTGCTTCATTATTTCATTGCTTATATCCACCCTTTTTTCGACGGAAATGGAAGAACAGCTAGAACATTATTTTATTTTAAAGCAATAAAGAATGAGCTTAAATTTGTAGAGTTATTATCTGTTTCAGCTAACTTGAAAGAGTACGGAAAGAGATATGAAAAGTCATTTGAGCTAGTCAAAGAACATGAGTTAGATATGACCTACTTTATTGACTTCTGTTTAGACTCCTTGATCACATCAGTGAAAAAAGTTGAGCAGAAAGTAAATTACTTGATTGAAATATCTAATCTAATAGAGTCAGACAATCTAAACATAAACCAAGTTTCTCTTTTACAAAAATTGGCCTTGAATAAATATCGAGAGGTAACAATAGAGGATTACGCAGAAGAAATAGACAAATCCAGAGAAATAGCGAGGAGAGAGTTAAAAGATTTACTTGGCAAGGGCTTCCTTAAAGAAGAAAGAAAGGGAAAAAAGTTTATTTACTTTGTTAAGAGTAAAGAGCTTAAGGAGAGAGTCCGGAAAGGGTAGAGAAAAATGAAAAATAGAGAAATTGTAAAAATACTATTATCAATCATTTGAATAAAAATAAACCTGGAGGAATTAGAATTGTTGGCCCGTGGGGTTGTGGAAAAACTTATTTATGGGAGGAGGTTAAGTAATCTTTTGATGAAACTTTATATGTATCGCTTTTTGGCTGTTCCTCTGTTGGTGAGCTAAAAAAACGAATTTCTACTTCCTATTTAATCAATGAAAAGAACTATCCTCCTAGATCAAAACCAAAAGTCACATCATTATATACTCTGTAAATTTCGGAGTTTCTGAAGGAACCATCTCATTTCTAGTGGAAGTGTAAAGCGCGTTCCCGCTGATTGAGATTCACAAACTAAATTCCATACTGCGGTTTGACCGTAAGGTTTTTCTGTACTTCCATCAATGAGCACGGAAATATTTTAAGGTGATCGTTTAAAAAACATGCTCCATCGTAAGGAATCAATCCTGGATTTTTAAGGTTATAGTTACTTTTAAATCAAGGAGTGAGTTGAGAAGCGTGGGTGAATAAAGTAAAAAAATCAAAATAAAAGAAGTAATAGAATTCATGATGCCACGAGGCATGATAGGGCGGATATTTTTCGGTCAATCTAATCATTCAAGAAGAAATAGCTCTGCTTTCATAAAAATATTTATTTTATTCGGTTATTAAATGGAATTTCAAAAAAAGCCGGACAACTTGTTTTTTCTAACTAGGGTAGTAATAGCCATTGGAGAAAACAATAAATGAATTCTCATTACTGAGACGAAGCTCCCTTCAAAGTAAGAGAACACCTGTCTAATATTTCTTGATAAGTATCGATTGAAAAAACTGAAGTCATTACGGGCTTGGCTCGGAGACGATGCATTCCACTTACAACGACCTTCTTCCCTACATAGGAGCTGATTTTATCCATGATTTGTTTCTCATCAATAGGGACCCTTTGTGCCTCTACGCCAAAAACGTATCTCGATTCAGAGAAACCGTCCATAAAGTAAATTCCATCTTCAAGTCGAAGAACTCCTTCTATCAAAATAGGAAAACCATAATCAGGAGTACCTCTTTTTGGGATAATACCTTCACGGTAACTTGATTTAATCATATTTGCTCGAAGCGATAGACCGTCATCGGAAAGAGTACCTGCTATCAAAAGTTCCCAATTGGGGTATGTTTTGTCTTGGTCTCTGTCCTTTAGGAAACGAGCCAACTTACCAGAGTCTTCTAAAGCTCCTTGAACATCCAAGCGATGAAGCTTTTTCTTTCCTTTAAAAGAAAAACTTAGAAGTCCAGACTTGGTAGGAAAATGGCCTTTAACGGTTAATTCGTTCGGGTAAATAACTATCTTAGTTCGAGTGCGACCTTCATTAGAAGAAAATAAAACTCGTAACAATTGATTCGAAGGAGAGACAACATACTGACAGGGTAATCTTTGAATAAGCTTTAAAAAAGCTTTTGAACCTTTCGAAAAATGTGACCAATCCGTAAAAAAATTTTTTTCTTCAACAAGATGTAATTGATCCCCTTTTACCTCGTGAACACCATCTAAATAACGCTCACCAGCAGCGTAAACAGTGATATTCATTGAAAAAAAAACAAGAACTAAACACAAAAGGGATTTAATCATGCATGAAGACTATAAAAAAAAAATGCAACGAGTCAATTTTTCCTGAAACACATGCTAATTGTGTTTATTTAAAATTTATGGTTACTACTAAGATCTTGACTCGCATTCATTATCAAATATTGCAGACTTTGGGGGTTATTGGTTCTGGTCTTCGTCGGTGTACCACTTCTTTAAAGCCTACAAACTCGATGGCTACGATGGTGACTTCGTCGTCGCCAACCGCAGCGACAACTACTACCTCAATGCCGTGCGCTGCGTGCGGTCGCGCTAGCGTGGAAAGTTAATTTGCTGATTTGACGATTGGACCGGACGCTTTGCCGTCCGCTCCTAGGGAGCATGCCGCTCCCTTTTTCATCTTTCAGTTCCTTACCTTTATGGCTTCCATTCGATTTTGAGAAGCTCGGGATGATCCTTCATACCCAATACACCGAATTCGACTGTGCCCTTCGTCCTTTGAACATAGGTGGACCTAAGACCGGAGAAGGTCAGGTCAAAATAACCATTGAGTACGAGAGTGGCATTATCAGCGAATAAGAAATGGAGTCTTTTGCTCGCCTCTCTGCCCTGGGCGCTAATTTGACAAGAAACCTTGTCTACTTTCGATCCGACAACCGGTGCACATTGATATTTTACATCAAGCCCGTCAAAAACAAGGTCCCAAAGTCCTTCGTCGGCAACGATGCTATCAAGAGGAACGTACACAAGCTTCGAGCCAGGGTATTTTTTCTCTAGAGCTTTTGCCGCTTCTGCAAACTTACTATGTGATGGGCATAGGTTGTATTGGACCACTACCTGCGGCGATTTACCTGGAACCTGAAACGATGAGAACGAAAACTCAAGCTTACCATTTTGATTACATACGGCGTAGGTTTCAGGAAACGTGTAAAATAACTGTGAATCAACGACATCATAAAAAACCGAAATGAATGGCAAGTCTGCTTTCACTTGCTCGTCAAAATTTGGAATAGCATACGCGCTGCCTGAAAATAACGCCATGCTAAGAGAAATGGATAACAGTCCGCGAATCATAATAAACTTCCCCTAAAAGTTTTTCATTCTGTCGCATAAAGGGGAATAATTGTCAAAACGACGAGTAGCAAAAAAGTAGCATCCACGAAGCAAAATTTTGAAATACGCCGAAATTCGGCGAAAGATTCGACGGGCTTTTCTGGTTCATGGGTTCATGCTGCTTTAAGGTAAGTAAAAAGTAGAGCTATTCGATTTTCAAAAAATGGTCGGGCTAACTGGACTCGAACCAGCGACCTCACGTCCCCCAGACGTGCGCGCTACCAGACTGCGCCATAGCCCGAATATTTTTGCTGTAACTGATTTTTTTTAAAAATGGAACTTTCTTTTGTTTGATCAAAAACTTATAAAAACAAATAAAAAAAGTAAACTATAATGCATTTTATCTTTTTCTTATCGCAAATCTGTTGGTCATTATTTGTTATTTTGATAGTACTGTCTCTGATTGAAATTTATTTTGGGCCTGTAGCTCAGCTGGTTAGAGCCATCCGCTCATAACGGATTGGTCGGGGGTTCAAGTCCCTCCGGGCCCACCAAATTTCAGCCCAATTTTTCTGGCAAGATTCCCAGTACACTCTGGGGTTACGCAATTCCGCGAAACCTCAGCTATTCCTAAAACCTACGGACCGTATTGAACCATAGATAAAGGTCGGTATGACGCAAGTTTCTGAAGATTTTAGTCTGTTTTAATGGTATGTGTCAGAACTAAAAGGAGCCCCCCTATGAAAGTGATTTTCTTGTTATTTAGTCTCGTGAGCTTTTTTGCGAATGCTGGGACTTCTCTAGAGGGTGAGTTGATCCGAATAGAGAATCAAATCTTGGAAGACTTAAGCTCTGTTCAAGAAGATTTAGAAAAAATTGAAAACAAGTTGTTCGAACTAAGAGCCGAGTTGGAAGCTGCCGGCAGGACAAATGCCATGATTATGCAGTCTAGAATTGCCTCGCCGGCCGCGTCGCAGTTGGGGTTTTCTCTACAGCGTGACCTTCTTGATCAAATCTATAGTTTAGAGGCAGCCTTGGAAAAGGAGATTGCTTCTCTTACCCGGGCGGAGGACCTCTCGGCGGCGATTGATTACATTGCCGATGTAGCTATTTTAAATGCATTTTCATTGAATACTTTTAGCGAGGTCCAATTTTTTCGAGACCATCCTGGCGACTGTTTTTATGATCTTGAGCTTCTGGAGTCTTATTTAGCGCAAATGCACAAACCAGCGCTTGAACCCCTCGATCAAGTCCGAGCGTTAGTTTATACTCTCAAAACCGAAGCTTCCTCGTGGAGATGATCTCAACCCATTTAGGTCTACAAGCTCCCTAGCAGAAAGCCAGAGGAAGGTCTGGTGAGGCTGAGGTTATTCCTTTTGTGGTTCGGGACGGAGAGGACAAAAAATGGGTTTTTCTAAGTAATGTTCGGGCCAACTGGACTCGAACATCTACCTCTCTTGAGTCATATCTCGACTCAGATAACCTCGCACATCTTAAACAAAAGTCCCTACGTTTCGACTTCAAATGAAGAATCTGACGGTATTTTTCAACACGAACTGATCGAATCAGCTTTAAGTGAAGTGGCAATATTGACTGAGAAAGAGTAGCCTGAGCTTGAAGCATAGATGTTTTCCTTTGTTAATTTGAAGGTTTAGTTACCTAAAAATTCTGACACTGAATCATCTATGTTTCTTTTTGTTTAACTCCCTGCTTTCCATCGTTAACCGTGAGGAACCAAAGAAAATTGGTTCAATCGCTCGCTTTTTTGAGTAAATATTAGTCTTGACTAATTATTAGTTTTAGCTAATAATAGAATGCGTGAAGGTAAAGTTCTACCTCAAGGCATCAGGTCGGAGTCCAATCGAAGAATTTCTGAGTAGTTGCTCAGAGGATATTCGTTCTGATTTTTTTGATGCGGTTTCTCTACTTTCACAAGGACAAAAACTATCAATGCCTTTGAGTAAAAACCTAGCGTCAGTTCAGGTCTGGATTGCATGAGTTGCGTTTAAAGGATCGAAGTGGGCAGATTCGAGTCTTTTATTTTATTAAAAAGCAAGATGCCATTTATATGCTTCATGCATTTAAGAAAAAGACCCAGGAACTCCCCAAAAAGGAAATCGATATCGCATTGAAACGCATTAAGGAGATTTAATATGGCTTGGAAAGAGATGAATATAGAAGAGTTAGCAGAATCACTTGGTGTAAATGCGATTGAAGTACGAGAAAAACAAAAACTCATCGAGCTTATTGTAAAAACAAGAAAGAAAAAAGGCCTTTCCCAAGCTGCTCTCGCCAAGAAAGCCTCCGTTTCTCAGAGCCGCATTGCACAAGTTGAGTCCGGAGTGGGTACGCATCGAATTACCTTTGACGTTCTTTTGAATATTTTGGTTCTCCTTGGATTTGACTTTAAGATATCCGCACGAAAAATAGCATAAGTGAATTTAAGTCATTCAATCTCAATTTCTGAAAAACGAGTCCTTGTAGGAAGAGCTTGGAATTGGTTCAACTCACGTAAAGCCCAAACCAGCGCCAAATGTCTATCCATTCTTCTTGCCATTGCGATAACCGCGGATGTTGCAACATGGTGGTTCAACAGTGCTTCACCTCCTCAAACATTAGGTGCTGCTGCCGACGGTGTGTTCTGGGGTCTGTTAATTTCCATCGGCCTCCTTCTGGGATCAACGCGGGTTGGCTCGCGTATTACCTCATAAATAGATGATACCAAGCTGCAAAGTATGAAGGTTGGTGTAGTATTGTAAATATGAAGCAAAGAGCCGCTCTTTTATTTGTGTTTCTTCTCCTTTTGTCGTCTATTGGAGAAGGCGTCGAACGGAGAGAAGATTCTTTTACTGTAATACGGAAACGAGCACACGACGTGTTGACCAAGCATTGCGGTTCATGTCATTTGCCGGGACTTCTTACAACTAACCAAAACGCGTTGAAAATTTTCAATTTAGGTACGGATAGTTGGTTTTTAAATGTTGATGAGAAAAGGATGCAAGCGATGCTCGGACGTTTAAAAAGTCGAGAATCTATGTCTCAGATCGAACTTTTACACCTTTCTCCAAAAGGAGGTCCATCTCCTGTTGCACCAACATCGGAGGAAATTCAGGACTTTTCATATTTTGTATCAAGTTGGATTTTGAATAATCCGAATTAATAAGGATTTTCAAGAAGGTGAGTGTGTTGAGTTTCTAAAATTATTTTTTGATCAAAAAAATTTTAAGTACGGTTTAAAGTTATAAAAATACGCGATAATCTGTTTTAAAAAATTTTGCCAAACGCTGTGCCATTTTTTTTCCAATAGGGCGGTCTCCTGATTCAATTTCAGAAATTACATTCTGAGCTACACCTATTTTCTTACCAAGTTCAGTCTGGGTCATTTTGGCCATTGTCCGTTCAGATTTCACTAGAAGTCCGCCCTCGGAGCTTTTCTTAAGATCGTCTTTAAGTGCTTCGCGCCAAGGAATAGACGTTTCTATTTCGTACTTTTTGAGAATTTGCACGATACCTTTTGCTTCCTCTTTTGGAACAATAAAGAGTCGAGATTTTTTTTCTCCAACCTGAATTTTTACACCGTTCATACGGCGCTTTTTCATGGATACCGACATAACTTATCTCCACAATCCTTACTCGTTTATCCAAAATTTCCCAGCAAATGACATAGGTAGGTTTTCCTGACTTAATATGGCAGTGGTAACGATCCTTGCTGCCTCTTAGTCTTCCAAAGTTCTTAAATTTAGTTCGTTCGGCTTGATTCCACGAATGCACAAAAGGGCCAAATAATTCGATTTTTTTCACCAAGTTTATGAAACGAAGGCGAATTTCAATCGGAAGTTTCTTTACACCTTTTTCTCATTGTCTTTGGTTAGTCGGACGTCCTATTTTACATTAAAAATGTTATCATATTTTTTATGATATTATAAAATATAAATTGTAATATCTATTTGTTCTCACGACATTGCAATAGCGTTGCCAAGGTCATCGCCTTCTGGTGTGCGTAGAAAGACCTTTACTTGGAGATCATGGAGCGTTTGTGGAACTGGCTGTTCCATTTTTGGATCTCTGTCGCTTGTCATCCAATTAGATTTTACTCACGCCAACAGCTTGAGAATCGGTCACCATTACCTGAGATTTCGGGAAATGACTTAACTTGGCTATTTTGTCTTGGTGTCGATAGAATTCAATCTAACGGAGTAGAATTGAGGCACAAAAGACATAGAATCTTTTGTTATTGATTTAAATAAATTCATATTATGCATGACTGGGTGTTAATCTAATCTTAGTTGTCAAAAAGAAAATGATAATAAGGAGAAAGTATGAGCATGGATGTTTCTCAGAGTGAGTATTTTAAGGTTGTTTATAAAAAAATGAAAAAAAGTAATGAGATCATCTCCCATTCAGGAGGTTTTCCTAATGTTTCCTCTGACCTAGAAGAATGGCCTGTGTGTGATAGCTGTGACGAAGAAATGTCATTTATATTTCAAATTCTAAGTAAAGACTTACCACTGCCCGCTCCTATTGAGGCAATGCAACTCTTTTGCTGTCTTGATAGCGATTGTGAAACCTATAAACCAAATTCAGGATCTTCAAAAGTCCATTTATCTAAAGTTCAATTGCAAAAAGAATTAATGAAACCTGAAGATATTGACAGTCTAGAACAACAATCTATTTCTCTGAAAAAGGAAAAGTTTGAAACTGAAGGTTTAAGTTCAGATGAAAAATATGAAAAATATTTTTGTGATAAGTTCTACGGTGAGTTTGTCGGAGCTAATTCGCCCAAGAAAGTTGAATGCTCTCATTGTTCAAAAGAACTGACTTTTTTAAGTCAATTTTCTGAAATGGATATGGATGAATTTGAGGAGTGGTTTATTTCAATTATTCAAATTTGTCCGGATGGACATGAAGCTGTCTTTCAGGCAGTACGAGGATAGTTATAAGCAGAAATGAGAGAATTATTTTCTGTAGTTCGAAATCGACTTCAAGGATGGAGGTCTTGTTTGAAAGATCGATTTGGGAAAAATCGGCCAAGACACGTTGTTTGGAAATTCGAACAGTCTTTAAAATTCAGCAGCAAAGGCTGTTGGATAAAAAGGAAAGACATTCCGACTGTATGTACGTCAACTATAACCCTAGTTTATCCATAGCCTCTTTTTCATATAGACCATCCTCAGCTGGATAGCGAAGATCAGCTAGTTTCTTTTCCTTGGCAAGAGCCCAAATGATGCTTTCTCCGGAAGGGATCGTGTCGGGTTCAATCATATAAAGAGGGTCCTTGAAAGCCTTGCGTGCGTCTATAAGAGTCCAGCCTTTAGATGACATAAAGTTGATTAAGTCTTCAAGGAAAAGTGCATTCAGCAAATTATGATGAATTAATAACGTGTGTTTAGGAGATCGACCTAAAAATTTTTTTGCAAGACCATCGTAATAGGTTGCTCGATCCAAAATGTGGTGAAGATAGTACTTTTTGTAAGGGGCTAGGTCTAGTTTTGGGTTTTTCTTTAATTGAGAGATCATCCTAGAAGATATGTACCAGTCTGATGCATCAATAGTTACATAGCCGTGGGTATAGTTATTTTTGTTTAGCAGTTTTCTAAGACGATCCCTTTTCTCTTTAGTGTTACCAGACTTAAGAAATGGAAAACGAAAGAGCTTAGAGAAATTCTTCAATCCTGCAATCAGTGACTCACCTCGTAGAACGTCTGCAGAGTATTCTTCAAAAGTGACATTCGATGAATTGTAATTATTGTGGGAGTAAGTGTGGTTTCCAATTAAGTGACCATCGTCATCCCACTTGGCAAGGAGTGCTTTCCCTTTCTTAGAATCAACCCGTTTTCCGCAAACGAAAAGAGCCACTTTGGTATTCAGGTGATCAGCTTGTTGCCTGATTCGAAGATCGCGTTCTGCTGGGCTTAGCAGAGGTGATTCGTAATGATTAGGATCATCAATTGTAATTGCAAATTCAGCAGCAAAGGCTGTTGAACCGATAAGAAGAATCCCGAGAAGAATAAGCATGTTTCATTTTTAACTTCATTCAGGTGTGGTTGGCAATGTCATATGAATTTCTGAACAGCTTTTTGTCTTGGTGTCGATAGATTTGGCAATATTCCTCATAGTCGGAGTTATTATTTTTTGCACTTCGCTTTGATAGAGCCTCTTTTGTACCTGCACTCTCTGCTGGTAGCTTTGTCGAGGGAATAAATAAAGCCATACTTTCCTGCAATCATTGTCGGACATTGCAAGAGAGATTCTGAACTTAGTTCTTGAAGCACCAGCGGATACCATTTGCTTCCTGATTTAGGAAACTTTGGATCTACTGGTTCAAGAGTAGAACATTCCAATCCCGCTTGAGCCATGCTTGAGAAGGAAATAGCGCCCAAAAGTGCAATCAATAGTTTTTTCATAGATCCTCCAGTCCAGTGAGATGCTACTTCATTGTCATGTTCAGAAGAAGAAATTTCTTGTGCCTCCTCGCATAAAACTTCCGGTATTAAATTAAAGATCTATGTTTAATGATATCCAATGACTCTGCGCTCTTGATGTAGAATGTCTTTTTAATAGGGCATTTAAGGAAGGATAATTAGTTTCTCGTTGCCAATTTTATTTTCTTTTTTTACGAGCGTAATCTTTTAATAAATTGAAAGGATTAAAATGAAAAATTTATTGTTTCTATGTTCTTTGATTTCGTTGGTGAGTGCAAAAGAAGCTTTTGCGGAAAACCCATTGGTTCCTTGTGAGGAAGGTTATGTTTATGTTTGTAATGAGTATATGATTTGTGGTTGTAAAAAAAAGGTTCTCTCTCTTCCTCCTTATCAGAAACCAACGCATGACGAAATGGAGCCAGGAGTGATTACCTCTTTGGTATCGATGGGAGTTGAGGGAGAAAGAGCTCGAAAGATTTGGGCTCGAATTCAAATGGAGGCAGATCTTGATCTTTCTTCGGAGACCTACAAAAAATATGATTTAAGTGACTATGAAGGTACCGTATTACATCATCAGATTGACTGTTTTATTGACTCAAAATGTGACCCAGAGCCCATTCGCTAAAATTTCTAGTTCAAAGGGGGGCTTAGCGTCCCTCTTTTTTTTCTTATCTGATTGAAATATTCTATTTTTATCAACTTAAAAATTCCTTAAAATTTATTGCTGAGTTTAATTTTTATGCATAGTGTCGAAACAATTGAGACGAGGAGGAGTTTTTATGTTTTTATTACGATCAATTCGATCAGTTTTGTTACTTACTGCGATTACTATTTTCAGTGCAGGCTGTCCTGCTCTTAACCCGGATTACGATCCTAATGGAGGATCTGATACAGAGACTGAAACTACGTCTGATCAATCAACAAGTACAGGAATTTTTGGTTCTTCAGGAAGTTCAAGTGAGGAAACCAGTTTGGACCCAGACTCTGGAACCTCAACAACGACACTGGGACTAGGTACGAGTTCTACTACAGACGCTGTGGATGAAACAGGAGATCCTCCAGTGGATTCTGATTCCACGTGGATTTGGACTTTTGATTTTTGTGAGGATGGAAAAGGAGGACAGGTCTCTTGTACTGAGCTTTCCACTTGGGAAGATGACGGAACTGTAAGTGCTCCTGATGATATTGAGTGGATGCTTGATCCTCATTCAAATATTCCTTTGACTGGAGCAGATTTTATAAATCAGGGACTAGGTGCGCTTCAACCGGGAACAGATATAAGCCATCCTTCTGGTTTGGTTGTGAGAGAAGAGTTACCGGATTTAAATCTTGAATTTTTTCGTTTTGAAGCGACATTTGCTCCAAATAATCAACCTTCAGGATTTTTTCAACAAACACTACGGATCCTCTCAAGAGTGAGTGGATCATGGGTGGATGGAACGGATTCTGGTTTTGGTTTTTTTGCTCAAGGAGTTGGATATGAACCGACTTCTGATGGATTTCTTCCAAATACTTTTGGAATCTTTCATAGGAGTAACGGAGTAACGACGATCGAAGATTCTTTAGAATTTAATAGTTTGGGAGTCGATGCATGGGAAGCGAGTCGATATGCTTCTCTTCGAATTGAAGTTCTTCCATCTGTAAATCCAGTAATGACAGTTAAGTTTTGGAATGCAAATGGTATTGAACCAGAATCGCCTCAATTGTCAGCAAGTATTCCTTCTGGTGTAGGGAGTTTTGCAATTGAGTTAGAACATATTTTGGATCCAAATAATGGAATCTACAGTCCAAATGGAAGAGCTATATTTGTAGCAATTTTAATTGAAGAATATTTAAATGAATCGATGGCTAAATCTCCCTCTTTGCAAAGGCAGGCTTATCGAAATCAATATCAGAAAAAAGTAAAAAGCTTAGTTGAGGCTAAAGAATAAAGAGAGAAATAAAACGAGGAACAGCAACACTGTTCCTCGTTTTACTCTTTAATGATTATTTTTATTTCCGTGTGATTTTCCGATCATTCGTACCATTTTAAAATTAATTGCAATGAAACGCAGAATTTGCCATGGCCAAAAGGTTCGCATAAATCGAACCCATAGACCGGGGGTCATGACATAGTATTCAGGTTGATACCCATCGTTTATTTTTTGTTTTTTATTTGTATCGTTCATTTTTTACTCCGGAATGAAAAACCAACCTGGTTTACATTTAGCTTTATAAATAAACATGTGGTGAAGAATTCGTTTAATCCAATGGCCTGCAAGTCCAATTTCACCAAAAGTAAATTTAATGTTTCTCCCGTGCGTCGGGAACTGATCAAAGTCTGGAACAATGGGACACATTGTGATTGAAGCAGCACTTCCATTTAAAAAGCTTGCTCCAGCAGAAGCAATACATGCGACTCCCATTTCAGCAAAAGGAGCAGAGTGAGGGGAGGTTTCTTTCCCTCTCTTAATCATATCAACAATGCTCTCTGCGACGACTCTTCCCATGATTCCTGATGGCATTCCAGTTCGAGGAGGTGTTGGATTAATCGGCGTTCCTTTTGGGTTTTTCATCGGTTTAGAAATGGTATGTGGAGGTGCAAATGCAATCCCAACTGCAAAAATATTCTTATAGTCTTGGTTTTGATAAGTCTTCGGCCAATCGGTGGGTTTCCATTCTTCATAAGGCTTTCCAGAATAGTCCGCGTCGACTTTCATAAATCCATTGGGAGCAAATAGTTTTGAAGTAATGTCTTCTTTGCTTTTGCTGAAAGCTTGCATGTCTTGCCCTTTAAAAGGAGGAAGGAGCATAGCAAAGTCAAAATCAACGTGGGACTCTTCTCCTTCTAAAGTTTCATAATATGCTCTTGAATTTTCTACTTTTTGCACATGTGCTCGTTTTATCCAGCGAATTCCCCGTTCAACATAAAGAGATTCTGCAAAAATTTTACTTGTGATGTTGTAACCACCGCTAGAGAAGTGAGCACCTCCAATTCCAAAGTCTCCAAGTTCGTATTCATTCGTCAAAAAAGTAATTTCTGCAAGATCACGAACTTTATGACGACGAAGTTCATACTCAATATTAAAAACATATTCAAACGCAGCTCCTTGGCAGGTACATAGACCATGACCGGAGCCGACTAAAAATTTTTGTTTTTGACCCGATTTCATTTTTTTAATGCATTCAAGCAGTGCTTTTGAAGCTTCTGTTGCATGATCAGCGGAGCAAACTGAATAGGAGTGTTTTCCTGGTCCAATTCCTTCTGTTGCTCCAAAGTTAAGTTTTGGTCCAGTTGCATTAATCAGAAAATCGTAAGTTACTTTTTCAGTTTGTCCATTTTTCTCAGGAGTGGTCCATTCAAATTCTACATAGGGAGAGTTACTTTCATCTCCTTCTGGAAAGATTTTGGTTGCTTTTCCCTGTTTGAAAACAATTTTTTGCTTATCGTATATCGGTTTAAGAGGAAAACTTACCTCTTCTTTTTTCATTAACCCAACTCCCACCCAGATATTAGAAGGAATCCAGTTCCAATTTGGTTTTGGAGAAATAACAATGACTTCGTGTTCTTTACCTAGTTTTTTACGTAAAAGAGTCGAAGCCGTATGTCCTGAAATACCAGCACCTAAAATTACTACTCGAGCCACAATACCCCCCCCCTTGAATATTCTTTTGCTTTGTTTAAAAGCCTATCATTCGTTTTAAATTTAAAAAATACTAATATAGAATATTTTTAAACTTAAAAAGAGTTTTCTTTTATTTTTGTTTTGGCTTCATCAATGGGAAGGCAGCTTAGGTCTGGGTAGTATTCAGGGTAATAAACGACTCTTGCCCATCTTTTATCTCTCGGACTGAGATCTCCAAGGTTATTCCAATCGGGATTGCAGTAATTCATTACAGAGTGAAGATCCCAGCCATCTCCATAAAAGTCAGTCGTAATTTCTTTATTTATTTCTTCAGTACACTCTTTTGGAGTATCTTTTCTTGCCTGTTCATGAAGAAAGCCAAGGGCATGTCCAAATTCATGCACTGTGATTGCTTTGATACAAAAAGACTTTTGAAAGTAACAAGAAAGAGTATTCCATTTTTTAAAATCAAAATTAAGAGTCATTGTGTGTTCTTCCCCTTCGTATTGCATTCCAATTAAAGAAGTAGGGGCTTGGTCAGCAATTTGAATTCTGATGCCTTCGTTAAAATCTTCGTTACATCGATGCCATCCAACAAATTGAACTCGAATATCATCCGGAATGATAGTGCCATCTTCCAGTGTAGATAAGGTCTTTTCCCAGGTTTCTTTTACTGTTTCTTTTACGAGCTTTCTTCGTTTTTGATATCGTTTGTGTCGAAAAGCAGAATCTTCCCAGCAGACTGGAATTGACCGATAGTTTCGACTCCATAGAGCTGGAGTATATACGTTTAGTCTGAGAGATTCTTGTTCTGGATAGAGTTCATGAAAAAATGAGGGCGAAGCTTGTGCAAATAGACTATCAGAAAAACATTCCCAGCTTGCAGGTGAGTCGACGGTATGACAATTCGTCATCAAAAGGGTCAGAAAAAAGAAAGGCACCCATCGTTTCATGTGTTGCGGGTAGCATTGAATGTGAATGTTGTAAATATTTTACGCCTAGGATCAGGACTGTTATTTGACTATTCAGTTTAGTTATTTTTAATGAGTGGAAGTTCGATCACAAATGATGTGTGAGATTGATCATTGTCAAGATAGACTTTTCCTCGATGTCCTTCGATAATTCCTTTCACTAAAGAGAGTCCGAGACCAGCGTGAGTCGAGTTCTTTTTTGTGAAAAATGGATCAAAAGCCGAATCCACAATTTCCGGTGAGATTTTATTCCCACTGTTGCTGATTTGAATTTTTAAAAAGTCATTATTTTCTGATAAATTTATTTTAATCCAGTTTTCATTTGTTTTTTCTAGATCAAATTCTTCTAAAGCATTTTTAAATAAAGCTTCCAAACATTGTGTGAATTCTTCCTTCGATATTTCAATTTGATCATTGTTCTTTAATTCGCTTGTGAGTTCAACTCGAGCTTTGATTGAAAGTTTATTTTTTAGTGCTTCTGTGGCTATTGTGAAAAACTCTGTGGGTTCGACTTTTATGAGTTGATTGAGCTCAAGTGCTTTTGAAAAATCTCTTAGCGTTTTTACTATATTGCTGATTCGAGTGGTCGTCAGATCTATTTTATCAAGACTCTCCATAATTAAATTTCCATCTTCAGGAGATTTTTTTATTTTTTCACGTACCATAGACGTAGTTAAAGCAATGACTCCTAGGGGGGTGTTGATATTATGAGCAACGCCAGAAGAAAGAGTACCTAAGGCAGCTGTTTTTTCTGCATAAATTAAATCTTTTTGCTGAGACTTAATGGTTTGGTGAGCACTGAGAAGCTTTTTGTAACTTTGGTAGATTTTTTCTAGTGCTTCTCTATATGAGTCAGCGATATTTAATTTCATGGTATCAAAATAAAAATAACAAATAATTTCTCCATCAGTGAATTGAATTGAGCATTTTCCTGTTTTAACTTCAGGAAATACTGGACGACCTTTAAAAAGTCGGGGGGTCGTAATTGTTAAAATAGAACTTTTTGATTTTAAATCGTTTGCAAGGTTTCCGGAAAGAATATTTAGGAGTTCTCCAAGAACTGAACGAATATCTTCTAATCCAACTTCATCGGAATCGGCCGCTCCTAATAAAGTTCTTGTAATTTTTTCTGCAAACTCTGTTTTCATGAAATAAATGTATTCACCATAAAAAGAACCAGTGAATAGAATTGAAACATAAATTCCATCATTAGATTCGACGCCACCAATGGCTTCAGCCTCTTGAACTTCTCCTGAGAGATCGAGGGTAGAATGAAGGAGTTCATTAAGTTTTGTTGCAAATTTTTGAGTATGTTCTTGAGTTTTTGTCATTTACTGAGAGAGCTCCTCAACTGCTTGAACAATCTTTTCTTTGTTTTCTTCCTGCATTAAGTTTTCACCCTTATTGATAAATCGACTAGCACCTAAAGAAATACATCTACTTTTTTCTTCTTCATCGGATATGGCGGAAAACATGATTATTTTTGCGTCAGGGTATTTTTCAATGATTTCTTTCAAACATTCTTTTCCGTCTTTGTTTGGCATCGTAATGTCAAGAAACATGACGTCTGGTTGATGCTTTGTATAAAGGTCAACTCCCTCAATACCGTCTTTTCCAGTGGCAATGACTTCATGTCCTTTTTCAGTAACAATTCTTTCTAGCGTTTTTCTGATAATGAGACTGTCATCAACAATGAGAATTTTTGCCAAGGGGTCACCTCTCTTCGCTTTAGAGTATATATTTAAAATTATTCTATCTGTAATACTTTATTTTATGCAAATAAAAATAAAGCGTTTTCGCTGCGCGTCTATGCTTTATTCGAGCCAATAAGACCCCATGGAGGTGAGACTTATCTCCACTCGATTTTTTACTCAATATGATTCATTTTGGTTTTCCTGAAAGGAAAATAACAATGGCGCTTCTTTTACTTTTTACTTCTTTTTTAATTCAAGCAAACGCGAGTCCTGTGAATCCACAAATTCCTCTGAGAGAAGCCTCATTGAATACTGTGAAAGAGGATCTAAGGCTTATTTTGAGAGAAGCTCATTTGAGTTCAAATTTTTTAAAAATTTATCAAACAAAAGTTTCAAAAGGGAATAAAGTTATTATTGATTGTTCACAAGAAAATGAAATTCGTTTAATGGTGGGAGCGACTCAGAATGAGTGGAGTTCTACTTTTTATAAAGGACTTCGTTATTTAGGATTTCTTTTTCCCCATCCTAGGATACAGGTTTCACCTACTGAGAATCAAATTCGAAGTCATTGTGGAGAGACTGTTGTTTGGAAACCTCGGTTTTCTTATCGAGGATTTCATATGCATACTCAGCATCCTTCTGAATGGGTTCATGGTTTCTTAATGGGAGATCAAAAAATTGGAATGGATATGATTCGATGGAGTGCTCGAAATGGTCAAAATTTGATTCAAGTTGTTTTGTTAAGACAGCCTAAATTTGAAAAAATAATTTCAAGCTTAAGACCTCTTTTTAATTTTGCACATCAATTTGGGATTTATACTGGGGTATCAGGAAGTTTTGCTCTTCAGCAACAACGAAGCCTACGGCTTCTTACTCCGTTTCAATCACTTACAGGTATTGGTGCTGAAAAACAAATTTTTCTTCAATTACAAAACTGGATTAAACAGATTGATTTTGATTTTTTGACTTTAGAAATAGGAACTTCAGAGTTGACTTCTACAAATGAAGAAAGAACTTTGAAATGGATGAATTTAGCTGCAAAAAAATTAAGTCGTGCCGGTAGGCAACTTTGGATCAAGGTCCATGTTTCTTCAAATCAAAGATCAAAAAATTATGGAAATTTTAACTTTTTACCTCAGTATGCTGATTCTGAAGTAGGCATTCTTCCTCATACCGTGATGTTTTATGGTTTAAATGATTTATATACTCCTATGTATGGAAGAAAAAATTTTAAAGATTTACATCACTTCATGAAAGAAGAAGTAAAAAAAAGACCTACTTGGTACTTTCCAGAAACAAGTTACTTTATCGCAATGGATATCGATGTCCCCTTGTTTTTGACTGATTATCTCAAATCTCGGAGTGATGATTTTGATCAAATTGAGTCCGATGGAGTAAAAGGGGTTTTGACATTTACCACAGGACAAGAGTTGGGGTACTGGCTTTTTGATTGGACGACTGCTCTTCTCATAGACTCAGACTATAAAAAAGACGAAAAAATAGCATTAAAACTTCTTGGAGAAGACCTTAAAGTTTGGGGAAAAATTCTTGAATTTCAGTCGAAGTTTTTCAAAAAAAAACAACTCATTTCGATGATTAGTTCAACGAATTTATTTGATGAACTCCCTTTGATTGGAAGTCCAATCCATGAAAGAAGACTTTTAAAGGAACTGAGTAAAAACCCTATTTTAGCTGGAGTTCAAGCAGCACAATTAGAGGTTGCTTTAGATGCTCTTCCAAAGACTAAAGAGATAAAAAATTTAGAACTAAGAGCGTTAATGAACATGACTTTTTTAAGACTCTCTCATTCTTATTTCTTAAGAAAAGCTCTTACTTATGGAAAACACACACAAAAGAGAGCGTTTTTGTTGAATAAAGCAAAACAAAAACGAATGAAGGGATTAAGACTGATGAGCAAAATTATTTCGAGGTTTAATCGATATCCCGAAGCCTATGTTTTTGAAGAACATAAAAATCCAACCAGTTATGCATGGGGATATGGCTGGCCTGCAGCAACACTTCACTATTGGAAAAGAGAAGAGGAAATGATTCGCAGAAATATCTATCGTCCAACATTTATGAATATTTTTGAAGCACTTCCTTTTTTATTTTCTTATTAGCTTAGAAAAAGAATCGTACTCCAATTCCCCCACCAAAGCGAAAAGTTGTGGAAGGAATCACTGCGAGTCCAGGAACGAGCTCTAGAAAAAGTCCAATTTGAGATCGAGGAATCATCCATTCAATTCCCAACGGAATTCTTGCTGCAACTAGAACATCATGATCGAGTCCTACTCCAAGACCGACTCCTACATAGGGAGCAAGTTCATAGACGAATTTTGAGCTCTTTCCAAAAGCATGAGGAAAATGTTTCAGGTAATCTGCATAAGCATACACAAACTTATCAAAACTATATGAGATCCCAAAATCAACTGCCTGAGTTTGATCAAAAAAATACTTTCCAGTGATCCCTGTAGGTTCACCTACGATAATCCCGAGGCCAAATGACCTTTTCTTCGCAAACGCAGAGGAAGTGAGAGATAGACATGCAATGAGCAATACAATCTTTTTCATAAGAGATCCTTTCAATTCTTGAGTATTTAACTTGTTTTGTTTTGAATTGAAAGAAAAAAGAACGGTTTGAAAGGATCTTCAAACCTAGATAGCATGCCTTATGCAAAAAAAATCAATACAATCGATCATTCGATACCTCGAACAAAAAGCTCCTTCATCAACAGCAGAATCGTGGGACAATGTCGGTCTTTTAGTAGGCGACCCTCACTGGGAAACTCATGGGGCAACGGTTTCTGTGGATTTGACTTCTGATGTAGTTGATCAAGCCATTGAGCGTGGAGATTCTCTGATTGTAAATCATCATCCTTGTATTTTTAGGGGGTTAAAAAAATGGCTGCCTCGAAGTCCGTTGGCTCTTGAAACTCAAATGTTTCGAGCCTTAGAAAATAAAATTGCGATTGCTTCGTATCATACTAATTTTGATCAATGTGCGCTCGAAGTTGCGACGACGGTATCTTCTGGCTTGGGGGTAAAACCTCTGGGGAGACTGATTGATCGTCCAAAAGCAGGAACGACAACACTCACAAAAATCGTAGTTTTTCTTCCTCGTTCCCACCAGTCTTCGGTCAAAACAGCAATGTTTGAGGCAGGAGCAGGGAGTGTGGGTGCCTATGACAGCTGTGGTTTTGAAATCCCTGGAAAAGGGAGTTTTCGTGGAAATGAAGGTTCTCGTCCTTTTATTGGAAAACCTCAACAATTAGAGGAAGTTGAAGAAATTCGATTTGAGACGATTGTTCCAACAAGAAGCCTAAAATCGGTGATTAGAGCAATGATGGAGGCTCATCCTTATGAGGAGGTTGCTTATGATTTATATCCTGTAAGTCAGGAGCCTTCAGGGAAGGGGTTGATTTCAGGACTCGGGTATGGATTTTGGGGAGAGTTTAATGAGCGGAAACCCTTTTCAGAAGTAGCTGAACGTGTTAAAAGCCTGTTTAAAATAGACGGCTTTTTCTTGACAGAGCCGGTCCCTCATACGGTCCAACGGATTGGATTTGTTGCAGGTAAGGGAGCTTCCTTTATTGATGCTGCTCTTTCGCAGCGGTGTGATTTGTTTATCACCGGGGAAGCCGATTACCATGATGTGATTCGAGGGGCCCGAAGTGGAATGGCTGTCATGGAGCTTGGACACCGTGAGAGTGAATATTTTTATATTCAAATCATGGGTCAGTGGCTGGAGCAATTAGGATTAAACGTGGCAATGAATCATCAACCCCTTCAAAAAATGCATGGGGTGAAATAGGAGAACCGAGTGTCTTTATCTTACTCAGAACAAATTCAAAAACTTACCTTCGTACAAGAACTAGATATTAAAATTCTTCATTTGGAGAACGAGAAAGCATCAAAGCCGAATGAGCTGAAGAATTTAGAAAAGATGTATTTAATGGCCCAGAGATCTTGGGATGAGAAAAAAGAAGAAGCTTCTCAAGTTCAAACAAAAATGACTCAAATTAATGGTGCTTTAGAAATGAATCATTCTCGCATGAAGCGTGCAGAGGAAAAGCTTCAAAGTGTTTCTGATAATAAAGAATTTCAAGCAGCAACTAAAGAAGTGGATCAACTCAAAAAAATGAGTGCAGACTTAGAAAGTCAAAAAGCAAAAATCCAAGATAATTTTAATCAGTTTGAAGAATCGTTAAAAGATTTAGAAGAAAAGTGTAATACGGTAAAAACTGAAATGGACAGTAAAGCTGCTGAAGTTTCTGGGGAAACTCAAAAAATCGATGGGGATCTTCAAGAGCTGCTTTCCGAAAGAAAGAATTATTTATCTGATATTTCTAACAGTATTTTAAGTCGATACGATCGTATCCGAAAAGCAAGAAGTGGTATGGGTATGGCACCTATGGTGGGTAATCAATGTTCAGGTTGTCATATTTCTCTTCCGCCTCAGGCGGCGAATCAAATCAGAAAAATGGAAGAAATTCATGAATGTCCATCATGTAATCGAATCCTTTATGTTTCTGCTTCTGCTGAATAAAAAGTTTGCGTAGGACGGGCGATCGCTGGCTGAATTTCAGCGGGAGGAAAGTCCGGGCTCCATAGAGCAGAGTACTGGCTAACGGCCAGGCAGTCTTTGACTGACGGCAAGTGCAACAGAAAGAAAACCGCCTCTTCGGAGGTAAGGGTGAAAGGGTGGGGTAAGAGCCCACCGCGCTTAAAGTGATTTAAGTGGCACGGTAAACCCTACTTGGAGCAAGATCAAATAGGGAAGCAACAGATTGGCTCGATCTGCTTCCGGGTTGATTGCATGAGATGATCAGTAATGATGATCCTAGATGAATGGTCGCCTCCACAGCAATGTGAAGACAGAACCCGGCTTATAGTCCTACGCGAATGATTATAGTTGTTGTTTCTTGTTTTTTTTGTGCTATGCAGCATTTATGAAAAAAATGATTATTCTTTTGTTGGTTTTAAGTTTAACTGCTTGTGATGATTCAAGGTTAGTTGTAGGTCAGTTTGCTAAAGATGATCTTTTAATTTTGAACAGGGATATTTCTTTTCTAGCAAACGAGGATTTTATTGATTGTTATGATGGCGGATGTAAGGATCAGCGTTCTGAGGAGTCTAATGCTGAATGGGAAGACCGTGTCAGTTCGTTCGGTGCTGTCGATTCTTATTGTCGACTTTCTTACTATAAAAGAAAAGAGTCCTCCTTGGATTCACAGAGAGTGACCCTAAAAAAGGGTTCGGCCTTAGAGGTTCATGCTACAGGAACTGGTTTTGATACGAAGTATAAATTCACTTGGGTTAAGTTGTGGTTTAAGCATGATGATCAAAGGCCTGAAATTCAGAACTTTTTTATGAAATGTTCGGGTCCTTATAAACAGACGTATAATTCTCGAACAGACGAGTATACGTACACTCATCGTTTATTCACACTTCAGTCTTTAAAAGGTGCTCTTGGGAATGACTTTATGATTCGAACGGAAATCGATGATGATCTTTTTGGAAATAAAGATGACTTTGTCAGAAAGTTAAAAGGGGGCATGATTGCTCCTCTTTCTGAGTGAATGACCTTTATAAATGTCATTCCAATCTATTGTTGTCAGGCTCTAGAGTGCGTGCTACGAAATCCTGATGACAATGAAAACATGGGACATTTCAGAATCTTTAAAACTTTATCATATTCAAAATTGGGGTGATGGGTACTTTAATGTAAACGATGCAGGAAACCTCGTGGTTTATCCTGAACGATCATCTGGACCGGGAATTGATTTAACTCAGGTCTTAGATGAAGTGAAGAATAGAAAACTAAAGTTTCCGGTTTTAATTCGTTTTCAGGACATCATTCGAGATCGAGTGATTCGACTCAACGAAACCTTTCGAAAATCCATTGAAGAAGCAGAATATCAAGGGCAGTACCGAGGTGTGTATCCGATTAAAGTCAATCAAATGAGAGAAGTGGTTGAGGAGATTGTCGATGCCGGGAAACCCTATGACTATGGTTTAGAAGCAGGCTCAAAAACTGAGTTAGCAGCAGTAGTGGCAATGGATTTATCTCCAGAAGCGTTGGTCATTTGTAATGGGTACAAAGATTCAGACATTATTAAAACCGCTCTTTTAGGAAAAAAATTAGGAAAAAAAGTTTTTGTTGTCGTTGAAAAATTAAGCGAGCTGGATCATGTCATTCGTCTATCTAAAGAGCTAAATATACGACCTTTGATTGGTGTGCGGTCTAAGCTCTCAACTCGTGGAAGTGGAAAATGGGAAAGTAGTGGTGGGGACTTTGCAAAGTTCGGACTTTCTACTCCCGAGATTTTAAAAGTAGTTTATCGACTCAAAGAAGAAAAGATGGAGGATTGCTTTAAGCTTTTACACTTCCATGTTGGATCTCAAATTACAAATATTCGAACGATTAGTAATGCAACAAAAGAGGCTGCTCGGATTTACTCTAAACTCCAAAAGATGGGCTTAGATTTAGATTATCTAGATGTAGGGGGAGGTCTTGGAGTGGATTATGATGGTTCTTCTACTGATTACGATAGTTCAATGAACTATTCTTTAGAAGAGTATGTAGCAGATGTGGTTTATTCCATTAAAGAAGTTTGTGATGCAGAAGAGGTAAAACATCCTCATATCGTTTCTGAGAGCGGTCGAGCAATTGTAGCTCATCATTCTGTTTTAGTTGTTGATGTTTTTGGAAAAATCCAAATGACTGAACCAGATTTTAAAGAAGATTTTCTTTTTAAAGAATCAGATGATGAGCACGAACAAGTGAAAAAAATGAGAGAGGTTTTAGAGAGTTTAACCACTAAGAAGCTTCTTGAGAATTATCATGATGCTCTTCATTTAAAAGAAGATGGTCTAAATCTTTTTAAAGTGGGTTTATTGTCATTAGAGGATCGAGCAAAAATTGAACAGCTTTTTTGGACCATATGTAAAGAAGTGAGTAAAAAAGCGAAAAGTCTACGTTACATTCCAGATGAATTAAATGATCTAAAAAAAGATTTGGCTCATCAGTATCTGTGTAATTTTTCTCTTTTTCAATCGATGCCGGATCATTGGGCAATCCAGCATCTTTTTCCAGTGATTCCTATTCATCGATTAAATGAAGAACCAACAGTAGATTCTATATTGGTAGATATTACTTGTGATTCTGATGGGAAAATTAATAAATTTATTGATTTAAGAGAGGTGAATGAAACATTAAAAGTTCATCCATTAGAGTCTGGAAAGCCTTATTATCTAGGGTTCTTTTTAATGGGAGCATATCAAGACATTATGGGAGACCTTCATAATTTGTTTGGCCGAGTCAATGAAGTTCATGTGTTTTTAGATGAGAATGAAAATGACGGTTATTATATTGAAGAAGCGATCCGGGGAAATAGTCTTTCAGAGGTTCTGGAGTGGATTCAGTATAGTTCTCCGTGGTTGAAAAAAGAATTTAAAAAAGTAGTTGATGAAAAAGTGAGAGATAAAGTGATCCACCGTAAGCAAGGATATGAATATTTAGACTTCTATCAAAATTTACTTTCTGACTATACTTACGTAAATTATGTTGATGAACGCCAAAATGTCGATGGAATGCTTCCTGGTTTAACGCATAGCGATTTGGATTCAAATCCAGGATCGACTCAAGAAAAGTAAGATCACATATTCTAGCTGTCAAAAAGAATAGACAATGATAGTTTCATTGGGCTTTTTAAGGAGAATAAGATGAAAATACAAAATCAAGGTTTTGACCATGTAGAGTTTGCTGTTTCTGATTTAAAAACCCATGAAGATATTTGGATGCGGCTTGGTTTTGAAAAAATTGGCCAAAGAATTAACCAAGAACAACTCACTTCGGTTTTTGCCCAGGGGTTTGTACGAATTTTACTTACGCAGGTGGACTCCAATCAAAAAAATAATTTAACTGATTTTCAGAAAAAACATGGAGATGGAATTTCTGTTTTGGCCTTGGATGTAGATGATTCTGTCGCTGCATTTGAAGAAACGGTGAAAAAAGGGGCACGTCCTGCAATGGAGCCGCAGGTTTATCAAACTGAAAATGGAAAAGTGGTGCGTTCTGAGATTTGGACCCCAGGTGATCTTCGTTATGCATTTATTCAAAGAGAGAGTTCTTGTGAAAACGCACTCTTTGATCAAGGTCTTGTGGTCGAGCGTTTAGAAAGCCCTTCTCCTCATGGAATTCGACTCATTGATCATCTTACAAATAATGTAGGAATTGGGGAAATGCAGACCTGGGTCGATTGGTATAAAGATATTTTCGGGTTTGGAGTAGTTCGGCATTTCGATATTCGAACGGGAAAGACAGGATTAATTTCAGATGTAGTTCAATCTGAAAATGGTAAGATCAAAGTTCCTATTAACGAAGCAACAGAACCAGAAAGTCAGGTTCAAGAATTTGTTGATCGATTTCACGGCGCAGGTGTTCAACACCTTGCTTTTTTAACGACTGATATTCTTTCTTGTGTGAAAAACTTAAGAAACTCAAAGTATGAATTTTTACAAGTTCCACATACTTATTATGAAGCAGTTCCAACGAGAGTTCCAGGTGTGACCGAGTCCATCGAAGTACTTGAAGACTTGCAGATTCTTTTGGATGGAGATGATCAAGGGTATTTAATGCAAATTTTTACCAAAGAAATTGTAGGTCCATTCTTTTTTGAGTTTATTCAAAGAAAACAAAATCAAGGTTTCGGAGAAGGAAATTTTAGAGCTCTTTTTGAAGCAATTGAAAGAGATCAAATTCAGCGAGGGGTTTTGTAAATAGCATCTCTTACAAAAATGCTGATACCTTCTGGTTTTACCGTCGTAGAATTTACATTTTGAATTTGCATTCTTAGCTCCGGAGAGATCAGTCCAGGCGTTTCTTCAATGATACCTGATTTCATATCTCCTTCGATGATGTCAATGAGTTGAACAATAAATGGAATTCGTAATTGTCGTTCCTGTTCTTTTTCAGGGTTTTTGATTCTGTGGTTTGACTCTTCTTCAAGGATTCGCTCAAAATAAGCGATAATCGGATGTCTAAAGTCTTTTACTTCCTCTGGTTTATCGTTCTCAGACGGGAGAGTGACTTTGTTTCCAGGGTTTAGGAAATCTTTCATTTGTATTTCAATTTTATTTAGAAGAGAAGTTGTCGCATAAGAAGAATCATTTTGTTTTTTATGTTTCATCAAAGAAAGACTAGTTCCTAAATCACGAGCAGCAACCCCCCATTGTATACGAAATGGATGAAAGAGATGTCTTTCAAGCATTTCTTCGGTTGCATAAGAAGAAAATGCGGAATGGGATTGGGCTATTTTTTTAATCACCTCAGGAACACGAGTCACAACATTGTCAATATTTACTTTTAGAACTCTTCTCATGAGTTCATCAAATTTAGGAATATCATAAAAATGCATCCAAGTTGAAACACTCATATTTGTATATCTGTATGTCCCTTGAGAAATGAGTCCATGATTTAAATTCTCGACATACTCTTTAGCTGTGAATTTTCGAGTAGATTGAAAGTGAAAAATAAAAGGAGGTGAATCACTTGTTCTATTTTTTCTTCTATAGCGAGCAATGAGATTGGCATTTTTTTATTTTCAGGTCTGACTGGAGGAATAGGACGAGATTTTTCTAAATCGATTCGTTGTCTCTGTGCTCTTGGAATCGGTTGGGGGGTTCCAGCAGTGCCTTTTCGTTTTGCGAATCTATACTGACATGTGCGATCGTCTTTTTTAGTCGGGTCGTCTTCATTTGTTGCTTGAGCGATGATCCCAAAACTTAGAGTTGTTAAAAGAATTAGAATTTTCATGATTAGAAATCCAGTGCATGAAATTGACAGTCGTATTGGTAAGACTTCTCATAGATTCCAACATACTTTTTATCAATAGTTCCTCTGAATTGAATGATGTAGTTTAAAACAGGTTTTTTTCTAAAGTCTAAAATAAACTTAGCATAACGAGTTTCAAGAGGGTTTTGATGATTGGTTTTAAGTGGAATCTCAAGAGAGCTATACTCTATGATTTCTTCTCCGAGATCTTCAATGCGACTGTATTTAAAGTCTCTCTCAAAACCAATGACACCTTTGTTAGTGTCTGAGTAGTCTTCTAGTCGAATCATGTGTGTATACCCTTTTGGAGAATTTTCAATGAGAAATCCATGAATCTTAGTTGCATAACCAATCCGATTTCGTTCACCTGTAATTCTTTCTTCGTTTTTCATTCGAGCAACACTATTTTTGCTGATGGTACATGAAAAGTCTGGATGAATTTTTTCTTCAGCAAGAGCAGAGATCGATAGTAAAGAGGCAATAGTCAAAATAGTCGCTTTCATAAAAACTCCTTAAATAAGCATCGGCAATATATCTTGACTATTTAGGTATGTCAAATGCCTGTGTGAAATAATTTAATAAAATGAAATCATTTTAAAAACAGTGATTTACATGTTTTGAGTTTAAAATTCAGCCCCTCCCACAGGTAGGGGCTTTAAAGTGGGATTGAGAATCAAATAAAAGAGAGGGTCTCGATTTCTACGTTCTATTCCAGGTAAGAATTGATACTGCTCAAAACTATGAAAAACTTGATAGTATTCCAGCTCAGAATTAACAGAAAAAGGACGTCGAGTTCCTGAATAAATTCGAAATCCCATGGGTTGAATCATTTCTTTTCTTTTAGGAAAGTTGATAGACCAAGAAAACCCTTTCCAATACTGAATGTCAAAGAATTCTTTTTTTGAATTTCCTATAGCAAAAGCTGCAGCAAAGTGTCTTAAAATTCCTAAAGGAGTAAACTTTTCTTTTACTTCTGATGAAAGATTTAATGAATCTTTATTGGCAATCGAAGTGATTGTTTCTTTTAAAAAGTTTTTTGAATAAGAAGAGCGAATCATTTCTTTTAAAAGGGCTTCTCCTCCAAAGTGATTTTTTAAATAATTAACAAAAAGAAAGCTCATTCCGTAAGAAAGAGGATCTTTAAATGGTTTTGGTTCGATAAAAAAATCTGGTATCTTATGGGATTCTTTTAAACGATTAATACTCAGGAGAGGTCGGCTTCCTTGTAAATTGATTTCTATGGTTTGCGCTAGTCCTTCTTCAAACCATGAAGGAAGATTTTTCTTTCTCAAAATGTAGTGAGTTAACTCATGAATGAGATAAGTGCTCCAATAAGGTTGCGAGCGAGTTAAGCAATCAATTGATATTAGATCTATTGGTTTTTTTAAAACTTGATGAACGTAAAAACTTAAAAAATGAGGATTTTCTCCAAAGTCATCTAAAACAACATAAAGGTCTTTTGATAAAATAGAATCCTCAACGGATGACTGTAACCAGTCGAGTTGTTTTAAAAATAGAGAGTCTTTGATGATTTTATTAAATTCGTTAATTATTTGAAAAGAATTTTTTGCACATTGTTTTTTTTTAGATTTATAAACATATAAAGAGAATGGAAAATCTCCCTTTAAAGCTTCTGCTTTTCTGTGAGTTAAGTAATGAAACTGTCTGTCTTTACTGACTGTAAATGATGGAATCTCCTGAGCTTTTAATGATGTGATACAAAAACTCAGGAGAATAACGATGCTATTCTTCAACGACTACCTCTTCTTTATTTAAAAAAGCGGATGTAATTGAATCAAAAATTCTGATTTCGTATGCTCCGGGAAATACAGCTATGCTTTGTTCATTGTTTCCGATAAAAATATTTGACCCTACAGCGGCGTAATCTGGAAATTTAAATAATCCATAAAGTTGATAAAGCATTTTGAAATCGTTCTTTTTTGTCCGTCTAATCGCTCGTTTACAACCCGCTCGACGAAGATTTATGTGGCCATTAGAACATGAGCGTTGAGTTAGTTTTGAATTGTCAATTTTAAGTAAATCGTTGTTAATTTCGGTCAGTTTAATGTCACCAGAGAGACTTATTCTTCCAGGAAAATAAATAGATTGATGAGAAGAAAAAATTGAAAGTCTATCCAGTAAAGAAATATCATTCTCGTGTAAAGGGAAATATAGTTCTTCACCGTCAAAGTGTTCTTTTTTTAATTCTTTAAGAGAGTTAAAGGTTTTAAGAAATTTATATGACTGAGAGTAGGACCGGGATCCCAAATTAATTAAAAGAAAAAATTTATCTCTATTAATTTTTCTGTTAGTTCTTGGAAAACGAGTTCGAATATTATTAAAAGCGTTTAATGAATCTTCGTGGTTGAGTTCAAATACTATTGAAGCTGCTTCTTTACTTGTGTCAAAAGCCTCCTTGAGTATTTTATTTTTTTCGTTTTCGTCTGAAAAATTTCTTACGATATCTACGGTTCGACCATAGCTTTCAGGAATAACTATATTTTTTAGATGAAGCTCTTTATGATCTCCTGCTTTGATATCGATATTATGAGAATAAAAGGTTCCAGAATAGCTTAGTTGGTAGACTCCAGGATTAACATAAACTTGAGAGCCTAAAGGAAAGGATTCAAATAGACCACAAGAATTTCTTCTTATTTTTTGATTAGAATTTTTTTTATAGAGACATTTTCTAATTTTATATGAAGGAGGTTGCTTTGGATGTGGAAGGCCGGATAGGCGAATTGACCCTGTTTTTGATTGAGAGAGAATAACATCAGAAAAATTATAACTCTCGATCTGTATTTTATTTGATAAAATTCCATCGCTTCCACTTCCAGTAACTCCTCCTCCTTCTTGAGTGAAGACGGTTTGTGGACGAGAGAACCCTGGCTGTGTCCAAAAAAACAACGCAATTAAGATAGTCGTAACATGCTTAGTCATGTTTTTCTCCTTGTTTGAGGGATGATGCTCCTCCCACTGGCACGGACTTTGGTTTTTCAGTACTGAGTTGGGGGGAAACGGGGATTAAATTTAAATTAATTTGATAAAGTCTTTTGTTTTTTGATGAATCTGTTCCAAATTTAGAAAGGTATTCAAAACAAGTTTTTTTCATTTCAGTTGCAAGCTCTTCCATTTGTTGATCATCGAGAGTGAGGTGAACTGCAAAGTATCTTCGATTTTTGGGAGGAGAGTCCAGATGTCGAATAGCTGTGAGTAAACTTTTTTTATGAAAAGTTTGTAAAGTGAGATCTCCTAAAGAATCTTTGGTATGAAACTCTGGAGTTTTTGCGGTCCAAATGCCATTTTGAACCGTTGCTAAATCTAGATTTTTTAAAATATGAAGAAGGTTTTCAATTTCTGAAATAGAGCTATTTAATACTGTAGCAATTTTTTTAGCAGTCGCATTCCAATCTTTTAAAGTAAGTAATGTTTGAACTTGGGGACCAAGTTCCGATGAGTATAACTGATGATGGTCTAGGAGCACGGACTGTGCTCTTGAG
Organism: Pseudobdellovibrionaceae bacterium; assembly: GCA_002722705.1. Lineage (GTDB taxonomy): Bacteria > Bdellovibrionota > UBA1018 > UBA1018 > UBA6935 > UBA6935. The sequence goes on along the minus strand of PBMP01000059.1, from coordinate 77,498 downwards.
TTTTGAGTTCTTTTTGTGACTTCAGAAAGAATTTGCTCTCTTCGATTTAATGTATTTGCGCGAGATAGTTTGACAAGAAGTTCAAAGTATTCAGTTTCTTTTTTTTTTTAAAGAAAGTCCTGTAATAAAACTCGAAAGGGATTTGTCTGTGATTTTTCGTTTTCCTGTAACAACTAATTGGAGAAAGGTACGACTTTTGAATCCAAGTTCTTTAGACCAAGTTAAGTAGCTAAAATCCAACTCTTTATTTTTTCGAAATTGATAAACATCCTTTAAGAATTCATGAACATCAACGTACTGAAGAACGGAGGGAGGTTGGTCTGTAGGAGGAGAATTTAGCCGGAAATTCATGACGCACTGTGTATTCTAATTATTGTAGGAATGCAATTGAAATGTTGGAAAAATTGAAGTCTTTATTTTTATAACTCATTGAAAAAATAACTTAAAAATTAAAAAGGTATAAATATCAGCGTCCTCAAATTGAATACAGCTTAGTTGTGACCTTAAAACAATTTATTAAGAATCAGATGAAATCAGGAGTTCTCGATTAAGAGACGTGAAATTAATCAATTTTACAAAGATAAGAATATGACTTTAAGGAAACAGTTTGGAATTTTTGGTCTTTGATTTGGGTTGTTAAAATAGTGTATTTGAGTTCGCCAGTTGTTTTATTGAGAACGAAGTTCCCAAAAAGATGCGGTTTAGGGTACTTCTGGTTGAGAACTGGTACGCTCATTGAACCGAATTCAATTTTATTGTTTTCGAGTTTTTCATAACGAGAAAAAAGCATTTTTTGCCCTACAGAAACGACGCAAGAATTACTTGAACAAATTAAAAATTCGATTTTAACTTCTTCTATATCATCTGGAAATTCGGTGTAAGATCCACTCAACTGAGTTATTAAACCGAGTTTTTGTTTTCCTTCGGGTCCTTTTAATTTTTTTTGGGTTTCTGGAGAGAGTCGACAGGAAAAGGAATGAGCAGATTGACTTGCTTGTGTAGTACTACTCAAAAAAATTAAACTTGCGATAGCCCATTGTTTCATAGAAATCCCCTTTGTTCCGGCTTCTTTATGTATCTTGTTGTGATGATTGTGTCAAAAACTCAAAATGATTATTTTCTATTTAAAAACATATAGTTAACTTATTTGTTTATTGCTTTTTTAAGATGTTTGAATTCAGAGAACAATCCTAAAACGGTTTGGAAAACAGCGGTTTAGCATGGTATGTTCCGCGGACTATGATTAATAAAGATATCCCAAATTATTACCAAAAAAGACGTGAACAACTGATGAAAGCTCATGAGGGAGCTCTTTTTGTGCTTCCTTCTCAAAAGAGTCGCTTGAGGAATCCAGACGTTCCGTTTTCTTTTAGACAAGAGTCTAATTTTTACTATCTTTCAGGGTTTGAAGAGGTGGATAGTTTTTTAGTTCTTGCCCCAGCTACTTCAGAAGGAACAAACCGTTCTATTTTGTTTGTCCATCCGAAAGACCCACATCAGGAGCTTTGGGAAGGAGAAATGTACGGAATCGAAGGAGCAAAAAAATATTTTCATGTGGATGAAGCTTATCCAGTCTCAGAATTTCAATCTCGTCTTACGGACTATATTTCTCGTTCACAAGAAGTTTATGTCACCTTAGGGCAGGATTTTCGGTTTGATCAACTGATGATTGAGTCTTTAGAAAAAGTCCGTCAAAAAACAGGTCGAAGTGGTTATGGGCTTAAATCAATGCACGATTTAAGAGAGCCTCTAGGTGAAATGAGGCTGATTAAAAGCAAAGAAGAAATTGCTTTGATGAAAAAAGCTGCTGAGATCAATGTTAAAGCTCATCAAATGGCAATGAAAAAAGTTCGTCCAGGGATGATGGAGTATGAAGTTTCCGCTTTGTTGAATTCTGTTTATGAATCTCATGGGTGTCCTCGGATTGCATACGAAAGTATTGTTGGGGGAGGAAAAAATGCAACCTGTCTTCATTACAAAGCAAATAATGAAGTACTAAACGATGGGGACCTTCTTTTGATTGATGCAGGTGGAGAGTATGGTTATTACGCTTCCGATATTACTCGTACTTTCCCAGTGGGAACGGAATTTACTCAAGAACAAGAGAAGATTTACGATATTGTTTTAAAAGCTCAAAAAACAACAGTGGACTTAGTTAAGCCAGGAGTGACTTTTAAAGAGTTGCATCAGAATTCAATTGAAGTGATTACTGAGGGATTGATGGGACTTGGTTTTTTTAAAGGACCTCCTCGTGAGGCAATTGCTCGAGAAGATTACAAGAATTACTATCCACATAAGATTGGACATTTTTTAGGTATCGATGTTCATGATGTTGGACTTTATTTTGATAAAGATGGAGAACAAAGAAAGTTAGAGCCAGGAATGGTTTTAACGGTTGAGCCAGGTATTTATTGTTTACCTTCTGATGAGCTTTGCCCTGAAAAGTATAGAGGAATTGGAGTCCGAATTGAGGACGATATTTTAGTGACTGATTCAGGACATGAGAATTTGACAGGAGCTCTTGCTAAAGAAAAGGATGATGTTCTTTCATTGATGAATGAAGAGTAATGGGGTTTTGGGGGTGAAAGGTTTCTCATTTTGAGTATTCAGTTAGGTCCGTTTGAGATCGATAATCCCTTCATTCTTGCTCCTATGGCTGGAATCACAAACTCTCCTTTTCGTAGATTAATGCGAAAAAGAGGGAGTGCATTGGTCATTTCTGAACTCGTTTCTGCTAATGGAATTGAATATGCAAGTCAACGTACATTAGATCTTTTACATTTCGAAGAAGACGAAAGGGTCATTGGATTACAGATTTTTGGAGAATCTACAGAAAATTTAGTGAAGTCTTGTCAGCTCATTGAAAAAAAGGGAGCTGATTTTGTTGATTTAAATTTAGGGTGTCCTGTTCCGAAGGTTGTAAAAAAAGGTGCAGGTTCAGCAATGTGTAAAGATCCTGTTTCCTTAGGAAAAACTCTTTCTGCAATGGTGAGCTCTGTTTCGATTCCTGTGACTATTAAAATCAGAATTGGATGGGATTCTGAATCTGTAAATGCTCATGAAATTGTAAAAGTTGCAGAGGATGCAGGAGTGGCTTGGGTAGCAATTCATGGAAGAACTCGAGCACAAGGTTATAGCGGACTTGCGGATTGGGATTATCTAGGCGAAGTAAAGGCGAAATCTTCTTTACCAATTATCGGTAACGGAGACATTACGACTCCTGAAAGTGCGGTTCATAAACTTAAAACGTATGGAGTCGATGCGGTCATGATTGGTCGAGGTGCTCTTCGAAATCCGTTTATTTTTGAACAGGCAAACGAAGTATTAAAAGGGAATTCTTATAATGATCCGACTGGTGATGATTATTTGTCTTTACTCAAAATTCAAAAAAAATATCTTTTAGAGCAGTTTCATGAAAACAAAGCAATGCTTCATGTAAAAAAGTTCCTTGCTTGGTACTCGGCAGGTTATCCTGGAGGGGCTGAGTTTCGAAGATTTGTATTCCAAACAAAAGACTCAGAACAGGTATGGGAGGGAGCTCATTCTTTCTTTTTGGATCATACTCGTAGAAGAAATACCTCTTTTTTGAGAGAGCCATTTTTAATGGGTGGGCACGGATAAAGTCTATCTTTATAGATGGCCGTTCTTTTTGTATTCCTGTAATAGTTCTAAACGGCTTTCTTTTCTTAGAAGAGCTTGCTCAAAACGACGTCTATCTTCAGGAGTATCCGGTGTAAGTTCAGGAACCGTCGTAGGCTTCCCATTTTTATCTAAAGCAACGAATGTTGTATACGCAGTTACATTATGAACCGTTTTTCCAGTGAGAAGATCTTCGGAATCTACGCGAACACCTACTTCCATCGAAGATCTCCACGCTCGGTTCACGCTTGCTTTGATGGTAACGACATGACCTACTCTGACTGGAGCAATAAAGTGAAGCGCATCTATTGAAGCAGTGACTACAATGTTTCTCGCATGTTTTCCTGCTGATATTGCACCTGCAATATCGATCCATGACATGATTGTTCCCCCAAAAATACTTCCAAGTGCATTTGCATGTGAAGGGAGAACAATTTCTGACATGGTTACTGATGAGTCTTCAGGTGTTTTTTTATTTTTCATGTGGATGAGCTTACCTGATTTATAGAACAATTTGAATGTCTGGGTAAAAAGGCTTTTTATGAGGACGAGTTTCTTTTATTTCAAGATCTACCTTTTCAAAAAGAACGCACGATTCAAGGTCGGTCATTGCCTCTCCATCAAGAACCTGAGCGTCTACCCAAAGTTCTTCAGGAGAAATAGTTCCATATTCATTAACATCATAGAGATAGAGATCTTTTAGAAGGTCTTTTTTCTCAAAACCCAAGCTTAACTCCCTCATTTTTCCTGCAAGTGCCCACGGTTCAACAATTTCTTTTTGCGTGATGACAACGTTTTCTAGTGAAAGAAGAATTGAGCTTTCTGTTTCGGTGGATTGGTAATCTTTGAAAAATCCAATGACTTGATTGTGATCTTTAATGACATAGTGAGGTGAGTCTGGACGAATGCATCGAGGATCTGAAGTATTAGTTGTTTGATTACATGCAGTTACTGTTAGTAGTAAAAATAATGGTACCCATTTTTTTGAAATTCTCATAATTACCCCTTGTTCCTGAGGGGGGTATTTACAAAGATATTTAATTTCGTCAACCCAAAGCGTTATAGAAAATTGCGTATTTTTTTTAGTTGAACTTTTATGATGAAAAAAAAAGTTGCATGTCCTTTCGATCTATCTATACACTTTGACTCGGGGGGATATGGAACATGGATAGTTCCCAAAATCGAGATCGTTTGATCGGTGGTGATTTGGTTGAGACCGTTGCAAATTTATCTGGTTTGCCTGAAGAGGAGGCAATGGATGAACTGCGTGATATGATTGATCATTCAGGTCATAATCCAAAGGATTTGACTTTAGAGCAGCTCAGGGAAGTGATGCTCCAGTATTTAGATCAAGTCCAAGATGAATTAATCGCTGAATCAAAGTAAAACGAATTTTTTTGTCAAAATTCAGGCATATTAGGGGTAGACCCTAAAAAAGAGAGGATTATTTTTCATCAAAACTCGATCTCTTTCCGAAGAGAGGGTTATACTGAGGAGAGGTGGAATTAACATTCCTTTTTATTGTCTTTAATCCTAAGTTTGGAGACCCACGCACCCATGAGTATTTCAATTCCAAAAAATCCAAGAAGTTTTATTCCCGATCATTTGATGGAGCCTCAGACCGTTGGCTTTTCCGAGAGTTTAGCACCTAGTGCTTATATTCCTAATCCTGTTGTAATTGAACAGACGGCTCGTGGAGAGCGTCAGTACGATATTTACTCTCGTATGCTTCTGGATCGGATGTTGTTTCTCGGTACCGAGGTCAATGATACCGTTGCAAACTTGTTGGTCGCTCAGATGTTTTTTCTAGAGTCTTCTGATCCAGATAAGGATATTCATCTTTACATTAACTCTCCTGGAGGATCAGTGACTGCTGGTCTTGGAATTTATGATGTAATGCAATTTGTTAAATGTGATATATCGACTTATTGCTTCGGGCTTGCCGCCAGCATGGGAGCATTATTGCTGACTGCAGGGACTAAAGGAAAGCGATTTAGTTTGCCAAGTAGTCGAATTATGATTCATCAGCCTTTGGGTGGAGCGAGAGGTCAAGCTTCAGATATTCAAATTCAAGCAAATGAGATCTTATATCTAAAAAAGCGACTTAATTCGATTATGGCTCACCATACCGGACGAACATTGGATGAGATTGAAAACGATACGGATAGAGACAACTATCTTTCCGCAGAGCAGGCTGCCGAATATGGCTTAATTGACAAAGTAGTGCAAAAGCGGGAAACGGAATAGAGGAAACGTGATGGACGGAAAAAAGTTTGGAGATGGTTTCGGTAATCTGTGTTGCTCATTTTGTGGAAAAAGTCAGCGGGAAGTTAAAAAACTCATTGCTGGTCCAACAGTTTATATCTGTGATGAGTGCATAGAGTTATGTAATGAAATTATTGCTGAGGAAGGAACTAAAGACAGTGCGTCTTCAGAAAGTTTAAATAAAATTCCTAAACCTTCAGAAATTAAAAATTTTCTGGACTCTTACGTCATTGGTCAAGAACGTGCAAAAAGAATTCTTTCGGTTGCTGTTTATAATCATTACAAAAGAATTAATCATCAAGACTCTAAGAAAAAATCAGATGGAGTGGAGCTTCAAAAAAGTAACATCCTTCTTATTGGTCCAACAGGAACAGGAAAAACTTTATTAGGGCAAACTCTCGCTAAAATGCTGAATGTTCCCTTTGCTGTTGCAGATGCAACGACTTTGACTGAAGCAGGTTATGTTGGGGAGGATGTAGAGAACATTATTCTAAATTTACTTCAGGCTTGTGACAATAATGTTGAAAAGGCACAGCGTGGAATTGTTTACATTGATGAAATTGATAAAATTTCTCGAAAAAGTGAAAACCCAAGTATCACTCGAGATGTGAGTGGAGAAGGGGTTCAACAAGCTCTTTTAAAAATTATCGAAGGAACCGTTGCAAATATTCCACCTAAAGGAGGAAGAAAGCATCCTCAGCAAGAATTTATGCAAGTGGATACGAAAAATATTCTCTTCATTGTTGGAGGAGCGTTTGTTGGGTTGGATAAAATCGTAGGCGCAAGAAAAGGGCGTCGTAGCATGGGACTCAATGCAAATATCGCATCAAAAAAAGAAGAGTCTGCTTCCGATCTGACTGCCATGGTAGAACCCGAGGATCTGGTACGGTTTGGTCTGATTCCTGAATTCATTGGAAGGCTTCCAATGATTGCGACTTTAGAAGATTTAGATGAAGAGTCTTTAGTCTCTATTTTGAAAGAACCTCGGAATGCTTTGACAAAACAATATATTAAATTGTTTGAGTATGATGGTGTTGAACTTGAATTTGAAGAAGAAGCTTTGCGAGCCGCCGCTAAGTTGGCGATTGACCGAAAAACGGGAGCACGAGGGTTAAGGGCAATCCTAGAGCAAAGTATGTTGGAGATTATGTATGATCTTCCTTCAAATGATGAAGTCGCTAAGTGCATCATTACAGAAGAGGTGATTACTCAAAAGGCTCATCCTCGATTTATTATGAAGTCGGAGCTTCCTGCTTCTGCTGAAACGAATAAAAATGAGAAGGCTGAAAGCGCATAAGTCAGGTTAAAAATCACTGACATTCTTATTTAATCCAGGTAGAATTGAATTCAGGGTCGGTTCATGAAGTTTCGGCCTATCCTGCAGAATGATTCCATTCTGATTCTCGCAACCCCAAGGAAGAGGAGGTCACCGTGAGTGATTCAACTAAAAATAAACAAAAAGCTCAAATTGGAGAAGTCAAAGTTGCTCCTGTGTTGCCACTGAGGGACGTTATTATTTTTCCTCACATGGTGGTTCCTCTGTTTGTTGGCAGAGAGAAATCGATTAATGCTCTTGAAGAATGTGTAAATGAAAAAAAGGACCTTTTCCTTGTTGCTCAAAGACAAGCAACGACTGTTAATCCAGGACAAAATGATATTTTTGAAGTAGGAACATTGGGAACTATTTTACAAATCCTTCGTCTTCCAGACAACACAGTGAAGGTGTTGGTTGAAGGAAAGCAGAGGGCTCGAATTAAGAGTTATGATGATCAGCCTGAAATGATTCGTGCCGAAGTTGTAGAGATGTTGGATGAAGATGATGAAGGCGTTGAAACAGAAGCAATGGTTCGTTCGTTAAAAGCGACCTTTGAAAATTATGTAAAACTCAATAAGCGAATTCCTCCTGAAATGCTCATGAGTGTGAATTCAGTAGAAGATCCATCACGATTGGCGGACTTAGTTGTATCTCATCTTAATTTAAAACTTGAAGATAAACAGCAGATTTTAGAAGTAGGTAGTGCAGCAGAACGTCTCAACCGATTACTTGAACTCATGCAAGGTGAGATTGAAATTCTTCGAGTTGAAAAACGGATTCGAAATCGTGTGAAAAAGCAAATGGAGCGCTCTCAAAAAGAATATTATTTGAATGAGCAAATGCAGGCCATTCAAAAAGAGTTGGGAGAGCAAGACGAATTTAAAGCTGAGATTGCAGCGATAGAAAAACAAATTCAATCTATTCCTCTTTCTAAAGAAGCAAAAGATAAAGTAACGAAAGAATTAAAGAAGCTTCGAATGATGTCACCGATGTCTGCTGAGGCCGCTGTTGTTCGAAACTATATTGATTGGATCATTACTTTGCCTTGGGGAAAAATGACTAAGGATAGAAATGATGTCGTTGTTGCAAGAGAAATCTTGGATGAAGATCATTATGGTTTAGAAGATGTGAAAGAGAGAATTATTGAATATTTAGCGGTAAAAGCACTTTCAAGTAAAGCAAAAGGACAGATTTTATGTTTTGCAGGTCCTCCTGGGGTGGGTAAAACATCTCTTGCTCGTTCTATTGCCGAAGCTCTTCAAAAGAAATTTGTTCGTTGTTCCTTAGGTGGAGTTCGAGATGAAGCAGAGATTCGTGGACACCGTAGAACTTATGTTGGTGCTCTTCCTGGAAAAATTATTCAACATTTAAAGAAAGCAGATTCTTCAAATCCTGTCTTTCTTTTTGATGAAGTTGATAAGATGAGTACAGACTTCAGGGGGGATCCTTCTTCTGCTTTATTAGAGGTTTTGGATCCTGAGCAAAATGCGAACTTCGGAGATCATTATCTTGAAGTGGATTATGATTTATCAAATGTAATGTTTGTACTGACTGCTAACTCTCTTCATAATATTCCAAGACCGCTTTTGGATCGAATGGAAGTCATTACCATTAGTGGATACACTGAGATTGAGAAGTTTAACATTTCAAAAAAATATCTTCTTCCTAAACAGATGGAAAAACATGGTTTAACGGATAGTGATATTAAAGTGGATGAAGAAACGCTTCGATCTTTGATTCGTCATTATACTCGTGAAGCAGGGGTTCGAAATTTAGAGCGAATGGTTGCTACTCTTTGTAGAAAAGTTGCTAAACTGATTGTTGAAGGACATACCGGTGGAGCTATTGGTTCTCTTTCTAAGAAAAAGAAAACTGCTAAGAAGACAAAGAAAAAAGGAAGCTCTGTTCGATCTTTGAAAAAAGCGATTCATGTAACTGCAAAAGACCTTGAGGAACTTCTTGGTCCTCCTCGATATCAGGTAAGTCAGATTGAAGACCAAAGTGAAATTGGGCTTTGTAATGGACTGGCTTATACAGAGGCAGGGGGAGATACACTTCAAATTGAAGTTTCAGTTGTTCCAGGAAAAGGTCAAGTCAAGGCTACGGGAAAACTGGGTGACGTGATGCAAGAGTCTGCTCAGACTGCGATGACTTATGTGAGATCTCGAGCTGAAGCAATGGGATTAGATCGAGATTTTTATCAAACAGTAGATCTTCATCTCCACGTGCCTGAAGGAGCCGTTCCTAAAGATGGACCTTCTGCAGGGATTACCATGGCCACTGCAATTACTAGTGCTCTGACTCGAATTCCAGTGAAGAGAGATATTGCAATGACCGGTGAAATTACTCTTCGAGGACGTGTGCTTCAAATCGGAGGATTGAAGGAAAAGCTTTTAGCAGCTAAGATTTCTGATATTCAGACAGTCTTAATTCCTAAAGCAAATGTTCCTGACTTGAAAAAAGTACCGGAAGAAATTAAAAAAGGACTGAAAATCATACCAGTAGAACATGCCGATGAAGTGCTTCGATTGGCATTAGAGTTAGCCAAGCCATCGACTTTTTTAACCAAACTTCCTCCTCCTGTGATTGCTTCTGCAGCAAAGGCTGCAAAAAAGAAGAGATCAGGGCGGGCGATGAAGCACTAATCAATTCATTTTAAAAGTAAGGGAAGCCGTCTTTCTTTATCAAGAAAGGCGGCTTTTTTATTTTTAAAAAACTGATTAAATTAAGTACTATTTTACTTTAGATTCCTGACTTTACACAGCAAGAAATATTGCGTATTGGTATCTGCGTGGTTGGGCAATAGGGAGATGATGAGGTTGGTGTGTTCTCCTTAAAGCGAATGTTCTTTTTTTTTCTACTAACTCCTTTCTTGTTTGGGGCAAAATGTCATCGTAATGAAGAGCAAGTTGCTTCAGAAGTCATTTCGGCGTTTCGAGGAGGATGTCCACAAGCAAGGGAGTGGACTCAAAGAGCTTTAAATCAATCTTCTGCATTTATCGGTGTGCTTGAGTCATTGGCTCAAAAAAATCAACAAGCTTGTGCTGGCTACGTAGGACTTCTACAAAAAATTTCTCAAACCTCCCAAGAGTTTCAAATGCTCATGGAGGACACTGATTTTTTGGAGTTGAGGAAAGCAGAAGAGCATGTTCGTCAGTTACAGCTGGCGTATGACGAAGCAGGAACTCCCGACGAACAACTTGCAATCGTTTCTTCTCTTGCAAATCAAGAAATAGAATTGGCATTAATCCGTTCTCGTTTAGAGTCTCGTGGTGTGAGGCTTCTCTCAAAAACGAGAGCGTTTAATGAAACACTAAAGTCGATGTTAGGGCAAATGAATGGTTTGTCTTCTTGTTTGAACGCTTCTCCAGGAGCGTCAGCCTTATTAGCAACCCAGCTGGTTGCTATCGGTGGAAACTTTATTGGCCCAGTCGTTGGGACGGTTACAGAAGTTGTAGGACAACTTATTGGGTCGACGCTTGAATTTGTTCGGCACAATCGAGTGAGACGTGCCATATGGGATGCTTATGCGACTCAGATTCCTTTGGCATTGACTTGTGCAACCACGGCAATGACAGAGTTGTATTGTCATGCGGATGATTCAATGCAACTTCTTAAGCATCAAATTAAGCAGTATCAAAAACCAGGTGCGAAGGCTCATCCGGTGTGGATTGGTATTGATTTATTACAGAGAAGACTTCCTGTTTTAATGAATTGGTTGCAGTCTATTAAAAATGGAGTTCCACCTAATGACCGATATGAAGGAGGAAGGCAAAGGGCAGCTTGGGATCCTGTTTATGATTTAGATTTGATTGGTTTTCAGATTGAAGGGGGATTGAGAGAGGCAAAAAGAAGATATGACTTAGCAGCTGGGGATTCTGGTCTCCAAAAAGACATTTTAAGGAATGTTCTTAAAGACCTTGCGGGTTCTCTTTCTTCGGGAACGATGCTGGGAGTGTTTTCTTTAAATTCAGCATCAGGATCTTTTGAGGTGACGCCGTTTTCTACATTTTCTGGGAGTCGATTTAGTTATTTGTGTTGGTTGGTCATTGGAATTGGGGAGGGTCAAGATATTTCAATGTGTCCTAAATTTGATGGGCTTAGTTCTCCTGATCAATATTTAAATAATGAGCTTTTAGAGAAAAATCCTGGATTTAGTTTTACTCAACTGCAAACGAATTGGGAAAGTATTCTAGTTCAAGTTTCTAAAAATGTAGAAAATCAATTTAGTGCAAATGTATCTACTGATCCGGAATCGATCATGAATAATTCAATGCTTCGAACACCTGATGATATCTCTCCTTTTGAAGTTCTTATTCAAATTCGAGAAATGTTAGATGTAATGAAGGGGCGAACACAGTTTGATAATTTGCATAGAAAAGCTTTAATTGAAGATACTTATCTTGTTGTGAATCGAGCGATTTCTATTATTGAACTTCCGATGGCAATAAAGCAAGAGAGTCTTGAAAATGTGGAACCTGTGTGTGAATTTTTGAAGGTAGACAATCAGGCCAAAATTAATTCAAAAAAATTAGTTCAATGCTTATTTCATCATTTTCAATTGGGAAGTCGTGGAGTTCGCTTTTTGTCAGAAAGAATAAATACTGTAGTTGAAACTTTTATGATGGAAAGTTTAGAGTCAGGTGAACTGAATCCTCCTGTTGATCACTCTTCATCTGTTCAAGATATTTTAATGGCTTCAGGGATTTAAATTAGTCAGCAGTTTGAATCGATTGGAGTTCAAAATCTAGATTCAATTGCTTCAGATTTAAATAAAGCTCGAACGTTAACAGATGGGACATTGAGAAATTTTAGGAAATTTTTTGAGAGAATGTTCAGAAAATCTATTTTAAATTATGAGGAACTCAGTAGGCTTCGAGGAGAAAAAGAAACTGGAGTGGACCGTCCTTTTGGTCAGGATAAAAGTGAACTTTGTATACTTTATGCACAAACGGCAACTGCAAGTTTAGATATTGATTTAATTAAAGCGTGTAAAGATGCGGTGCTTTATAGTGCCCACTTAGATCCAAAGCAAACGTTAAGACTCACTTTTATGGATGTATTGAAATCAAGAGAGACTTTGCCATTTCAAGAACGTGTTTGTGAGTATCATCGATTTTTAAGAAGAGGCCGTTTGGCAGAAATTATTCAAGAGTGATGATCTTTTTGTAAATAATTAAATCTCAGTGATCAGCGATTTAAGTTCTGTTGTTTCACTTGGTATTTGTAAAGATCCCATTGGTTTTGTAAACTCATCCAAAATTCTGGGGAAGTTCCTAGGAAACGACTGAGTTCAATAGCAGATTGTGCAGAAATTCCTCTTTTTCCCAGGACGAGTTCATTTAGCCGCTTTGTGGACCATTTGATCTGGATGGCAAACTGTCTTTGAGAAAGTTTTTTGGGTTCGATAAAATCCTTAAGAAGAATTTCACCAGGGTGAATCATCGTTTGAAAGCCTTTAAATTTCATAGCTTCTCCGCAAGTCAGTGATTGTTCCTTCATAGAATGAGAAATACAGATTAAAATCTGGGTGAGAGATCTCGTATGATTCAGTGGCTTTTCGGAGTTTTTTTATTTTAATCCCAGGAAGAGCTTTTAAGTCTTGTGGGGATTGAATGGCATGGAGAATGTGGAGAAAGCGAGTTCTATTTGGATTTTTAGAGGTATGGAGAAGTTCCTTTGACTCTTTTTCAGTAGAAATCGTATAAATCATGAAGACCTATTACCTCTATAAGGGTATATTTATCAAGTCTTTTTATTTTTCTCTTTTTGTACTTTTAGAGAGTTTGATTTTAAAAGTTAAATAAAAACATAGATTTAAAAGCTTGCATAAGAAGGATCTTTGTAAAAAGATCCTTCTTGCTTTTTGAAAAAGAAAACAAAAAAATACAAATTCTTGTCTTGACCTTAGGCATTGACTCGACTACTTTCGCTTCTCTGCAAAAAATTGCATTTGATTAAGTTTTAAGGAGAAGGTGAATGCCTACAATTAGCCAATTGATCCGTAAAGGACGAAGCGACAAAAAATGGAAGACCGGCTCTCCAGCCCTGAAGGCCTGTCCTCAGAGGCGAGGAGTTTGTACTCGGGTTTTTACTCAAACCCCTAAAAAGCCTAATTCGGCGTTAAGAAAAGTTTGTCGGGTTCGTTTAACAAACGGGTTTGAAGTGAACTCTTATATTCCTGGAATTGGTCACAATTTACAGGAACACAGTATTGTGTTGATTCGAGGAGGAAGAGTAAAAGATCTTCCAGGAGTTCGATATCATACTGTTCGGGGAACTCTCGATGCTCAGGGTGTAGCAAACCGGAAGCAAGGTCGTTCGAAGTATGGAACGAAGAAGCCTCAGGGTGGCGGAAATTAATTTCTTTTCAGTAAGGTGAATTAAAATGGCTCGTAAAAAGATTAATAAAAGAAATGAAATTCAACCGGATCCAAAGTTTAATGACATTGTTGTTACTAAGTTCATTAATACTTTGATGATTCAGGGGAAGAAGACAGTTGCTGAGAAGATTTTTTATTCAGCAGTAGAAACCGCAGGCCAAAAAGCTGGCGAAGATGGTTTAAAACTTTTTAAGAAGGCTCTTGAAAATGTGAAGCCTGTTCTGGAAGTCAAGTCTAGAAGAGTAGGTGGAGCAACTTATCAGGTTCCTGTTGAAGTAAAGCCATTTAGAAGACGATCTTTGGCTTGTCGGTGGTTAGTTGATGCTGCACGAAGTAGAGGCGAAAGAACAATGGTTGATCGTCTTTCAGGTGAACTCTTAGATGCGTTTCAAGGTCGTGGTGTTGCGATGAAGAAAAGAGAAGATGTTCACCGAATGGCAGAAGCAAACAAAGCATTTGCTCACTTCCGTTGGTAATTGATTTTAAAATTTATTTTTATAAAAGAGCCAATAGTTTAAATAACTGTTGGCTCTTTTTTTTTGTAGTGTGTTCTTGATATTTCGTTAAGATGAGGATTCTAGAGCGAGGTTTTCTATGTCTAAAACAGTGGATTTAAATAAAATTCGAAACATTGGTATTATGGCTCATATTGATGCCGGGAAAACTACAACTACCGAGAGAATTCTCTTTTACACTGGTAAAACTCATAAAATTGGAGAAGTTCATGAGGGCACTGCAATCATGGACTGGATGCCTCAGGAACAAGAGCGAGGAATTACAATTACCTCAGCTGCAACTACTTGTTATTGGAATGATCATCAAGTGAATATCATTGATACTCCCGGGCATGTTGATTTTACTATTGAAGTAGAACGTTCACTTCGTGTGCTTGATGGAGCTGTGTGTGTGATTTGTGCCAGTGGGGGTGTTGAACCACAAACAGAGACGGTCTGGAGACAAGCCGATAAATATGAAGTACCCCGTATTGCTTTCATTAATAAAATGGACCGTATTGGAGCAGATTTTTATTCAGCGATTGAAGAAATGAAGGAAAGACTGGGTACAAATCCAGTTGCTTTTCAAATTCCTTGGGGAAGTGAGGAAAATTTTAAAGGTGTTATTGATCTTTTTTCAATGAAAGCTATTGGTTGGGAGTCTGAAGACTTAGGAGCAAGTTTTAAAAAGTATGATATTCCAGAAGAATTTTTAGAAAAAGCAAATCAATATCGAGAGACTTTGATTGAGTCTCTTTCAGAAGTCGATGATGCACTTATGGAAAAATATTTAGAAGGAGAGGATTTGACTTTAGAAGAGCTTTATTTAGCTGCTCGAAAAGGAACTCTTTTACGGTCACTGGTTCCGGTTTTTTGTGGTTCCGCATTTAAAAACAAAGGAGTGCAACTTCTTTTAGATGCAATTGTAAATTTTTTACCTGATCCGACTGAAGTAAATTATGCAGAGGCAAAAAATCCAAAAAAGGAAGATGAAATTATTGAGTGTCCTCCTGATCCAAATGCTCCACTTGCCTCTTTAGCATTCAAAATTATGTCAGATCCATTTGTGGGAAGACTTACTTACTTTAGAGTTTATTCAGGTACGATTAAAGTGGGAGACCAAGTCTATAATCCAGCGAAGAAAAAAAGAGAGCGAATGACCAAAATTCTCCGAATGCATGCAAATAAAAGAGAAGAAATTGATCAAGTGAGTGCGGGTGATATCGCAGCCGTACCAGGTCTTCGTTTTACGACTACGGGTGATACTTTTTGTAGTGAAGGAAAACCTTTATTACTTGAAAATATTGATTTCCCAGAACCTGTGATTTCAATTGCTATCGAACCTAAAACAAAGGCAGATGAAGATAAGCTTGCAGAGACACTCGAGAGAATGCAAGTCGAAGACCCTTCTCTTTCTGTGAGAGAAAATGAAGATACAGGTCAAATTTTGATCAGCGGAATGGGTGAGCTTCATCTTGAAATCATCGTGAATCGTTTGAAGCGAGAGTTTAATGTTGATGCAAATGTGGGAAGTCCACAAGTTGCTTATAAAGAAAGCATTTCTCAATCGGCTAAAGGAGAAGCAACTTTTGAAAGAGTAGCTGGAGGAAAAAATCAATTTGCTAAAGTAAATATTAAAATAGAACCAAGGAGTCGAGGTGAAGGGTTTTTATTTGAAAACCAGGCGCCAGAAACTCAGATTCCAAAAGCTTTTGTTCCTTGTGTTGAGCGTGGAATTAAAGAATCACTTATGAGTGGAATTCAATTGGGGTATCCTGCAATTGATATTAAAGCAACTTGTACAGGTGGTGCTTTTCATGAAACGGATTCCAGCGAAGTTGCATTCACGATTGCGGCATCAATGGCTCTAAGAGATGCTACTAAAAAAGCAAATCCAGTGATTTTAGAACCTATTATGGCAGTTGAAATTACTTCTCCTGAAGAATATATGGGGAATATTATGGGAGACCTCAATACTCGACGAGGGAGAATCTTGAATATGGGAGATCGACCTGGAGTTAAAGTATTGATTGCCGAAGTTCCTCTTTCTTCATTGGTTGGGTACTCGACAGCGATTCGTTCTTCTTCTCAAGGGAGAGCTTCCTTTAATATGGAATTTAAAGAATATGCAGAAGTTCCTAAGAATATAGATAAAGAAATTAAAGAAAAGTCAGGCCTCATTTTTAGATGAATGTTTGAAATAAGTGAACTTAATCGATTTGTTTGAGAAGGTCGTCTAATTGAATTGGTTTAGGAAGGAGCGCGAACGCTCCAAGTGACTTTGCTTTGTCTTCATCAAGATCTGAAAATCCTGTAATGAAGATAAATTTTTTAATTTTATTGTTTATTAGTTGAGACTCTTTTAAGAATTCAATTCCATCCATTTTTGGCATTTTGACGTCAGAAATAATAATTTCAATATCTGGGTTGTTTTTTAAAATCTCTAAAGCCTCTAGACCATCGTTTGCAGTAAATGTTTCGTTTCCATTTTCTTTAATTTCATATTCGATGAAAAAACAAATATCAGGTTCATCGTCTACAATTAATACTTTCATTTGTCATACCCTTTTTATGTCTCTGTTTGGTATTTGAATTTTGAAACAGGTATGGACAGAGTGCTCGTCTAAAGAGAGTACTCCACCATGTTTTTCAATAATATTTTTTGAAATGCTTAAGCCAATACCTGTTCCGCTGTCGTTCTTTTTCGTAGTAAAAAATGGTTCCATTAATTTTTCTTTAATATTTTTAGGTAACCCTATGCCAGAGTCAGTGATTGAAATTTCTGTAAAGTGTTTATTCTGATTTGTAGATATTTTAATCCATTTCTCTTCTTTCGTTTTGATTGCATCGATAGAGTTATTTACTAAATTTAAAACTACTTGGATTATTTGAGTTCTTTGTCCAAAAGTAAAAATGTTTTTATTTGAATCTAGTGTAAGTGAAATGCCATATTGATTGCATCGATCCTTACAAAGAGCAATTACTTCACTTACTGTGTCGTTTAGATTAAATTTTTCAAAATAAGAATCGTCTGGTTTTTTTGTTAAATTTTTAAGACCTAAAACTACGGTTGAAATACGATCCACCGTTTTTTTGATTGTCATACAACTTCTTCGCGTAATTTCAGGGTCCGGATTTTCTTTTTCTGTATTTTTTAATAGGATATCGGAGGTACCGCTGAGAATTGCAAGAGGATTATTGATTTCATGAGCAATATTTCCAGCAATTTGACCAAGAGTATAAAGTCTTGCCATATGAGCGGTGTTTTCTTTTTCTTGTTCAAGTGATTCTTGTGTTTTTAAGAGTTTAATTCCAATAAAAAATAGAGTTCCCAAAAAGAAAAGAGTTGAAAGCGTGACTGATAAAATCAAAGAATTTTTAGTCCTCTCGACATTATGGCTGAGAGCAAGAGAGCTTCTTTTTTTTTCTTCTTTAGTCATGTGTGTATACCATTTAAAGGAGGCTAATGTTTTGGAGTCATCTACTTTAACTAAGGAGTCTAGTTTTTTTAAACTGAGTTTGCTTGTGTTTTTTATTGTTTTTAAACTGGACTGGTATTCTAAAAGTGTATTTTTAATAACCTTTATTTTTTTTTCTTCTAAAGAATTGTATGGAGTTGTTTTTCTGAGTTTATTTAAAATAGAAAAACATTCATCTAAATTTTGTTCTGTTTCTTTTAGATAAGATCGATTTCTTCTAAGGAGATAGTTTTTAAAATTATGGATCATTCCCCCATATCCAATGTTTTCTTTGAGATTGGATATAAGTTCATTTTTTTTATCTATCTTTTCAATATACTTATTCCAATTTAGTTTAATTCGTTCAATGTTCTTGTATTCAACGTAACTGTATATTCCGGCGCTAATGAAGTAAGAACCGCTCAGAAAAGCTAGAATTTTAATAATGCTGAGTTTTGCGTCATTTCTCATATGAAGTGAGTCTTTAACTACTTTATCGGATTTTAGAATAAAAACTCAATAATGTTGTTTGACGCCTACATTTTAACTGTTTGTATTTAGTGAAAAGAGCGTTTTTTGAAATCTACAAGTCAAAGAATTGTCACTTCTCTGACTTGTAGATGAAAAAGTTTCTCAATCATATTTTTTAGATTGAGTTTGAAGCTCTATTTTTTGGAGCGGTTATTTTCTTTTGCTTTCTCTCTGCTTTTTTCCATTTTTTCTTTCATAGAAGCAGGAAGAGTTCTTGGCGATTTTCGCTCAGTTGCTCGTTTTGAAAAATGAATTTTTTGTTTTTTCATTTTTCTGTTTTTGTATGATCTGAGTGAGTTTCGTTTATTCAAACTTCGTTGAGATTTGAAATCATCAATCTGATCTTGACTCAAACTTGCTTTGATCGAAGGAGGTATAATAGAAGGTTTGTTTTTTAACTTACCTTTTCTTTCTCCTAAAGAAATCCACCAGTTTTTCCCTTTTCCGTAGCTAGATTTAGGATGAACTCCAGTGATAGGTGTTCTGTCGGAGACCTTTCTTCGAACTGTTTTTTCTCGAAGTTTGAATCTTGTTTTCTTGAGACTGCTTGAAGTACGGACTGCAACTTTATTAAGACAGTACTCCCAAGAGCCGTCATCATACCCGTCATCATATCCGGCCCAGTAGCCATCAATGTCTCCGTCGTTGTATCCGTCGTCATACGCATCATCGTATTCGGCATTTACGCCATCTTGATAATTGTCGGAATAACCATCGTCATACCCGTCGTCATAACCAATGTTATAGTTGCTATCAAATTGATCGTTGTATCCATCGTCAAAGCCATCACTATATCCATTTTCATAACCATCGTCATAACCATTTGAATAAGCGACTGGATATCGAGAATGGTAGCACTCTTGATAAACAATATCTGAACCTTCGTTGAAGCCAACTTGAAGTCCTTGGGTGTATCCATCGAGATAGCCATCAATTTCGCCATCTTCTCGACCATCCACGACTCCTTCTTGGTGTCCTTGAGTATACCCATTTTGGTACGGGATATTGTTTGCTTTTGCTGTGTTGTAAGCATCCCAATAAGCTTGAGTGCTATAAGTTTGTTCGTATCCTTGATCGTAGCACTGATTGATAAACTTTTCTGGAACGGTTGAGGTCGCAAATGCTAGACCATTTATATTTGAAAAACATGAGTTCGCTCCATCGGAATAACCATCGGAGTAACCATCATCAAAAGAAGAATCATAAGCATCATCATAACCATTATTGTACCCTTGAGATGCCCCGTCAGATGCTCCTTCGGCATAACCCGCTTGACTTCCGGAAGGATATCCATCGTCGTATCCTTGCCCATATCCATTTGAGGCAGCCACTATTTCTCCATCAGAATAACCATCTTCATAACCATCAAAATCCCCATCATTTAAACCGTCTTGATAGCCTTGAGTTTGGGCGGCGTTTTGTCCATCAATGCATGAAGCATTATTATTTAGTCCGTTAAAGAGTCCTTCTTCGTAACCATCATCATATCCAAGGGGATATCCATTTGGACCATCATAGGCATTGTTGTAAGCCTCAGAGTATCCATCGTTGTATCCATCAGCGAGACCGTCATCTATCGTGAGAGCTTTTCCATCTGCGGTTCCACGAAGAGCATCTTCAATCATTTGGTTTTCAGCAGCACTTATCCCTGCCTCGTAGCCATCTTGTGTTTGTGGAGTGACTGAGCAATCGAGGTATCCGAGACCCCTAATATTTAAACTTGCCTGTCGGACTTCGTTTCTCTCAATAGATTCATTGTCAGCGAGATAATGAATAAAGAAATTCTGTGAATAATTTTGAGTATCTATCGGAATGAATCGAATCGTAAGTACACAGCTTTCATTCGTATTGAGTACGGTTCCTGTATTACAATTTGGTATTGCTGATTGAGAATTTGTTACAAGTTCAAACGGAGAAGTAATTCCTAGTGTTGTATTTGAAACTTCTTGTAAAACGGCAGGTCTAGGACCAACATTTGAAACGGTGAAGGTATGAATGGTTCCTTCAGTAAGAACAGCTGTGTCTGGATATTGAAATGGAGACATTTGCTGTTCAAGAGCTTGAGCTGGATTTGAATGAATCACTATATATGCACTTGTGGGTCCCGTTTGCTTATTTTTACATGCTGTAGAAAAAGCAAAGATAAAGACAATCATCAGATTTAAAAGTTGAGTTTTTCTTTTCATATTGAACCCTTTTTATTTTTAGTGCACACCAGAAAAGCCAGGTGCGTCATCGCAGTAACGATCAGTTTTTTTTTTGTCAACTGTTCGTAGAGAAAAAGAACACAAAAGTTTTTTGTTTAAATAAAATGACAAGACGAGTTGACAGTCTTTTTTTTTAATTTTAGGAGAGCCGAAAGGGAGTTAGTTTTTATGAAATCAAATTATTTTTTATTTGCTCTTGTTGGTGTTGCTCTCGGGGCTTGTGACGGTGGAAGCATCACTTCTCATGTACCTAAAGATGGAGCTAAATATTCTCAAAAACATGCTGAAGAATTAAGTGCTGCTGGAGAAGGGGATCAAGCAGTTGAAGAATTTGTGAGAATGGGGGAGTTATTTTTTGAGCAAGGAGCATTTGAATTTGCTGATCAAATGTTTTTAAAAGCCCAAAAAATAGATTCCAAAAATTCTAAAGTGCTTTTTTACCGAGCTTTACTTGGTCCTGTTATTTCAATGAAAGGTTTTGTTTCATTGATCGAGCCTCTTATTCAGGACGGTGCGAAGGAGGGGTATTATAAATCCTTAGATCGAGTTCGGAATCATTATCGAAAAGAAATTCGAGATGTAGTTTTAGAGCCTAAAAAAGGGAGAAGTCTGTTTCATTCATATGGAGATCTTCAGCAAGATTTGTTAAGTCATTTAATCCCAGCGCTAGAAAATTCTGTCTTATTGTTAGATGAACTCTCTGGTAAATCTTTTAATGTGAGTATAGATTTAGAGCGTTTTGAAGCGGTTTTAACTCCAGATAAAAAGGGGATTAAAACTTATTGTACTTACGGAACTTATCCTTCATGTCATACTTCTGGAAAGATGAATGATGATCGATCGGTAAGCGTAAATGATATTAGCGTAATACGTCACCTCTTTGTTTCTTACTTAAATCTACTCAGAGTGGAGACGGCTTATTCGTTAAAAGGGATTCGTTCACTAGATCAAGAAGATAAAAAAAATCCGACTGAATATGTAAAAATGTTGAAGAAAAAATATCCTCATTTTTTAAAATTAAATCAAAATCATCAACTCAAAAAAGTGTCTGCTGATCTTTTGAAGTCCTTTAAGTCTATTGAGGATCTGTATTCTCGTTATCCTGGTCTTGATGGTTGTAAAGATCCTGAATTGAGTTATACAGGTTTGATTTCTAGTTTTTGTTTTTTAGGTAATCAGAAAGTAGCAAGTGATTTGATTAATGTTTTAATGGGGCCTACGCGTATAAAAGTAGGAACTTCAAGCTTGAGCAATAAAGATATTTATATCACCGTAGATATTTCTAATTTTTTGAATCATCCTATTGCAGATTTAAAAGAGCTTTTGCCGATGGAGTTTGATTCTGATGGGTATCCCAGTTCATTACCAGACCCGAGTTTTGGTGGAATTATGAATGATTCTGATGGATATAAAATACTTCATGAAAAACCAAATAGTCTTAAATTCCATTTATTTAAGAAGAAAAGACTTTTAGATCCTTACCAATTGTATTCTATTGTTGCGAAGGCAATTGAATAAATGAACTTAACTGCTAAGTTGAATGGAGTCCTGATAATATTAGGACTCCTTCTTTTTTTTAATTCTGCATTTGGACAAAAAGCTGATTTGGCAATTCAGAATTTCTCTTATATTTGGGTATCTTCTAAAAACTCTTTAAAAGTAAAGCTACAAGCTCAGAAGGCGGAGTCGGATAACTTAGGTTTGAGTTATGATTTATCAAAAGTTGATGTTCTTCTTCTTTTTGAAAACAGAAAACTTAATTTGAAATTTTCTTCTTTAAATGGAGTTCTTTTTTTTAAAAATAAAAAAATAATTTTAGAAAAAATTGTTTTTCCCAGTCGAACAAAAGGGTTAGAGGATTCTTCTTTTGTTGTGATTGACTTAGAAAAAGGTGAAGTGAAGTCTCCTAGTGGTTTTCATGAGTTTGTTGCTTCTCTTGATTGATTGTTGTTTTTTCAAATCTTCTAATCGAATCTATCTGAAGTTTTAAGTGTTGAATTTTTTCTATAAATTCTTCTTTTAAATCTTCATCTCCTTCAAAATCTCCGTTCTTGATTGCTTCAATAAGTTCTCCGCTTTCAATTCCTTTAAGGATTTCTTCGTATGTGAGATCAAGCTGTTCAATTTCTTTACGGGTTAAGACTATTTCCTCTCCATTTTCGAGTTTAATTCTAATGTATTTCTCTGTTTTACTAACAGCGTATCCAACCCCTGTACTTGTAGTGAGTGCGGCAACTCCGGAAAGAAATAGTCCAGTCGAGTTAGGGGGGCTAAAGAGTTTGAAGGGAGGAAGATGTTTTTTTTCTTCATTTGCTTTAGTCATGAGATCTAGTTTTGGATGATCATGCTCTTTTGCGTATTTGTAGATAGTATCCCATTGCGTTGCAAAATCTTCGGTTCGTGCAGCGGTAATAAAAAAATCAAGGTCAAATTCTTCAATTATTTCTAAAATTTCTTTTGGAGAGACCCCGTTGTCAAGGGCTCGTTGAAGGCTATTGAATTTTCCATATTCAGCAGCAATGGCTCCAAAATCTTGAGTCATTCGGAGGAATGCTCGAAAATCAGAACGTTCCATTTTTTGAACGAGTTCAAAGTTTCTTAACTTTTTAAGTCCTGGTGTTACTTTAAGAACATAAAAGAATACTTCTTCAAAGGCCGCAGGAGAAAGTTTATACATGATAATTTGTCTTCTTGCTTTCTTTTGTAGTTTTAAGTTTTTTTTCCATAGTGCTTCATGTGCATCAGGAAGAGATTGGGTGTACTTTTTTATTTCTAAAGTATCTGGGTTATCCCATCCTTTATACAGAATTGGAGAATCAGTCTTCCATGTGCTTTGTGCAGAAAGTTCGTCTAAAATTTGATTAGATGTTTTTGCAAATTTTGAATCACTTAGGTTTTTATATCGATTGATCCTTTTTTTGAATTTTTCAGGAGAGCGATCTTTGAGTCCGATAAGGTCATCGAACGGAAATTTATCATTAAGTTTTTTAGTTTGAAAAGAAAGTTGGTTTTCTATAATTTCTATTTCTTTATCGATTGCTTCATTTAAATCTTTTTTGTTTCCTTTTTTTATTTTGTTTTCTAAAATTTTATTTTTTGGTTGAATAAATTCTAAAATTTCTTTTTTAGGTTTACTTGTTTCAAGAGATTTCTTTAACTTATTAGCTTCCGAAAGACGTTCTGAAAGTTTTCCGATTTTGAATGAGATTTTACCAATTTCTTTTTCAAACCGTAGGCTTTCAAGGGAAGAGCGGACAGAAAGATACTCGTTAATATTTTCTCCGAGTTGAATTTGAGTTAATTCTCTTTCTTGGGCGATGAGATCTTCTATTGATGACAAGGAGTCTTTTGCTCCTGCCTTATTTTGGGTTCTTAGGTTTCTTTTGAAATCGGATAAGTGATCTTTAAAAATTTTTTTATCTTTTCTTATTACTGGAGGAGGGAGTGCTTCTATAAATTCAAGAGCGGGGGTTATTTCTTTTATAGAGAATTCATTCATTGAGTCTATGTGTGAACGAATTGTTTTTATTTGATCTTGATATGGATCTGTTAATTTTAAATATGAGTACGACGTTTCAACTTTTCGAAAGAGCCCTAAGTTCTGAGTAACAACTTGAGAAATTTCATTTTTTCTTACTTGACGTAGCGTTTTTGCATAGAAATAATTTGATAGATTTTGATAGTGGGGGTTTTTATTTCCTGTGCTTTCTTGAATGTTTTTAATTTTTTCAAGTAGATCGGTAATGGTTTTGTTTTGAGGAAGTTCGGAGAGGTAAAGTTGTGAATTTTCTTCGAGGGGTTGAAGTAAGCATTTGAGTAGACTTGGATCAGTCTGAGCAATTCCTCTTTCTGTGCGGTCATGAAAGAGGAGTGTGGTGATAGAAAAAAAAGTGAGAATAAAAAAGATGATTCCCCACTGTATTGTATAGTTTGAAGCTGCCCTGAAGTTCACCACTCGTATCCCCTTATGCATCTTATCGGATATTCAGATGAAAAAGTTTTGGGTGAATTTGATAAAAAAAAGAATAAATATCAAATAGATATAGACTTCTTTTTTCGTTCTCTAAAACATGAGTAAAAAAGTTTAAAAAAATCTTCAGAACTAGAAAATTCAGTGTAACTTGCTGAATTTATTCATATTATTTTATTGATTTTTTGTATTGTGTTTCATGAATAACGCAGATATAAGCTGATCTTTCGTTATAGATGAAGAATAAGGAGAGATTGCTAGACTGGGTCTCACTCCAAGATCTAGGTAACTCCCTTAAATGATAAGGAAAGTGAGAAAAAATGGCTGTATTAGAGCATAAAATTCGGATCAAATTGAAAGCTTTTGATAATCGAGTTTTGGATAAATCAGTTTGGGAAATTGTGAACACGGCAAAAAGAACGGGAGCTGCTGTAAGGGGCCCTATTCCTTTACCAACAGTGATTAATAAGTATTGCGTATTGCGTTCGCCTCATGTTAACAAAAAGTCCCGTGAGCAATTCGAGATTCGAACTCACAAGCGTTTGCTTGATATCGTTGAGCCGACGCAACAAACAATTGACTCTTTGATGAAGTTAGATTTGTCAGCTGGAGTAGATGTAGAAATTAAGTCTTAGTCGATTTAATTTCTTGAACCAATCGATACTGTCTTTACCCGCCTTTTAGCGGCCCCTAAAGAAAAGTCGAACGGTTTGGAGCCTAAAAACGAATGCATCCGGTTTACTTCCCAAGGTTTACCCGGTGATGCTGTGGAATAGGTGTTTAAGAAAAATTTGGGATAAAAAAGACCGCCTTTGTTTAACAAAGTGTCTTTAAGGAGAAAAAAATGTCAGAAAATCAAGCTGCAGAAGCTGTTACCGAGGCAACTCCTCAGTCTGCAACTGTGACGTTAGGTGATCTTGGTGGTTTTATCGGTGTAAAAGCGGGTATGACTCAGATCTATAATGACGATCGTGAAGCAATCGCAGTGACTGTGATTGATCTTCAGAAAAACGTTGTTACTCAAGTGAAGACGGCACCGACTGAAGGTTATTACGGAGTTCAAGTAGGATTACTTGAAGAAAAAGAAAAAAATTCAACAAAAGCGCTTCGTGGACATGCAAAAAAGTCGGGTGGAGCTGTTTTTAAGCATTATCAAGAGTTTCGATTAGATGAAAAAGATGCTTTAGCTGCAGATGCTGTTGGAAAAACACTTGATCTAAGTTTTCTCAAAGAAGGTGACTTTGTTGATTTAACAGCAGTGAGCAAAGGTAAGGGTTTTCAAGGTGTGATGAAGCGTTGGAACTTTGCTGGAGGTCCTGCGTCTCATGGTGCCTCCATTGTTCATAGAATGCCTGGATCAATTAATAGCAACACAGGTACAGGTTTGGTTCGTAAAGGAAAAAAAATGGCTGGACAGATGGGGAATCACAAAGTGACGATCCAGAATGTTCGAGTCGTTAAAGTGGATGCTGAAAATGGAATCCTTCTTGTAAATGGAAGTGTTCCTGGTCCGAAAACAGGTTTAGTAACAATTAGTAAGTCTGTGAAGAAGGCGCGGAAGGCGTAGGTGAGACAATGGCTACTTTAGATGTATTTAGTTTAGAGAATAAAAAAGTCGGGACCGTTGATTTAAGTGATGACGTTTTTGCAACAGAAGTGAACGTTCCTCTTGTTCATCAGGTGATTAAGGCTCAATTGGCGGGACGTCGTCAAGGGACAGTCAAGACGAAGACAAAAGGAGAAGTTTCCGGTGGGGGGAAGAAGCCCTACAAACAAAAGGGAACAGGGAATGCTCGTCAAGGGTCTACTCGAGCGGCTCAATTTGTTGGTGGTGGACGTGCTCATGGACCAAAACCACGTAGTTATGAACAAGCAACGCCAAAAGAAATGGTGAAAGGTGCTTTGAGATCCGCACTTTCGGATCGGGTTAAGGCAAATCGCTTGGTTGTTGTTGATGAGTTTAAATTAGCAGAACCTAAAACTAAGGTGATGGAAACTGTTTTAAGTAAGTTTGATGCGAAAAAAGTTTTAATTGTAGATGAAAACAACCGAAACCTTGAGCTTTCTGGAAGAAATTTAAAAGAAGTTAAGGTTTTGAGGTCTGAGGGGCTCAATGTATACGATGTGATTCGTTATGATTGGCTGCTGATCTCTAAAAAGGCTGTTGAAGGTGTGAGTCAGAGACTTACTCGTGAGAAGAAAGCATAAGGAGTCGGACGATGAGAAGCTTATATGATGTCGTCAAGAGACCAATAATCAGTGAAAAGAGTGCTGCTTTGGCTGAAGTTGGTGGGAGATACACTTTTGAAGTTGATTCAAAAGCAACTAAAGATGAAGTGAAAGATGCAGTATCTCAACTTTTTAAAGTTAAAGTTCGTAAGGTGAACACTGCGATTGTTCACGGAAAAGTAAAACGTGCGGGCGCATCTTATAAGAAGCGTTCCAACTGGAAGAAAGCAATCGTGACTTTAGAAGACGGTCAGCGGATTGATTTCTATCAGGCGAATTAAGGAGAGAGGGCTAGTT
This sequence comes from Pseudobdellovibrionaceae bacterium, assembly GCA_002722705.1. Taxonomy (GTDB): domain Bacteria; phylum Bdellovibrionota; class UBA1018; order UBA1018; family UBA6935; genus UBA6935. The sequence continues at coordinate 50,710 of PBMP01000059.1, read as the reverse complement.
ATATGGCAGTGAAAACATTTAAGCCGGTTACACCTAGTTTAAGATACAAGAGTGTTGCTGATTTCTCCGGATTGACTCCTAAGAAAGATCAACCAAAGAAACCAAAAAAACTTATTGTTTCTCTCAGTAAGTCAGGTGGTCGAAATAATTTAGGTCGTACAACAAATTTTCGTAAAGGTGGCGGACATAAGCGCTTTTACAGAGTTGTTGATTTTAAAAGAAACAAATTTGATATACCAGCAAAGGTTGCGTCCTTAGAGTATGATCCGAATCGGACTGCTTATATTGCGCTATTGAATTATGCTGATGGAGAGAAAAGATATATTCTTGCTCCTGCTAAATTAAAAGTTGGTGATGAAGTAATTGCTTCAGAAACAGCAGACATTCAACCGGGAAATCACATGATGTTAGAATCTATGCCTGTGGGTACTTTGATTCATAACGTGGAGACTCGTCCAGGAAGCGGCGGTAAGTTTGTACGAGCTGCAGGTCAATTTGCTCAATTGATGGCAAAGGAAGGTGGCTATGGTCTACTTAAAATGCCAAGTGGTGAGTTGAGAAAGGTCAATGTAAAGAGTAGAGCGACCATTGGTCAGCTCTCGAATCCTGAAAATGAAAATATCAAATTAGGTAAGGCAGGAAGAAAACGATGGATGGGTGTTCGACCAACTGTTCGAGGTGTGGCGATGAACCCAGTAGATCACCCAATGGGTGGTGGTGAAGGTCGTGCTTCAGGTGGACATCCGCGATCACCTTGGGGACTTCCTTCTAAAGGTTATAAAACACGGAATAATAAGCGAACGGATGGTTTCATTGTGAAGCGACGTGTTCGTAAGAAACGATAAAAGAGGAGATTGAAACTTGGCTCGTTCAATTAAAAAAGGTCCGTTTTGCGACGAACATTTAGCAAAGAAGGTGGAAAAAGCAATTGAAACTGGAGACAAAAAAGTCATTAAGACTTGGTCTCGAAGATCAATGATTTTTCCGGACATGGTAGGTTTAACGTTTGCTGTTCATAATGGGAAAAAATTTATTCCTGTCTATGTCAGTGAAAATATGGTCGGTCATAAGTTGGGAGAGTTTGCACTCACTCGAACTTATCACGGACACACAGCTGCTGATAAAAAAGCAGCAAAGAAGTAAGAGGGATTAGGTGATGGAGTCTCTAGCAAAATTAAGTTCAGTCAGAATTACTCCTCGAAAGTTGAGTTTGGTTGCTGATGAAGTCAGAGGAAAGAATATTAATGAGGCATTGAATTTTTTGAAAATGTCTCCAAGGAAGCGGACTGCAGGTACGTTGGCTTGTTTAATTAAGAGTGCGGTAGCCAATGCAGACCAAAAGGGAGCTAAAGATGTCGATAAGCTTTATGTGAAGACACTTTTAGTTTCTCAGGGACCGACTTTGAAGCGATTCAGACCTCGAGCAAATGGTTCTGCTTCAAGAATCTTAAAACGAACCAGTCATGTCACAGTAACTTTGGCAGAGAGGGAAGCATAATGGGTCAGAAGACACATCCAAAAGGATTTCGATTAGGAATTGTAAGTGAGTGGGATAGTCGTTGGTATGCCAATAAAAAGGACTACTCTAAGCTTCTTCATGAAGATTTAGCTCTCCGAAAGTTTTTGAAAAAGAAACTTTACAATGCTGGTATTTCAAAAATTGAAATTGAAAGAGCTGCGAATAAAGTGAAAATCAATGTTCATACGGCTCGTCCTGGTATTGTTATTGGAAAAAAAGGGGCAGGAGTTGAATCATTAAAACCTGAGATTCAGCGAATGTCGAGTAGTGAAGTCTTTATCAATATCATTGAAGTAAAGGCTCCTGAAGCGAATGCTCAGTTGATTGCTGAGAACGTGGCGATGCAACTTGAGAAGCGGGTTGCGTTTAGAAGAGCGATGAAAAAATGTATTTCTGCAGCTTTTAAGCATGGGATTAAAGGAATTAAAATTCAAGTTGCAGGACGAGTTGGTGGTGCAGAGATTGCTCGTACAGAGTGGTACTCGGAAGATAGTGTGCCTCTTCATACTTTGAGAGCAAATATTGATTATGGCTTTACTGAAGCGATGACTGCATATGGAATTATTGGAGTGAGAACTTGGATCTACACGGGTGAAGTTCAAACGTTAAGAAAGCAAGCCGCGATTGAAGCGCGAGCATTGCAAGGAAATTAAGGAGCCTATTCATGTTAGCGCCTAAGCGAGTAAAATGGAGAAAGCAACAAAAAGGACATATGAGAGGAACCGCCGCTCGTGGTGGATCCCTTCATTTTGGAGAATATGGTCTTCAGGTTACAGAATGTGGTCGTTTGACTTCTCGGCAGATTGAAGCTGCCCGGGTAGCGATGACTCGTTATGTAAAAAGAGGTGGAGATATTTGGATTCGAGTGTTTCCTCATAAACCGATTACGAAGCAACCTGCTGAAACCCGAATGGGAAAAGGTAAAGGGGGCGTTGAATATTGGGCGGCTGTTGTGAAGCCTGGTCGTGTTGTTTATGAAATGGCAGGAGTACCTCGAGAGACGGCTGTTGAAGCTTTGAAAAGAGCGGCTCATAAGTTGCCTTTAAAAACTAAAATCATTTCAAGGGAGCCGGCACAATAAAGTTGTGGTGGAAGTGAAACGATGGCGATTAAAAGATTTAAAGAATTTAAAAATATGAATTTGGATGAGCTCAATGCGAAGCTTCGCGAGTCAGAAAGAGTTCTTTTTGATGCTCGGATGCAGTTAGCGACAGGGCAGTTAGCCAATACTTCTTTATTGTGGAAAACACGTAAGGAAATTTCTTGGATTAAAACTTTAGCTGCTCAAAAGCAACAGGAGGCTCAGGCTGCTCAGTAAAGGCAGTGAGTGAGGCATTATGACAGAAAAAACAGAGAATAAAAAAGCGATACGAGAACTGATTGGCATGGTTGTCAGTGATAAAATGGATAAGACAATTGTCGTTCGAGTCGACCGTCAGATCCGTCATAAGAAGTACCATAAGTTTATTACACGAACGAAGAAGTACAAAGCTCATGATGGAAATTCTGAAGCAAAAATGGGTGATCTTGTCCGCTTGGTTGAAATAAGACCATTGAGTAAGCAAAAAAGATTCATGTTGAAAGAAATTGTTCGAAAAGCGTGTGTTGCCGCTGGTGTGAACGTCTAAGGAGATAGTGGTATGATTCAGCATCAAACACGACTCGATGTTGCAGATAATTCAGGAGCACGCTCGGTAATGTGTATTAAAGTTTTAGGTGGAAGCCGAAGACGATACGCACGAGTCGGAGATATTATCGTTTGTTCTGTGAAAGATGCAGCCCCGAATTCAAAGGTGAAAAAAGGTTCGGTAATGAAGGCAGTGGTTGTTCGAACGAAAAAAGAAATCAATAGAGCCGATGGAACATATATTCGTTTTGATACGAATTCAGCGGTTTTGATTAATGCTCAGAATGAGCCAGTTGGAACGCGTATTTTTGGGCCGGTAGCTAGAGAGCTAAGAGCAAAAAGCTTTATGAAGATTGTTTCTCTTGCTCCGGAAGTACTGTAGGAGGCGACGGAAGTGGCAAAGCAAACGGTAGGAAAAAAGAATATTGGGCAAGTGAAGAATGTGAAGATTGCAGCTGTTGGTGAGACCAAAGCAACTTCATCTGTTCAAGCTCCTCGATTAGAAACAAAATATAAAGCTGAAATTTTTTCTTCTTTACAGAAACAGTTTGATATCAAAAACGCGATGAATGTTCCTCGTCTGGAAAAGATTGTCATTAACTGTACAATGAAGGACGCAGTTGCTAATCCAAAAATTTTGGATAGCGTGATGGAGTCAGTGATGTTGGTTTCTGGTCAGAAGCCAGTGGTTACTCGGGCAAAAAAATCCATTGCAACGTTTAAGTTGAGAGAAGGCATGCCTATTGGAATTAGTGTCACTCTTAGAAGAGCGAGAATGTGGGAATTTTTAGACCGACTCATCAATGTTGCCCTCCCACGAGTAAGAGACTTTCGAGGTGTAAGTGCTAAGGCTTTTGATGGTCGTGGAAATTATACTCTTGGAATTAAAGAACAGATTATATTCACGGAAATTAATTACGATAATATTGATAAAATTCATGGTCTGTCTGTGACTATGGTGACATCGGCGAAAACAAATGATCAAGCGAGGGCTTTGCTCTCAGATCTTGGAATGCCATTTAGGAAATAAGGAACAGAGGACTATGGCTAAAAAATGTAAAATGTCAAAAATAGGTTCAGAACCGAAATTCAAGGTGCGACATCGAAATCGATGTCTATGTTGTGGAAGACCTAGAGGGTTTTTAAGGAAGTTTGAACTTTGTAGAATTTGTTTCAGAAAAAAAGCGTTAAATGGCGAATTGCCAGGTGTGACGAAATCAAGCTGGTAAATGAGGTTATAAGACTATGGCAATGACAGATCCTATTGCAGATTTATTAACAAGAATTCGAAATGCGTCTTTAGCTAAGCACGATCGTGTGGACGTTCCCGCATCTCGAATTAAGGCAAATATCGTGAGAGTTCTCAAAGAGGAAGGTTTCATCCGGAATTTTAGATTGATGAGAACTCCTGAAGGTCATCCTGTGATTAAGGTTTACCTGAAGTACGATGAAAATGGTGAAAGTGTGATTCGTGGCTTGAAAAGGGTGAGTCGTCCAGGAAGACGTTCTTATTCGAGTTCAAGCAAGCTTCCTCGACCACTGAGTGGTGCGGGAGTTTCTATCGTTTCTACTTCATCTGGAGTATTAACAGGTTATCACGCAACTCAGAAAAAAGTGGGTGGCGAAGTTCTTTGTGAGGTTTGGTAATGTCTCGAGTAGGAAAACTTCCAGTTAAGGTAACATCAGGAGTAAAAGTTAATTTAACTCCAACTGAAATTAAATTTGAAGGCCCAAAAGGTAAGCTTCAGTTCCCTCTTCCTCAAGAAGTTACTGTTACTCTTGAAAACGAAGAACTCACTGTAAAGCCGAGAGATGGATTTAAAAAAGCGAGAGCAATGTACGGCACAACTCGAGCAATTTTAAATAATATGATGGTTGGGTGTTCAAGTGGTTTCACAAAAGAGTTGGATATCATTGGCGTAGGGTATCGTGCGGCGGTTAAAGGAAGGACTTTAGAGTTGAATCTGGGTTTTTCTCATCCGATTGAGCATGAGCTTCCAGCTGGAATTGAAGCAAAAGTGGAAAAAAACACACACTTGGTTTTGACTGGTGCAGACAAAGTTCTTTTGGGAATGGTTGCTGCGAAAATTAGAAGTTATAGACCACCGGAGCCTTATCAAGGAAAAGGTGTGAAGTACTCTGACGAACGAATAATCCGTAAGCAAGGTAAAGCTGCGGGTGCGAAGTAGTTGAGGTTTTAAAATGTCAGTAAAAGTAAGAAAAAGAACAGATAAGAAAAAAGTAGTAAGATTCAAAAGAAAACGTAAGATTCGTTCTACTGTAGAAGGCTCTTCTGAGAGGCCTCGATTATGTATATTTCGATCGAATACGAATGTGTATGCACAGTTGATTGATGATCAAAAAGGTCATACTTTGGCGTCTGCTTCAACTAAGGATGCAGAACTGAAAGATCAAAAATCGACAGTTGAAGGAGCTAAGCAAGTGGGAGCTTTACTTGCGAAGCGTGCACAAGCAAAGAAGATTGAATCTGTTGTTTTTGATAGAAATGGATATTTGTACCACGGTCGAGTGAAGGCGTTGGCTGACGCGGCTCGAGAGGCTGGACTGAAGTTTTAAGCTTCGAGGAGAAAAGAAAAATGGCAATGCATCAACAAAGAGAAGAATCTGAATTTGAAGAGAAAGTGATCCATATTAACCGTTGTGCAAAAGTGGTTAAAGGGGGTCGAAGATTCAGTTTCGCGGCGATCGTAGTCGTTGGGAATAAGAATGGGAAAGTAGGGATTGGTCTCGGGAAAGCAAATGAGGTTCCAGAGGCGATTAAAAAAGCAGGGAAAAAAGCCAGAAAAAGTATGGTTGATGTCTCTCTTGACGGTACAACTATCCCACATGAGATTAAGGGAACTTTTGGTGCTAGCTCTATTCTGATGAAGCCAGCTCCAGAAGGAACAGGAGTGATTGCCAGTTCTTCTGTGAGAGCAATTCTGGAAGCAGCTGGTATTGAAAATATTAATGCAAAGTCTCTGAGAAGAGACAACCCTCATAACGTAGTGAGAGCAACCCTTACTGCTTTACGCGAACTGCGAACTTTTGAACAAATTGCAGCGGCTCGGGGTAAAACGGTTGCTGAAATTCGGCAGTAATTTAGGAGTAAAACATGGCAGCTTCAAACGGTACTATTACCATTCGGCTTAAAAGAGGAACAATTGCTTGTCCTCCAAAGCAGCGTGCAACGATCGCAGGTTTGGGTTTGAAAAAAAGAGAACAAGTTCGGACATTGGAGAATACTCCAGCTGTTCGTGGAATGATTAAGAAAGTCCTTCATTTGGTTGAAGTAGTTTCTGAGAATTAGGAGCAGTATCATGCTAAAGTTGAACAATATTCGTAAGCACCCAGGAGCGACACACCAAAAGAAAAGACTTGGACGTGGAGTTGGAACTGGGCATGGTGACACTGCAGGTAAGGGTCATAAAGGACAAAAAGCCAGAAAAAGTGGTCAAGTTAGAATTGGATTTGAAGGGGGACAGACTCCTTTGTATCGTCGACTTCCTAAAAAAGGCTTTAAGAATCCATTTAGAAGAACTAAGGTTGAACTAAATTTAGTTGATTTGGAGAGACTGGCTTCACGAGGAATGAAAGAAGTTTCTTTAGAGGCGCTTGTTGCCGCTAATTTAGTAAAGGGACGTCCAGAACGGCTTGTAGTTCTTGGGAATGGAGAGTTGACTCAAGGTGTATCTGTTCAGGCACATCACTTTTCTAAAAGCGCAGAAGAAAAGATTCAAAAAGCTGGCGGGTCAATTCTTGTGCAGATGTATCCAGGTGCTTCAGAAGCGGGTCAAAAAAAGACTAAAACTCTGTAGTGAAGTAGAAGTAGTAGTAGTGCCAAACCCCTTTAGAAGGAGCTCATATCAATGGCAGGACTAGACGGACTTTTTAAAATCCCAGAACTCAGAAAGCGTATTATTTTTACTCTTTCCATGTTGGCGGTTTATCGCCTTGGGATTCATATACCTACTCCAGGGGTTGATGGTGCCGCCCTTCAACAAGTTTTCCAGAATATGCAGGGGACTATTTTTGGATGGTTCAATCTTTTTAGTGGTGGAGCACTTGAGCGTTTTAGTATTTTTGCTTTAGGAGTGATGCCCTATATTAGTTCTTCCATTATATTCCAGTTGCTAACAGTTGCTTGGCCTTATCTTCATGAGCTTCAAAAAGAAGGTGAGCAAGGACGAAAAAAAATCACTCAATACACTCGATATGGAACAGTTATCCTCTGTTTGATACAGAGTTTTGGAATTGCAAAGGGGCTTGAGTCTTACACAAACCCTCCAGTTGTTCAGGATCCGGGATTGTCTTTTAAATTAATGACGATGATGACTCTTACAGGTGGAACTGTTTTCTTGATGTGGTTAGGTGAACAGATGTCTGAAAGAGGTATTGGTAATGGAATTTCTCTTTTGATTTTTGCAGGTATCGGAGCTGGAATTCCTGGTGGAATTGGAAGTATGCTGAGCCTTTATCAATCAGGAGAGATGCCTCTGTTAAAAATATTGGCAGTCTTGGCAATTATTTTAACTACTTTCTTTGTGATTATTTTTGTCGAACGTGGAGCTCGAAGGATTCCAATTCAATATGCAAAAAGAATCGTTGGACGAAAAGTATACGGTGGGCAGAATACGCACCTTCCGTTGAAGGTGAATATTTCTGGGGTTATTCCTCCCATTTTTGCTTCCTCTTTGATTATGTTTCCAGCGACTGTAGGGACCTTTTTTCCTCAGTCTAAGTTTGTGCAGGAGGTAACCTCTTTATTAGCTCCTGGGGGTCTTCTTTATAACGTTCTTTTTGTGGGTCTTATTGTATTCTTTTGTTTTTTCTATACTTCAGTGACCTTTAAAACGGATGATGTATCGGAAAATTTAAAGAAATATGGTGGATTCGTGCCTGGTATTCGACCCGGTCCCCCTACCGCTGAATATATTGATTATTTTTTGACTCGGATCACAACGGGTGGAGCTGTGTACATTTCAGCAATTTGTGTTTTACCTAATTTTTTGACTCAATCTTTCAATGTTCCTTTCTATTTTGGTGGTACAAGTGTTTTGATTTTGGTCGGAGTTGCGATGGATACGGTATCTCAAGTAGAGACTTTTCTTTTGAGTCGTAACTATGAAGGTTTTATGAAACACACTAAAATGAAGGGGAGGACAGCATTCTCATGAGGCTTATCTTTTTAGGTCCTCCCGGCTCAGGAAAAGGGACACAAGCAAAACGCCTTCAAGCTCAAAAAAACTGGCCACAGTTGTCAACAGGAGACATGTTGAGATCGGCTATTCAGGCAGGAACTGAGCTTGGGTTGAAAGCAAAAGAGATCATGGACTCTGGAGAACTGGTTTCCGACGAAGTTGTAGTGGGCCTGATTAATGAAAGGTTGAAAGGTAACGACTGTCAATCTGGATTTGTTTTAGATGGCTTTCCGAGGACTATTCCACAAGCGCAAGCGCTTGACCAGCTTATGGATAGACTTCAGCTTCAGATTGATGCTTCAGTATTATTTGAAATTGAAAATTCCGTTTTAATTGAGCGGCTTTCGGGACGAAGGACTTGTTCTAGTTGTGGAGCAATGTTTCATTTGGTTTCAGCTCCACCGAAAAAAGAGGGTCAGTGTGATTCATGTGGATCTTCGAGCCTTATTCAGCGTGAAGATGACCGTCCGGAAGTAATTCAAAAAAGATTAAAAGTTTATCATGAACAAACCTTTCCTTTGATTGACTATTACGAAGGCCAGGGAAAACTGAGACGAATTAATGCAGATCAAAGTCTTTCTGAAGTGGAAAAGGCACTTTCTGAGATCGTCGAAGGTGATATGAATGGTCACCATTAAGTCGGAGCGAGAGCTTGAATTAATGGAGAAAGCTGGAAACTATGTTGCCCAGGTTTTGGATGAACTCACAGAGAAGGTATATCCTGGTGTGAGTACGCAAGATCTTGATTTCTTTGCCGAGCAAAGATGCCGAGATCTTGGGGTGATTCCTGCCTTCAAAGGCTACCATGGTTTTCCCGGCTGTTTATGTATTTCAGTGAATGATGAGGTCGTTCATGGTATTCCCTCTTCTAAACGGATTTTGAATGAGGGTGATGTAGTTGGAATTGATTTTGGTGTGATTTACCAAGGTTGGTTCGGAGATTCGGCTCGAACTTTTCCTGTAGGAAAGATTTCGTCAGAGGCCGTCCAACTGCTTGATGTAACTAAGGAAAGTTTGCATCGTGGAATTGAACAGTGTAGAGAAGGAAATCGACTGTTTGATATTGGCCATGCTGTACAGAATTATGTTGAAAAATTCGGTTATAGCGTGGTAAGGGAATTCGTTGGTCATGGTATAGGACGTGCTCTTCACGAAGATCCCCAAGTTCCAAATTTTGGAGCGAAAGGTAAAGGCATGGAGCTCAAGGCAGGTATGGTCCTCGCAATTGAGCCAATGGTAAATGCGGGTGGCCCTGCAGTCCAAGTTTTGGAAGATGGTTGGACGGCAGTTACCCGGGATCGCTCGTTGTCTGCTCATTTTGAGCATACGGTAGCGATCACAGCTGATGGGCCGAGGATATTGACCCCGGTAGGAGTTGAAAACGCGTCGAAATGATGCGGAGGAAGTACGAAGATGAAAGTTAGAGCTTCAGTAAAGAAAATTTGTAACAAATGTAAAGTCATTAGACGTAGAGGCGTGGTAAGAGTGATTTGTGAAAATCCTCGTCACAAGCAACGTCAAGGATAGGGAGTAGTAAAGTGGCTCGAATAGCAGGTGTAGACCTTCCAAGAAATAAGCAAATGTGGATCGCGTTAACCTATATTTATGGGATTGGCCGGACCCTTTCTAAGAAAATTTTAGAAGAGGCTCAGATTCCTATGGATCAGAACTCAGATGTTTTGACTGAGCAAGATGTCCATAAGATCAGAGAAATACTCGAAAGAGAACATAAGGTTGAAGGGGACTTGAGGCGTGAAGTTTCGATGAATATCAAGAGGTTAACAGACCTTGGATGTTATCGAGGAATACGTCATCGACGACGGCTTCCTGTTCGTGGACAACGTACGAGTTCTAATGCGAGAACACGTAAAGGTAAATCGGTAGCAATTGCTGGTAAAAAATCGATTAAACAAATGAAGTAGAGTGGTTAATCAAATGAGTGAACAAGCGGTAGAAACGCAAGAAAAAGAAGTTGTAAAGATGAAAAAGGGAAAGAGAGTGGTCTCTACAGGTAGAGTCTACGTTCTTTCTACTTTCAATAACACGATTATTACTTTCACTGATGCAAACGGAAATGCAGTTTCATGGGCATCGGCTGGAGGAAAAGGATTTCGTGGATCAAGAAAAAATACCCCATTTGCAGCACAAGTAGCAGCAGAAGATGCGGCTCAAAAAGCTCATGATATGGGAATGAGAACAGTTCAGGCATTTATTAGTGGTCCTGGAGCGGGACGTGAGTCTTCTCTGAGAGCGGTTTCTGCAGTTGGAATTCGCGTTACTATGATTGAAGATGTGACACCTATTCCTCACAATGGTTGTCGACCACCGAAGAAAAGAAGAGTTTAAGGAAGTAGAATTATGGCTCGTTATCGTGAATCAGTTTGTCGTCTATGTAGAAGAGAAAATCAGAAAATGTTCCTTAAAGGGGATCGTTGTTTTACTGATAAATGTTCTTTTGAAAGAAGAGGGTACCCTCCTGGTCAGCATGGACAAGGTCGAATTAAGTTTTCTGAATTTGGTATTCAACTTCGAGAAAAACAAAAAATCAAACGAATGTATGGTTTGATGGAGAAGCAGTTTAAAAGTTATTTCGTAGAAGCAGAAAGAGTGAAAGGTGTGACTGGTGCAAACCTTATTTCTCTTCTTGAGCGACGACTTGATAATGTTGTTTACAGAACTGGGTTTGCGGCTTCGCGAGCTCAGGCGAGACAGTTGGTGAGTCATGGTCACTTACTTGTAAATGGAAAGCCTTTGGATATTTCTTCTTATTTGGTTAAAAAGGGCGACGTCTTAAGTTTGACTGAAGGAAGCAAAAATAAAGATTTTATTCGTTTGGCATTAGAAGCGGTTAAACGAAGAGAAATTCCTCAATGGTTAGAGCTTAGTGCTGAAACACATTCTTCAACAGTGAAGGATTTGCCTGCACGAGATGATGTGACCGCTCCTATGGAAGAAAGATTAGTAGTCGAATTATACTCGAAGTAATGAGTTGGAACTCAACTATTGAAGGAGTTGCCTTTTGTTAAGGAGACGGGGTTCCTTTGATAGAAATAAACGGAGAAACGGATGATTGAAAGAAATTGGCGAGATTTGATTAAACCAAAAGCACTCGATGTAGAGCAAGAGTCTTTACAAATGGGATATGGAAAGTTCGTTGCACGGCCTTTGGAACGAGGTTTTGGTACGACTTTAGGTAACTCTTTGAGACGAGTGATGTTGTCTTCGCTTCAGGGTACTGCCATCACTGCGGTAAAGATTGAAGGTGCAGTACACGAGTTTACATCTATTCCGGATATTAAGGAAGATGCAGCTAATATTATTCTAAACTTAAAAGAAGTTCGATTTAGACTTCATGGAGTAAATGAAGCAACAGTGATTGTTGAAAAAGAAGGAGAAGCAGAGGTTACTGCTGCGGATATACAAGCTTCTGAAGCTGTTGAAGTTTTAACTCCAGAAAAAGTGATTGCACACGTAGGAAACGGTGGAAAGCTTAGGGTTGAGATTAAGCTGGAAATGGGGCGTGGTTATCGAGCAGCTGAGGCGAATAAGGCTGACGACCTTCCTGTGGGTTGGATCCCTGTGGATAGTTTTTTCTCACCGATTCGTCGTGTGAATTATACAGTGACTCAAAGCCGGGTCGGACAAAGAACAGATTATGACAAACTGACAATGGAAGTTTGGACAGATGGCTCCGTTCATCCAGAAGATGCAATGGCTTTGGGTTCAAAAATTTTAAAGGATCAGCTTTCTGTTTTCTTAAATTTTGAGGAAGAGCCAGAGCCAGTGGCAATGATGGAAGAAGATTCAAGCCCTGCATTTAATGGGAATCTGACTCGAACAGTAGAAGAACTTGAGCTTTCTGTGCGTTCTGCAAATTGTCTTCAAAATGCCGATATTCGTTATATTTACGAATTAGTTCAAAAAACTGAAGGCGAAATGTTGAAAACAAAGAACTTTGGTAGAAAGTCTTTGAATGAGATTAAGGAAATTTTAAGTGAAATGGGCCTTGGTCTTGGAATGAAGCTCGAAGGATTCACTCCTCCGGAGAAACCAGTTCAAGCCGCAGATTCAGATGTAGATGAAAACAAAATTATTAGTGATCGGATGACTTCGGGTGGACCGGGTGTCTCTGATGTAGACGACTTTGAAGACTAAGAGTCGGTAAGAAGGAGTAGTACCCATGAGACATAATGTAGATGGTCGAAAATTAGGAAGAAATACCCCTCACAGAGCGGCTTTATTGAGAAATATGGCGAACTCAGTGATTCAGGAAGAGCAAGTGATTACGACTGTTGCAAAGGCAAAGGAAGTGCGACGAGTTGTTGATCGTTTGATCACTCTTTCAAAGAATGGTAAGCCTCATGCGCAAAGGTTAGCCTTTGATCGAACACGAGATAAGGAAGTAGTAAAGAAACTTTTCGGGACACTTTCTAAGCGATATGAAAATAGAGCGGGTGGATATACACGAGTTTTAAAGATGTCTGAAACTCGTTGGGGAGATGGTGCAGAAATGGCTCTTTTAGAGCTGGTTGACCACCCAGAACTCAAAAAAGGTAAGTTAGCAAAATCTCCGAAAGAATCGGCTGCCGCTCCTGCTGTTTCCGATCCTTTTAAGGGTGTTCGAGGTATTTTCGGGGGGACTCGGAAAAAGTCAAAAGCAAAGCAGAAAGAGGGAGCTGAAGAAATTGCTCGATCTCTTGCGGATGCTGAGGCTGAAGCCAAGAAGAAATAAAAATTCTTCTTTTTCGAATAAAAAATTTCTTGGGCCAACGAGAGTTACTTTTTGTTGGCCTTTTTTATGTGTCATGAGAGACACACTAGAACAGTTTAATTTAACAAAATCCGACTTTAAAGGTATAATATTGGTATTGTGTCTATTCGGGGATTTTGGATTTTTATCTTCATTTTAAGTCATTTAAGCTGGCTTGCTCATGCTGGTCAAAAAAGTATTGAGAAAAAGACATCAAAGCATTTTATTCATAAAAAGGAACAGTCTGATCTTTATAAAGACTCTGTCAATGTGACAAGTGTTCAACTTGAGTATCTTCAAGAAAGAATGGAGTTACTTAAAGAAATGGAAAAAGAGTCTCCTTCAAAACTCAAAAATGAACTGGGGCTTTTTTGTTATGAACAAGATGCAAGAGATTGTTTTAAAAGATACGAGCGTATTCAAGCTCTCCAGGTTCAGGCATTACGTGCAAGGGTTATTCGCAATCAAAATAGCGCGGAAGTATTACGAGATTTAGATAATTCAATTACAGGTATAAAAAGGACCCAACAGTATATTGTCAATGATGAGGGGGTTGATCCTCAAAAAACAGAAATTTATGAAAGTGTTCCTATTTTAACATTTTCTGAGATGCAGGCATTGTATCAAGAGCAAACAAAGAAAATGGAATACACCGCAGGTGAAGAGTATCAAAAATGGGCAGAAGCTCTTCCCGAGTCCCCTCGGGAGGAGGATTTTATTTTGTATAAAGAAATAAAATCTTCAGACCCGAAAGTACCGCCACGATTTATTTTAGATAAAAATTGTGTTGAAGCTCAAAAAAAGGGGTACTGCGTAGACCCTAAATACTTTGATGTTTTGAAAAAGTGGCAACTTCAAGGGCATGCAGAAAAGTATGGGAGTGAAGAATTACCTGCAACTAGAAATTTTAAATTTGACTCACATGATGTTCCTAAGGAACTTAAAGAGGGTGAGCCGGGAGTTGGAGAAACCTCACGTAAAGCTTATGGTTATGCAAGATCATTAATCTTAAGTCATATTGAAAAACCTTCGATCAAACAAAAAAAGAAAAAATCTAAAAAGAAAGTGGATCCAAAAGTAACAGGGACAGTTGATATTACGTTAGGAGAATCTTCTCATTCGGATTCAAAATCCAAACAAACTCAATTTGAAAAAGAAAAACAAAAAGCAGAAAAACAGCGTGCTGTAGAACAAATGCAGATTGATCAACAAGTGAGACAAATGAGCTTGGAAGAACAGCTTGAGAGAAAAGGTTCTCCTTATTATACGGAAAGCCCCGCTACCGTTTCTCATTCGCCAGATGCTCTTTACGATGTTTCTGGTGAATATCTTGATGATTCAAGTGAAGATTAAATCTGAGATAACCAAACGACTAACCTGGCTTTTCCAGGAGAAATTCTTTTTCTTGATTTGTTTTTGTACCAGGTAAAGGTATTTCTAATGCTAGAATTACTTGGTGAATCACTATGTTCGATTGCTATTTTTTGAACTTCTTTTTTAACCTCAGGGATGATGCTTTTATTTACAAGTAAATTGAATTGAATCCCTCCAGGAACTACAAAACCCTCTATTCCTGGATCATTTTTAGGTAAGTGAAAAGAAATAAGTGCTTTTTTTATGTGTGGTCGTATCTCTTGTGGACTGTCTGTCTTAATATGAAATCTCCAGACTTCTCCATTTCCAACTTTGATTTCTTCTGAGTCAATTGATTCTAAGAGTTTCTCTTTTTCTTCGTAATCAGTTACAGGAATAGGATCAAAGTCTTCATCGCCGCTTCCCTCTTTATCTATTCCTGTGGGTAGTTCTGGAGAAAGGTCAACTTCATTTTGATATTCACGATATTGTGCTGTTGGATTTGATTCGGTAGTTAAGTAATTTGACTTAATTCTTGGCACTGCTGCAACTATAATGAGAATGGTTAACGCAATTCCAGACGCTTCGATTCCTGATTTCAGAAACCACGGGGTTCGTTGCCATCGAGATGGTTCTTTTGCTTGAGTTTCACTTCCTGAAAGTGGGAGTTGAATTTGAAACAAATCCTTATGCATTGGTATCGGAATTTTTTTTACTTCGATAGCGTTGATTGCTTTTGATATTTTATCACATCGGTCTAAAAAATTTTTACACTCTTCACAAAAACGAATGTGTTGTTTAATGTCATCAACACGAAACTCTGGAAGGGTTCCATCTAGATAATCACTGGTTTGGTTTCTTACATTGAAGCAATTTATTGCCATATCCACTCCTCTAATGTTTGGAGGACTTGTTGTCTTTTTACTTTGAGTGATTCAATGGGTATGCCTGTAATCGTTGAGATTTCATCATAGGATTCATTGAGTTGATCTTTTAGAAGAAGAATGAACTGACTTTCTATTGGGAGGTTTCTCATATATTTAAGAATGTTTTCTAGCCGTTCTTCTTTGCTGAGGTGAGTTTCATTGAGTTCTCTTACCTCTTTTAATGAGAGATCGATGTGTTGTTGATGACTTTGTTTTAACTTTTGAAAAGCTACTTTTAGAATCCATTGTTTTTCAAATTGATGATATCTATTTTGTGTAGGGGATTTTTCAATCGTTTTAAAAATATCTCTTGTGAGTATTTGTGCCTCTCCCTCATTGAGGAGAATTCGGTGACACAAATTGTAAACAGTCTCTCCATAGCGATTGATCACTGTTTGAATCCATGGGGTTTTGGTGATTTTATCTTTTTTCATCTGGGAATAGTCTATCAAAGATTAGAACTACTTTAGATAGATTTTCCATTTTTTTGGAGTAAAAGAAATACCAAGCTGAAGTGTCGTGGCGGGTAACCATTTAGGTTCTCGAGGAGTAATATGGAGCTTCATTCGAGCTTCTCGTGGAGTGCGTCCTCCTTTTTTTTGATTACAGGTCATGCATGAGGTGACAATATTTTCCCAAGTTTTTCTTCCGTTTTGCACTACAGGAACTACGTGATCTAAGGTGAGGTACTTTTTAGTGAACTTTTTTTGGCAATATCCACATTTATAGCTGTCACGTAAAAAAATGTTTTCTCTAGAGAATCGAACCGTATGTGTTTTTCTTTTTAAGGGCACGTATTCAATCAGTCTCAGTACAGAAGGAATTTTCATGGTAATTGAGACCGAACGGATCTCTTCATCGGATTCTTCGATGACCTCGACTTTGCCTTGAAAAAGAAGTTGAATTCCACGTTGCCAGGATACGATATTCAGAGGCTCAAATGATGCGTTTAAAACCAGGGATTGAGTCCGCATACCTACCTTTAATGATACCTGTATTTGTCGAGACTGCCAAATTTTGCTTTGTACATGATTTTGTTGACCAGACGCAAAAGGAAAGATAGTTGTAACTGCATGAATAGAAAAAGGAAAATGAGTTTTGTTTTATTTGGAATATTCGTTTTAATTCTGGGAATCATGATGTTTTCACTCAAAGAGTGGGAAATGGAAAATGAACAAATAGAAGAAATGACTCGTATTTCGGCTCCTGAATTTGAAGGAAAAACCAAAGAAGGACAAAAAATTGATGATTCTATTTTTATAAAAAAAGTGACATTAGTTCATTTTTGGGCAACTTGGTGTGCTCCATGTACAAAAGAGCTTCCAGAGGTCGTGTCTTTTGTGTCTTCGTATCAAAATAGTGATTTTCAGCTTTTGTTAGTCAGTTTAGATGAGAATTGGAGTGAAGCAGAATCTTTCTTAAAAAAAATAAAGCTCCCACAAAATACAATTTCAATTTTAGATCCAGAGCAAAGAGTTTCTGAAAAGTTTGGAAGCTATCAATACCCTGAAAGTTATGTTGTTGATCAAAAAGCCGATATTGTAGCTAAATGGATTGGACCTCAGCAATGGAATCATCCTTTTTTTAGTCAGACAATTACAAAAATAACTAATCGCGTAAAATAGACTCAAGTTTTTCTAATGACGACTGTAACGAATCGACAAGGTGTTCAATGTCGTTTGGTGAGTGACTATCAGATAAAGTGATCCTCAGTGCTCCTTGAATTTGTTCTGGTCTAAATTTCATTGCAGTCAGGATGGGGTCAGGACCTGAACTTGAGGAACTACAGGCAGAGCCTGTAGCCACAAGGCATCCTTTTTCTTCTAGAAGTCTAGAAAACGGACCATTGGGAATTCCTAGTATACTGAGGTGAACAATATGTGGAACCCCATTTTTTGGTGAATTCCAGCTAATTTTATTTTCAAGTAAGTTTTTTTCTTCAAGACGTTTGTAGAAAAGATTTCTAAGTTCTAAGGTTTTATTGTAGTAAGCATCTTTTTTTTCAAGAGTTGCTTTCGCTGCGATATGGAACGCTGAAATAAGTCCAGCATGTTGAGTTCCGCTTCTCAGTCCGTTTTCTTGCGCTCCACCCCAGATTAAAGGCCTGAATTTTTTTTGATTTAGCAGATCTCTATTTAAAAGAACAAGTGCTCCTACTCCTTTTGGACCATTAATTTTGTGCCCAGAAAGAGAGAGCATATCAATTGCTGAGGGTGCATGTGGGACTTCTACTCTTCCAAAGGCTTGGACGCAGTCAGTGTGAAAAAATAAATCAGGTTTTTTTTCTTTTGATTTTTTTGCAAGAGTTTCTACGTCAATAATAGATCCAATAATATTATTCACTCTCATCAAACTAATAAGAATAGTTTGATCGTTAATTGCTTCAAGTAATTCTTCCGTATCGATTTGCCCATCAGAATTTGACTTTAAGAAAATTACTTCGAATCCCAGCTCTTCAAGAGATTTTGCTGTTTTTCTAACCGCGGGATGTTCAATTGCAGAAGTGATGATTCGATTTTTCTTTGTTTCTTTAAAATGATTTTTATTTTGTGCTAAGTGAGCTAGGGCGACTCCATAAAGCGCATGATTGTCTGCTTCACTTCCACTTCCAGTAAAAACGATTTGGTCAGGTTGAATTTGAAAATGTTGAGAAAAAAACAAACGGGCTTCTCTTATGGCTCTTGAAGCTTTCTGGCCATAGGCGTGAATTGAAGAGGGATTTCCGTAGTCTTCACGAGAATATTGCTGAACTTTCTCAGAAGCTTCAAGTGAGCATTGTGTAGTTGAGGCATGGTCAAAAAAAACGTAGTTTCTCATTGAGACTGTATTACTAAGAATCTCGCAGAGTGCCAATAAAGAAAAAGTTGACTAAATTATATTGTTTAATTTTATCCATTCATTTTAGGGAAGCTCAATGATGGTTGGCGCTACGATCGGGTCTCCTTTGACGGGGATGACCTGAATGAGTTTACCGTTTGAATCGAGGCGTAAAAGTTCCCCTGTGGCTGAGATTCCTTCTCCATTAAACATTCCAATTTCTCCAGCAACGTATAGTTCTCCAGTGAGAGGTTCACGTGCAATCCCAAAAACCGTGCCTGTAGTGGTTGAAGTAACATTTGCAGTAAACACAGGGTCAAGAGACCCGTTTGGAAGAAGTCGCACGATCGGTGCAACACTGGTTCCTTTATATTGATTCATTCCTCCTCCTACAAGGAGATTCTCTGTAGAGGAGTCTAAATGAAGAACTCCAACAGAAGAATCAAAACCAGAGTTTGCAACAAGTGAAGATCCAATATCAAAACTACTTGCGGTATTTCCATTGGTATCTAATTTGATGATTCCGTTTCTGTTTAAAACAATATTGTATTGGTTAAATCTTCCTCCGAAATAAGCATTGTTTTCTTGAATAACGATATCGTTGACGTTGTCATCAAATGCATTACCATTTCCCACGCCGGTAAAGGTGTTATCCACGGTGCCGTTATCGAGGATTCGGCAAACATAGTTACAGAAACTTGCTTCAACAGTAGTAAAGGCTCCTCCAATATAGAACCGACCGTTAGCTGTTTCTGCGATTGAGTAGACGGTATCATTTGCATCGACGTCATACCCTGGGTCGACACTTCCGTCTTCAAGAACTCTCGTATATCGAGTTACGGTTGGATTACCTTGATAGGAAGTAAAAGATCCCCCAATGTGAAGTTTTCCATTACTATCAAACATAAGCGCTTCGACGTCATTATTAAATCCTACTCCGAAATGATCTTGCACACTTTTTAGGCCTGTAGGAGCGATTCGAACGATATGTCCCGCAATTAATCCGCGATACTGAGTGAAGTTTCCACCCACGATAATGTCTCCGGATCCGTCATTGACAGGAAGAATGACTTTTACTTCTCCGTTAAGTCCACTTCCAATATCAAAATCTGTATCTAATTGACCATCCATTGTGAGTCTGATCAGGTATCCTGTCACGGGATTTCCATTGTATTCGCTTACTGATCCGACATAGATTCGTTTGTTTGCATTAACTAATCCTAGTGCAGATTGAATTGCGCTCTCACTACATGACAAATTTAGACTCATAGTGATCATAACTAGTTGAAGTAAAAAATAATTTATTTTCATGCGATGTCTTCCTTCAAAGTGACTTACCTTTAAAAACAAGGTAAACCCGCGTTGCCATTTGAGGTTCTTTATTAATGTTCTTTTATTTTTAATTATAAAAGTAAAATAGTCAAGTAATAACTTACCCTGGGCAACGAGGTTGCTTTGAAGGATCAAACTGGGTTTGATTTAATCTTTGAATTCCTCCAGATTTCCATTCGAAAGTAGCGTTGATCTCGATCTGTGTCCTCCAGTAAGGAATTGTTTTTATTTGTTCTTGCTGAGAGAGGCACTCTGCTTGGACCTCTCCTATGAGAGGTTGATGTGATTTTGGTTCATTAAAGATCAATCTAAATTTTGAAGACGAAAATTGAGATGTCCATTTTTTGAATTCTAAGAGAATCTGAGCTTTTGAGTTTTTGTTGAAGTCATGAATTTGATCATAGCTATTTTTATGGGTGTTCACATCCATTTCGCATTCTGAAGCAATGGGTTGATTGATACTTGCCCATGGGTGGTGGATACAAGCAAGATTTGTTGTGAAACTCATGTATCGAGTTTCGGTATGAATTGAGGTTTTCCATCGTTGCTTAAATAGTTTTTCTCCATAAGAGGTGAGTGATGCATAATGAATTCCTCGAACCTTTCCTTCAGAGTCGATTATCGGAGCCCCAGAGTTTCCAGGAATATTATGACATCCTGAGAGTGAAACAATGGGAGCTGTTTTATGGTTGAATTGCGGAAGAATGAGAGAGCCTTGGATTGTTGTACAGGACTCTTGTTTTAATGATCCACTAGGAATGCTTTTTTCATTCAGTTGCATTTTAAAAATTTTCAAATTTTCTTTATGCGAAAATCCATTTCGACTAATTGATAGGGGAGGGTGGTCAGAAACTGAGTCTAATTCAATAATCGCGTAATCAGGTGTTGTTGATCTTTTTTTTCCTTCTATTTCGCTTGAAAATAAAACTTTTTTACATGAATGCTTCTCTTCATAATTTTTTTCGGAAAGGGTATCTTGAGAACTTTTTGGAAGAAAAAATTCAATAAGATTTGTACACTGTTCTTTTCCTTGTTTTATTTTTTTTGGAATGCAGTGACTGTTAGTAATAATCTGAGACGCACTTATTAAAAAACCAGTACATGAACTTAGAACATGTTTGTCTTGATGATAGCTGACCAGGAGTCCTACTGCAGGATGACAATCTTCTGTCTTTTCACATGAAACTTCAGTTTGACTCATTTTTAGTTTTGCTTCTTCTTTTGAGCTTACATAAATTTCGTTTGGCAGAGGCTTTGAACCGCAACCTCCCAATAGTAGTAATAAACTTCCGTAGAAGAATCCTTGTTTTGAATATTTCATGAATAAGACCCCCGTCCCTCTATGAAAGTTTGATAATGCGATGAATAATTACCGTCAAATGAGAGGTTCTTTGAATGGAGTCTGAAAATTCACTCCTTATGTAACTAATTGTAATTTTAGTTTATTTTGTGTTTTATAAGAGAATGACAGAATAATGCAGCAAGTCTTTTTATGTGTGGCGTAATTCGGAATGTCTATAAAAGAGTCGTTTTTTTTAAAAAGTCTATTCATTAACTTGTTGATATTAAAGAAAAATAATCTTTATTGTCCAAAAAATAGTCTTTTTTTTAAAACTATACTAAACTAAAACACACAGGTATCCGAAAAGGTTTTTAGGGAGAAGATTATGATTAATTGGGATGAATTAAAGCATACACACGTCGTACGTAAACTTGAACAAGTCATTGGCCAGTGGTTTGGTATGGATATCTTTTATGTTGATGAAAGAGGGTATGTTCGAAATTTTGACTTAAATAAAGATCGCAAAAATCCTTTATCTGCCTCTCTTTGTGAGAAAGAAAAAAGCCGGGAGCTTTTTTTTGAAAAATTAAAAAATTTAAACGAAAAAGTAGTTGAGTCTGAAGAAGATCAGTTTGAAGAGAATGGTTTTTTTTCGGGAGAAAAACTTTATATTGCTCGAGTAACAATTGATCAAGAGTACCTGGGATTTGTATGTGCCTATTCTTTTTTTGATCAAAAAATTCCTGAAATGAAAGACTTGAAAAAAGTAATTCAATCTTTGGGGGGAGAGCCTCTTTCTCTTGAGGAAAGATATGAAAAATTCACCCTTCTGGATGCGAGTCAAAAAAAATATTTTCAAGAACTTGTGGGATTGGTTGCACAAGAAATTGTGACTTTTCATACAGAAATTTCAAAACGTGAAGAAAGAATTTTAGCTTTGAATAATCAGCTTGGAGAACGTTATCGGTATGATTCTATGATTGGTAAATCAAAACCGATGCAAGATCTTTATTCAATGTTGGATAAAGTAAAGGCCTCTGAGTCTACTGTATTAGTTCAAGGAGAAAATGGAACAGGTAAAGAACTGATTGCGAAAGCAGTTCATTTTAATTCTCCTAGAAAAGATCGTCAGTTTGTTACCGTGAACTGTTCTGCTTTTAATGAAAATTTATTAGATAGTGAACTTTTTGGACATGTAAAAGGGGCGTTTACAGGGGCCGTAAAAGATAAAAAAGGACTTTTTGAAGTTGCTAATGGTGGGACTTTATTTTTAGATGAAATTGGAGATATGGATCTTTCAATGCAAGTTAAGCTTCTTCGTGTTTTGCAAGAGGGGACTTTGATTCCTGTCGGAGGAACAGAGCAGAAAAAAGTCGATGTTCGGGTGATCGCAGCAACAAATAAGCCTTTGCAAAAAATGATTGAAGAAGGCTCGTTTAGAGAAGATCTTTACTACAGGGTCAATGTGATTAATATTCATGTTCCAGCCCTTAGGGAAAGGAAGGAGGACCTTCCTCTTTTGATTGAGCATTTTATTATTAAGGGATGTAAAGAAAAAAATCTTTCAGTAAAAACTTTAAGTAAAAGAGCGATGGAAAAAATTTATGACTATCCTTGGCCTGGTAACATTAGACAGTTAGAAAATGAAATGGAAAGACTCATTGTCCTCTCCGGAGATGAAACTAAAATTTCTGCAGAGATGTTATCGACTCCTGTTCGGGAGCATGGAGAGGGAGCGAAAGTTCAAGGAGTTCGAGTTTCAGGTAAACTCAAAGATGCCTTGGAAGAACTTGAGAGAACCATGATTAAGGAAGGATTGAAGAGGACTAAGTGGAATAAAAGTCGTTTAGCAAAGGAACTTGGTATCTCGCGAGCGGGTCTCATCATGAAGGTCGACAAATACGAACTGGATAAAAGAAAAATTGCTGCTCAAAAGAAAGATGGAGTTGCATAATTTTAAAGTCGAATACCAAAAGGATAACGCCAACCATCATAGTTTCGAGCGCTACCTTTTTTGCGACCAGATTCGATGATGAAAAATCTCATGACAAATGCTCCGTCCCAAGCAAAACGGGGACTCACTCCTCCTGCTTGAAGCGAATTCCATAAAACGGTTCCCTCAAGTGCGAGATGAAAAAATGGAACGACTCTCCATAAAAGACCTACTTGTCCTAGAATCGCAAGTGAATCGATTTTTGAGCTGGGGGTAATAGCGCTTTGAGTGTCTGTTCCAAAGACATAGGGTGAGATTCCCGCACTCCAGTAGATTCGGTAAGTTTCTAATCGAAGTAATCCATAAGGAATTTGAAAAGAAAATTGAGAGGTATCGCCTGAGCTGGTGAATACACGATAACCGAGTCCCAAGTGTAGTTGAATCGGCCTAAACTGATTGGTGAAATTCAGTCCTAGAAGGGTTCCAAGTCCAAAACCTAATGATGGAGAAATTCCCTCAGAATTACCAAAAACTCGATCTGATCCCCTGAGTTGAGAGAGACCAACTCCTGTATCAAGATAGAGCTCAACCCCCCTCACATTCTTTGGAGTGGCTATTAGAATAAAAATAAAACTGAGGATGGCGCCAAAAGCTCTCTTCACCCTATCATTGTCCCATGACTCAGACTGATCGACAAAGGAGAGATGTTGACACGTTAAGTCTTATAAGTGTCATTTTTTTTGTATTTTGACTCCAATTTCCAAGCAAGCCACGGTATTCCTTTGAGTTATGTCCTATCAAGATCAATTAAAAGAACTATTGGAAAAACAACGCCTCGCTGAAAAAGGAGGAGGTGATCACCGGATTCAAAAACAGCACGAAGCAGGCAAACTGACAGCTCGAGAGCGGATCGACTTACTACTAGACCCAGGATCATTTGTTGAACTGGATCAGTTAGTCACTCATCGATGTTCGGATTTTGGGATGGAGGAAAAAAAATTTTTAGGAGATGGGGTGGTTACCGGTCATGGAACCATTGGTGGTCGTCGAGTTTTTTTGTATTCCCAAGACTTTACTGTTTTTGGAGGAAGCCTTTCATCGGCGCAGGCAAATAAAATATGTAAAGTGATGGATTTAGCTCTTAAAAATGGAACGCCCATTATAGGGCTCTCTGATAGTGGCGGAGCTCGTATTCAAGAAGGAGTGGAAAGCTTAGGCGGATATGCAGAAATTTTTTGGAGAAATGTTCAGAGTAGTGGTGTGATTCCTCAGATCTCTGTCATTTTGGGGCCTTGTGCGGGCGGAGCAGTATATAGTCCTGCAATTACAGATTTTGTTTTTATGGTTGAAAACTCTTCATACATGTTTGTAACAGGACCTGATGTAATTAAAACAGTTACTCATGAAGAAACAACAAAAGAAGAATTAGGGGGAGCAGAAGCTCATTCGGAAATAAGTGGTGTCTCCCATTTTGCTTATCCTAATGAAAAGTCCTGTTTGTCAGGAGTTCGAAAATTAGTTGAGTGGCTTCCTGCAAATAACATGGAGTCACCACCGCAAGATTCAAAGGATCAACCCAAAGATCCGGTTGACCGAATGTGCCCAGGAATTTTGGAGCTCCTTCCGGAATCAGTAAATCAACCTTATGACATTCGAAAATTAATTGAAGAAACAGTCGATCATGGTGATTTGATCGAGGTTCATTCAGGGTACGCAAAAAATATTGTTGTAGGTTTTGCTAAATTGGGAGGAAAAACAGTTGGAGTTGTGGGAAATCAACCAGCTCATTTGGCTGGATGCTTAGACATAGATGCTTCTGTTAAAGCAGCGCGTTTTATTCGATATTGCGATGCATTTAATCTCCCTTTAGTCACTTTTGTTGATGTTCCAGGGTTTTTACCAGGAATTGCTCAGGAGCATGGTGGAATCATTAAACATGGGGCCAAGCTTTTATATGCTTATGCGGAAGCCACTGTTCCTAAAATCACGGTCATTGTTCGAAAGGCTTATGGCGGAGCATATGATGTCATGGCTTCTAAGCATATTCGGGCCGACTTTAACTTTGCATTTCCGAGTGCTGAAATTGCGGTGATGGGATCTGAAGGGGCAGTAAATATTTTGTACCGAGGTGAATTAAAAGAAGCTCAGGACAATGGAAAACTCGAAAAAGTTCGTTCAGAATTACAAGAAGAGTACAAAAGGGTATTCGCAAATCCTTACCGGGCAGCAGAATTGGGTTATATTGATGAAATCATTCTCCCCGAACAAGTGAGACGTTCTTTAATTCAGGCTTTAATGGCTTGTGAAACAAAACGTGAAACGATGCCTGCCAGAAAACATGGGAATATCCCTCTTTAAGGAAAAAACATGAGTCATGAATCTAGACAACCAGTATTGATCGCGAACCGAGGTGAAATTGCTATTAGAATTGCACGGACTTGTCGTGCGCTTGGCTTTCCAACCGTAGGTGTCTATTCGGATGCGGATCGTTTTGCAGAACATGTAAGATATTGTGATCATTCCTATTGGATAGGTGGATCCAGTCCTTCGGAAAGTTATCTTAATATTGAACGATTAATTGTTGCTGCGAAGGCCGCCGGAGCTCATTATATTCATCCTGGATATGGGTTTTTAAGTGAAAGAGCGGAGTTTGTTGAAGCTTGCCAGAAAGCTGGTTTAGTATTTGTGGGACCCAGTGCGAATTCTATACGTTTAATGGGTGATAAAATCACCGCAAGACAAACTATTGATGAACTGATGGTTCCTCGAGTTCCAGGAAGCCCTGGGGTTTTAAAAGATGCTGAAGAAGCTAAAAAGTTAGCTTCTGAAATGAAATATCCTGTTCTTTTAAAAGCAAAAGCTGGTGGTGGTGGAAAGGGAATGAGACGTGTGGATAGCGAAAATGAAATTCTTTCTGCTTTTGAAGGGGCTACACGTGAAGCTCAGAATGCTTTTGGTGATGGAAGTTTATATATTGAAAAATTTATTCTTGAGCCTCACCACGTTGAGATTCAAGTGTTTGGAGACGGAAAGGGTAAGGCAATTCACTTGGGAGAGCGTGAGTGTTCAATTCAGCGTCGCCATCAAAAAGTATGGGAAGAAGCGGGAGCCCCTATTTTAAATGAGTTTCCAGAGACAAGAAAAAAAATGCAAGAAGCAGCTGTTCGAGTTGCTGAACATATTTCTTATGCGGGTGCGGGAACTTTTGAGTTTTTAGTAGATAAAAATGGAGATTTTTATTTTTTAGAAATGAATACTCGACTTCAAGTAGAGCACCCCGTGAGTGAGTGGGTCACAGGAGTTGATTTAGTTTCTTGGCAATTACAACTAGCCAGTGGAGAGTTTCATTTTCCGAAACAATCTCCAGAAATGAATGGTCATTCAATCGAGGTTCGAATCTATGCTGAAGACCCCAAAAGCTTTTTACCTGCTCCAGGAGGAATTGGAAAAGTTTTAGCTCCAGGGGGACCTTTTGTTCGTTGGGACTCAGCTTTTACTGAAAGAGGCGAAGTTTCGATGTTTTATGACCCTATGATTGCAAAACTAAGTACTTGGGGACGATCTCGAAAAGAAGCTTTATCTCGTTTACAAGTAGCCTTAGATGAAATTGAACTTGAACCTTTTAAAAAGCCAGATGGGATTCAAGTGGGAAGTTTAAAAACAAATTTAGACTTTTTGAAAAAACTTTCACGTCTAGATCGAGTAGAGAGGGGAGATACAACGACTGATTTAATCGATACTTCACCAGAACTCAAAGAGTTAGATCAATCTGAAATTTCTAAAGAAGCTGCTATTGGACTTTCGTTGTTTCAACTTTTAGTGGAGTCAGAAGGAACGAGAGAAACTGAGAGTTATGTTTCTGAATCTCCATGGTTAATGGGTTTTAGGCAGCAGATCTTAAAAGGAAAAACACATGGGTGATATTCAAGGTAAAGTTGGAAAAGTTGATATTACTTGGCTGAGACCTCCACGAGGTCCTTCAGGAAGATCTGTAGTGAAATATCGAGGTGAATCTATTGAAGTTTCTTGGAGAAGAGACCGTGATGGAATTTGGATCGAACTCCCTGATGGTGTTTATGGCTTTGATGTTCGTGGTCGTGTAAACGATGAAGGAACAAAAGAGTATGATGTGATTCGGAGAGGAAAAGATCAGCGTTGGTCGGGTCTTTCTTTTATGAGAGCCGGTGAAATTGCAACAGCAGGTTCTGGAGGGTTTTCAAAGAAAGTGACTAAGCTGAAGGCAGAAATGCCCGGAAAGATTGTAAAAGTTTTAGTGAACGTAGGAGATGATGTTCAAAAAGGAACTCCTTTAGTCGTTGTTGAAGCAATGAAGATGGAAAACGAAATTCAAGCGACTCGACCAGGAAAAATTTTATCAATACCGGTGTCGGCCGGAGATACTATTGAAAGCGGTGCACTTTTGATGTCGATTGGCCCAGAGGAGGAAAAATGAGTGATTCGTTTTTAAGTCGTTCTGGAATTCCGATTCAAGAAGTCTATGGGCATTCTGAGTCGGAGAAACCAGGAGAGTTTCCATTTACTCGTGGTGTTCGTAAAAATATGTATCGAGGGCGTTTGTGGACGATGAGGCAGTATGCTGGGTTTGGTTCTGCAGAGGAATCTAATGAGCGTTATCGATATTTACTTTCTCAAGGAACAAGTGGTCTATCTGTGGCTTTTGATTTACCTACTCAGCTTGGCTATGATCCAGATCACCCTAAAGCCCAAGGGGAAGTGGGGAAGGTTGGCGTTTCAGTTTCTACTATTGAGGAAATGAGAACCTTATTTCATGGAATAGATCCAACCCGTGTTTCTACTTCAATGACAATTAATGCTACTGCAGCAACTCTCCTTGGGTTCTATGTTGGAGTTGCAGAAGAAAAAAAATGCGACCGAAAACTTCTTCGTGGGACCGTTCAAAATGATGTATTAAAAGAATACGTTGCGAGAGGAAACTTTATTTATCCTCCTCAGGGAGCACTTCGGCTGATTACGGATATGTTCTCTTGGTGCTCAGAGGAACTACCTTTGTGGAATCCGATTAGTATTTCTGGGTATCATATTAGGGAAGCAGGGTCGACAGCACCTCAGGAGTTGGCATTTACATTTGCAAACGCAATTGCTTACACAGAGTCTGCGATCTCTCGAGGATTGCCTATCGATCAGTTTGCTGGACGTTTGTCTTTTTTCTTTAATGTGCATAATGATTTTTTTGAAGAAATCGCTAAATTTAGAGCAGCCCGAAGAATTTGGGCTAAATTGATGAAAGATCGTTTCAAAGCGAAGAATGAAAAATCAATGATGTTGAGGTTTCATTCTCAAACTGCAGGTTCTACACTAACAGCTCAGCAACCTTATAACAATGTGGTTCGAGTGACGTTACAGGCGTTAGCAGCCGTGCTTGGTGGAACACAGTCTTTACATACGAATTCTTTAGATGAGGCCCTTGCTCTCCCAACCGAAGAGTCAGCAAGGCTTGCTCTTCGTACTCAGCAAGTGATTGCACATGAATCGCATGTGTCTCAAACAGTGGACCCTCTTGGTGGAAGTTATTTTATAGAAAATCTTACAAATGAAATTGAAAAGCAAACAGTTGATCTTTTAAAAAGAATTGAAGAAAAAGGTGGAACTGTTCAATGTATTGAAGAAGGTTTTATTCAAAATGAAATTTTAAATTCTGCTTATTCAGATCAGCAAAAAATGGATCGAGGTGAAATTAAAGTTGTGGGAATGAACTGTTTTGAAGAAGATGTTGAAACTCAAGTTCCACTTCAGAAAATTAGACCTGAATTGGAAAAAGAGGCAATTCAAAGAATTATTGCATTTAGAAAAAAACGAAATCAAAAAGAAACAGATCTAGTATTGAGTCAATTGAAGCAAGGTGCTCAGAGTGATGTGAACTTACAAGAATTGATTTATCAAGCAGTGATAAAAGAAGCTACTCTTGGGGAAATTTCAGACGTACTCAGGGAAGTTTATGGAGAGTATCAGGAGTATTCACAGTTTTAAAAGAAAGCAGCTAAAGAGATTCTTTAGCTGCTTTTTAAGCTAATAGTTCATTGTTACAGACTTGATACCGACTGTTCCAATGACTTTCATTTTGTTTGTATACAGAAACATGGAATTGATTTTTTTGTTGTTGAGGTAGAGTCCCCACTCACCGTCTTTTGGAATCAAATCAAAGTGAATGGTATTGACGTAAAGATCGTTCTCAAGTTGGTAGTGATCATACTTACGAGGTTGAGGTCCATATTTTCTTCTCAGTCTTCTTTCTCGATTTCCAAAATAATTGACAAGATATTTGAAGTAGAGTTTTCCACCTGAAATAGAGTGAAAAGAAGACGTTTTTAAGCTAGTTACTTCTGTTCTTTTCCTTGCCCATTCCAAAACAGTTCTGTTCTCTAAATCTTCGAGCGACATTTGATCAATGGTGAGACGGCATTTTCCAGTCATTTTGTTTCTGGAGACAAAACGAAGACCTTTAAAGTCTCCTTCTTCATTTAAGACAGCATAGAAGAGATCGACTTCATTTGAAGTTGGACGATCATTATCAACTACCAAAAGTCGATTATTCTCTCCTTCACAATAAGAATCGGCATTTGCCCATTCTAATTGGGCTGTAATCGCAACAAGAGCTCCGATGCTCCAATAAAATAATTTCATGATACCCCCTTTTCTTGTCTTCCCCCGAAGACGAAACGCAACATAAATAGGGCGCAGAGAGTCGTCAAATGACGAAATGAGTCCAGAAACGAATTTTAGAAATTTCTTTTTGTGACAGAAGGAATAAGTCTTCTAATTAATTAAAATGATTATCTATTTTTAAATAAGCGAAAAAAGAGAAAGAAAAAAAAATTTTTCAATATCACTAACGCTTTGCGTATTTTATGACTAACGCACTAAGTCTTGATGTTCGGGTGAATTGAGGAGTGTTCTCAAACTTTCTTTTGATGGAGCCTCATATGGATCTAAATCACTTTCTTTTAATCGTTTGAGTTTATCAATCGATTCAAGAACTTGTTTTGCATCGAGGATATTATTTTCAATTGCTTTTCTGATTGCGGAATAGGCTAAACGAGCTTTGTCTTCAGAGCGATAAAGAAGAAGTTCGCATCCTGCTAAAATCGCTTGAACAGCAGCTTCTTCGTCGCCGTATTTTTCTGTGACAGCTCCCATTTCCATGTCGTCACTTACGATAATTCTGTCGTATCTGAGTTCTTTTCTTAAGATGTCTTGAAGGATTTTTTTTGAAAATGTAGCAGGATGTTCTGGATCAATTTGGGGATAAAGAAGGTGCCCAACTAAAACCATAGAGCATCGAGAGCGAAACACTTTGACAAATGGAATGAATTCACGCTGTCTAAGTGTTTCTAATGAGTCGTTGACAACGGGTATAGAGTCATGGGAATCGACTTGAGTATTCCCGTGTCCAGGAAAATGCTTAATGCAAGGTTGAACTCCAGAGACTAGGTGTCCTCGTACAGCAGCTGTTACCCTTTTTGTGACTTCCTCCTCTTCACTATGGAAAGATCGATCTCCAATGGCTGGATTATTGGGTTCAACTAAAATGTCTCCTACAGGGTAAAAATTAAGGTTTACTCCTACGGCTTTTAATTCTTTAGCAATCATTTCAGAAATCTTGAAACAAGCTTGTGGAGTTTTTGATCGACCGATTGTTGCAGCATCTGGAATTCGTGTGAATCCCTCTTTAAAGCGTTGAACGCGACCTCCCTCTTGATCAACTGAAATCCAAAAAGGGAGTTCAGAGCTACATCTTTGAATTTCTTCAGAAAGTTTTGCGATTTGAACGGGTGATTCATAGTTATGAGAAAAATAGATAATACCACCTAAGTTTGCTTGGGATAAAAAAGCAGCGGTCTCATCGGAGAGAACTTTTCCTTGGAATCCGGTGACAATAAGTTGCCCACAGTTTTTTAAAGCTTCTTCAATTAAATTTGTTTTATTCACGTTTTAGAATTCCTTTTTGTTCCATCGATACAGGATGACAAGTGTCCATATTAACGGAAGACCAGTAGCAATAGCAATATGGGGAGCTTCTAAAAGGTAATCTTTTCCCTCTAAAAAAAGACTGCCCCAGGTGAGAGACCCAAGAGGTGATCCAATTCCTAAAAATGTAAAAGTAGATTCTGCAATTAGAGTTCCAGCGAATAATTGTGGAAGTTTAAGTTTGATCAGTTGAACAATTTCTGGAAAAAAATAGAATTGAAAGAATCCCCATTGAGTTTGTCCCAAAGATTTTCCAGAAATATAATATTCCCGATTTAATATTTTTTTTAAATGAACAAAAATGAAACGGCTAGTCAAAGGTACGGTTCCAAGACAAATTGAAGTGAGCAGGAGAAGTGCTCCGGACTCAAAAAAAGTAGACAAACAAAGAGCGATAAGTAGTGAAGGAAATGAAATAAAAAAATGATTCATTGTATGAATACTTTTACTAAAAAAATTTTTTTCATTAAGTAATAACATTGCGTTTACGGTACTTAACAGGACAATAGATGTTACAGCAATGGCTGTGAACAATAAACTATAAATAGAAGCATCAAAAAGTTGAAATAAAAGAGGTCTTCCGAAGGAGTCATATCCTGCAATCGTGTAAAAATGTGTAAATTGGGGAGCTTTAAGAATATTATTCCAGTTTGTATTTGATGAATTAAAAAAAATAAAGTGAATCAGGGCAGGAATCCACCAAAGGGAAAGAAGTAAAACTCGAATCATTTTAAATCTCCCAATCGAGGATCCAGAAATGACTGAATCGTTAATCCCAGATAGCTAAAAATAAGAATAATTGAAGAAGTGAAGAATATTAATGTTTCTAACAAAGGGAAGTCTCTAGAAAGAACAGCTGTTAAAAAAAGTGATCCTAGTCCTTCAAGATTAAAAACAGTTTCAACGACAATTGCTCCAGCAAGCAGTTTTCCAAATTGTGTTCCAAAATACCCAAGAACTTCAGGCGCCACGGGTTTCCAGCCATATCTTATTAAAATAATAAATTCATGAATTCCTCTAGCTTTTGCTGCAATTGCAGCTTGTTGACCATTTAAGGGTGAAATTTGATCTTTTATTCGGTCTTTAATGTATCGAGACCAAAATCCAGTTAAAGAAATAGTCAGAGTAAAAGTCGCTAGAGTGAGTGAAGATAAAGAAGGACCTTTGTAAAATGAGAAAAAAATGAAAATACAAAAACCAACCCAATAAACTGGGGTGGATGCCATTGCAACCCCGTAAGTGTCACATGCATTACTCAAAAAAGAGTTAAATTTATTTTTTGAAAGAGAGTTTGAAAAAACTCCAATGAACCATGAGGAAATTAAAGTAAAAAAACTTGATAACAATGCAAGTTTAAATGTGATTTCAAATCCCTCAAAAATTTGAAATCCTATATTTTTTCCGTGAATTAAAGAAAATCCAAGATTTCCATGTAAATAGTTTTTTATTCTTAATGAAAGAGATTCATGCCAGGAAAGATGAAGTCCAAGTTGAATCTTTAAATCTTCTAAATTAACTTTTCCTGGGTAATTTTCTAGTAAAAGAGCGATAGGGTCACCGGGGAGGAGGTAGGTGATGCTATGAGAAAATAGAAATAAAAAAATAAGAAGCAGTAAAAGTAATGCTGTGTTTTTTAAAAAATTATTTTTCATTAAAAAAACTTTCTGCTTCTTTCTTTGATGCTTTTTTTACTACTGTATTGTCATTTAGAAATTTAATTTTTTGTACAGATCCATCAGGCAGCAGCCACCAGTGTGATTTAAGTTGGTTGAATTGGACAGTGAACTTTTCTGAATGAGAACTTTTTGATAATGAGTCATTAGCTAGTTTTGTAACAAAACCATGGATGGGGCGAAATTCTTTATCAATCGAGTCTTCTAAGTAAGTGTAAAAGTGAAGAATATTTTTTGAATTTAATAGTTCTTTATTTCTTAGTAGCCATATCTGAAAAAATGTAGAAAGAAAAACTTTTTTTGTTTGAGGGAGATCATGTTTAATGGCCGGTGAAGAAATGTTGTTCGTTTTCTTCTTAATGATAAATTCTTTTTCTTTAAAATTAACTTCAATTTCTTTTGTTTGTTTTCTAAAAGTAGAGTGTAGGTGATAAAATAAGGGAGTTAATTCTTCATTATCTTTTGAAAATGCACCTAAGCTTTCTATGTGAATATTTCCAAGCTCTTTTTTCCATGTTTTTGTTTGATAATGAATTTTATCTTTTTTCTTAGACGTTTTTTCGTAATAAAAAGAAAGCTTGTTATTTCCTTTTGTTACTGTATACCAGGATTCCCAACCTTGAAATGGAGTTTGAGCGTGAACCAAAAAAGGGAGTAATAAGAGGAGCAAAATAGGTTGCAACAAAAATTTAATCACAAGGAGTCAAACCTTTTTTGAATCGCAGAAGAGAAAGCAGCTCCTGAAAGAATAACGACCCATAAGATAAAAATCCAAAGTAAAAGAATCGGTATTGCTGCCATGCTTCCGTATATTTTATTGTAAGTCAGGACGGTAGATGTATAAACGCCGTAGCCTATTTTTGCAAGATACCAAAAGCTTGCGGTAAAAAGAGCTCCTCCAATAGCAGGTTTCCAGTGTACTTTTCTGGAAGGAACAAATTGATAGATTAGATAAAAAAAGAATACGATCAAAATAAATCCGAATCCGCCCTCGGGTAAAATACGTTCAAAATTAAGTGATTGAGCTTTAGAGCTTCCAAGAGCGAAAGCAAAAGCAAGTGGTCCAAGGCTAATGAAAAGCCAATAGCTGCTAAGACGATAAAATAAAGGTCGGCTTGGTTGAGTATTCCATACTCGATTGATTGCCTTTTCTGCACTCGAAAGCATGCTCATACTTGTGACAATTAGACCAACAAAACCACCTGCACCAAGAGCCCCTGCATGAATATTTGCTATCATTTTTCGGATAATTCTCATGGCATCACTTCCTGCCTCTTGAGCAAGGTTTTCAATAATGAATGGTTCTATTGTTTGATAAAGGTTATCTAAGCCTCCAAAACTTTGGAAAATCGAAAAGCTTACAGCAAGGAGAGGGACGATTGCGAGTATGGTGGTGTAAGCTAAGCTTGATGCTGTCAATAAAACATCAGTATCGGTTGCTACTTTCCAAGTATCTAAAAAAACAAGATAAATTTTGATAACTCTTTTCTTTATTTGAAAATTCATTCAAAGAGCTTTTCGGAAATTACTTAAAAAAGATCAGTGTGTCTTTATTGACCTTATTTTATCTATTTTCTTCAACTATTTCGTTGATTTACCGATAAGTCTATTGAGGAACCTTTATGTTAGATTTGCTTGGCTATAATCAAAACTTTGTTCTGTATTTTGGAATATTACTCGCAATGGGGTCTGTGTATCTTTTTGCTCGTATGCTTTTAGAAGAGCAAGAATCTAGACAGGCAGCAGAAACTTTAGATGAATTAAATCAAAGAAAAGCGAGTTCCAAATTACTAAAATATACTCGCCCTTTTTTCACTCAATATATTGTTCCTATGATTCGAGGAAAGTCTTTTTGGGACAGTCGTCGAATAGAATACAAAAGGAAAATTATTTCGGGAGGATTAAAGGATGAACTGACTCCTGATGAATTTATTGCCTTCAAGGCAGTTTTGATTGTGGTATTTCCTTTGATTTTAGGGGTTCTTAAAGCCTTAGATTTTTTAGATTTATCATCTATTTTTATTTTCTTAAGTGGTATTTTGGGATGGTTTTACCCAGACTTTTGGGTGAAGTCACGTATTGAAAAACGTCAAAAGGAAGTTTTAAAATCAATGCCTTTCATTGTGGATCTTCTCGCGCTTTCTACTGAGGCGGGTTTAGATTTTGTGGGTGCAATGAATAAGGTAGTTGAGAAAGCTGAGTCTAGCCCTCTTGTTGATGAAATAGAACAAGTTTTAAAAGAAATTAAAGTAGGGTCGTCTAGAGCAGAGGCATTACGAGAAATGGGAAATCGTCTTAATATGCAAGAAATTGGATCATTCGTTGCTATTCTAATTTCTGCAGATCAAATGGGGGCATCGATAGGAAAAACATTAAGACAGCAAAGTGATCAAATTAGAAGTGAACGATTTGTTCGAGCAGAACAGTTAGGAGCAGCTGTCGCTCCAAAGTTAATTGTGGCGACAGTAGTTTTTATTTTGCCAGCTGTGTTTTTGATGGTGACTGCACCTTTTTTAATATCTTTTTTAGGTTAATTATGGAGACTAAAACAATTTTCTATCATTCTGAAATACTGGTAAATGAGTGTAGAATTGCAACAGGTTTTTTAACTCGTTTTAAAGGATTGATGGGAAAACGATCATTAGATATTGAGCAAAGCCTATTTTTTCCTAAATGCAATAGTATTCATATGTGGTTTATGAAAATACCTATTGAAGTTATTTTTTTAAAATCAATTGATAATTTATCTGAATTAGAAATAGTTTCACTTGTTAGAAATGTTCAGCCTTGGTCGTTATTTCCAATCTATGATTTTAAAGCTGAGCATGTTCTTGAAGTTCCTGTTGGAACAATTGATAAATATGAACTCATTGAGGGAGAGAGATTATGTTTAAATTAACTATTATCTCTGGTCATCAAGTAGGTATCACTTATCCTCTTGAATTTGGAGAGAATACTGTGGGTCGCCAACAAGGAAATACAATTGTTTTAGAGTCAAAATCCGTTTCTAAAAAACACTGTGTTTTAACTATCGATCATGGAAAAATTTTACTTCAAGACTTAGGAAGTTCAAATGGTACATATGTAAATGGTTCTTTGACAGGAAGCCGTTGGATTCAGTCGGGTGATCGGATTACATTAGGAGAATATATCTTAGAAGTTCGAGATGCTCATTTGGTTTCAACAGACGGACAGCTTCCTACTGTTGATTCTATGATGTCTAATCAAATTAAAAGTAAAGTGAGATCAGAGCTTAATGTAGATACTCCGGCTCAGTTAAAAGATAGAATTGTTTGGTTTTTTGAACACTACTTAATGCCGGTGTTTTATAAAATGAATACCAAACATGAATGGAAATTTGTTCTAGCTGGTCTTTTTTCAGTATTTTTAGTGATTTCGATGTTTATTTCACTAGGGCCTCTCTTGTCTTATAATCGAAGGTCAATTTTGAGAGAAATTATGATTCGAGCAAGTTATTTATCTGAAGAAATAGCTGAAAGAAACTCTCGATATATTGCTTCAAGACAGGAAGGAAAGACAGAAATTGGAAGTGCAGCAAGGGGAGCGGGTGTAAAGGTTGCACTTATTACTGATCTTGAAAATAGAATTATTGCTCCAGCAAATAGAGTTAATCAGTATTTGACTCGTGGAGAAGTTGCAACTTTTGTTGTTAAGACTGCGAGGCAGTTTAAAAAGGGAAGGGAAAATGGAGTAGTTAGACCTATTGGAATATCTACTGTCGTTGCTATTCATCCAATTAAAATTTTAGATTCTCGACTGGGAAAAAATGTGGTCGCAGGTATGGCAATTGTGGCCGTTGACTCTTCTTTATCCACTTTAAATTGGGGAGCTTTAGGACTTATTTATTCAGAAACTTTAATTTTAGTAAGTCTCATTGGGGTTCTTGTTTTTCTTATTTTCTATCGTTTAACTCTAAAGCGCTTTGAAGTTCTTTCTGATGAATTAGACTTAGCTTTAAAAGGTGAAAAATCAAGAGTGACTCAAGAGTTTAAACTAGAAGAGTTAAACCGACTTTGGGAAAGTATTAATTCTACAATTCAAAGAATTCCTCAAGATGATGGAAGTGGTTTAGGTGTAAGTGGTTTTACCGGACCTGCTGGCGAAGAGTTTGTTTTGCCTATTCAAATGTTTGGAGAACTTACAGAATACGGGGTTGTTCTATTTAATGAAGAAAAGCACATTTTACATGTAAATTCTCATTTTGAAAATATGAGTGGAATACATAGTATGGAAGCGAATGGACAACTCATTTCTAATGTAGCAAGAGATCAGGCTCTGTCCATGATGGTTGAGGACCTTTTAAATCAAGTTGATGCAATGGGTGGTCAACCAGTCCAAGATGATTTCGAGTTTGGTGGTGAATTTTATAAGTTTCATGTCTCTGGTTTTGGAAAAATAGGAGTACAGTCTTATTTGTTGATAGCGGTGAAGGAGGAGGGCTAAATGATTAAAAAAGCTTTTCGATTTCAAACAGCTAAAGTTGGAAGACAAGACGGTGAAAGAGCGCGCTTAAAGGTAGTGGAAGGGCCAGATAAAGGAGCCGTTTATGTTCTGATTTCTGATATAGCAACTTTGGGTCGTGGAGAGAATGCAGATGTAGTTCTTATGGATTTAAAAGCCTCTCGGGAGCATGCTCATATAAAGTGGGATGGAAATCAATGGAGTGTTTCAGATCAAAATAGTGCAAATGGAATTTTTTTAAATAAAAACCCAGTTAAAACATCTATAATTAAAAGTGGAGATTTTTTAACGATAGGAAATACGTCTTTTGAATTTTTAGATTCTACAACTTCGACCCGTATATTAGAAGCTATTCCTTCTCAATTACATAATCAGAGAAAAAAAACGGACAAAGAAAAAATTGAAGAAATGAAAATAGAAGCGATTACTTCTATTGGTGGAATTAAAAAATTTATGGATAAAGTTTCTCCATCAGGAGAAAAGAATAAAAGGCCTTTAATTTATATTTCTTTGATTGTTGTTTTTGGGTTTTTACTTTTTTTAGATGATGGAAAAAATAAAGCAAAAAAAAATGTTCAAACTAAAAAAGAAGTTGAATTAGATCCAAACTATAGAGATCTGTCTTCTTATTTGCCTGAAACAAAAAATCCGGTTCTTAATAAATCCGCAGAAAAATTCTTTAAATTGGGATTTAGAGAGTATCAACAAAAAAATTACTTGAGAGCAAAAAAACACTTTGAAACAGTTCTTCAAGTAGTTCCAACACATCATTTAGCTCGTTTGTATCTAACCAATTGTAAAAAAGCTATTGATGAAGAAATTAAATTTCATTTGATGCAAGGGAAGCGTGGTCTTGCATCTGGTAAGTTAAAATCCTCCCATGGTCATTATGAAGCAGTTCAACGATTGTTACATACAGATCAAACTTCTCCAGCTTATATTGAGGCCACAGAGCAAATTTCTACAGTTGAGAAGAAAATGAAAGGAGAAATGTGATGTCTGCAGCTCCTTTAATTAAATTTTTAAAAGATGGAAAAGAAGTTTCTGAAAAAAGACTAGATTCTGATATCGACGTGGGAAGAGAATCGGGTTGTGTTATTCAGTTGAATGATCATGCAATTTCTAGAAAGCATGCAGTTATTCGACAGACTCGAGATGGAGTCCAGCTTATGAAAAAAAGTAAGTTTGGAAAAGTCAAAGTTAATGGAGAAGAAATCACCTCAGCAGTAGTAAAAAGTGGAGATCTGATTGAATTAGGTCCCTATTTAATGAAACTTGAAGCAGATCATGTGGAGGAAGTTTTACCATCGGAGAACGAAGTCATTTCTGATGAAAACATTGAAAATAATTTGTTTGAAGAACCAGTTGTTCAAGAAGAAAAGGTGGAACCTTTATTTTCTAATGAAAACTCAGGGATTGATCTAAATATGATCCCTGAGTCAGAAGATGAAAGTGAGGATCCTTCAGAGTTTAATGTAGGAGAGTTAGAGTTTGAAACTCCAGAAGTGGATGAATTACAGGATATTGATCAGCCCAATGACGGGATGGACATTCAGATTGACTTTGAAGTACCTTCAGAGAACTTAGAAAATAAAGATTCAGGAGACGCTATCGCATTAGAAGTCCCAGATCCAGTAATAGATATCCCTGTAGATTTAAATCAAGAAATGAATCAGTCTGTAGATGAACCG
Source organism: Pseudobdellovibrionaceae bacterium (assembly GCA_002722705.1). Taxonomy (GTDB): domain Bacteria; phylum Bdellovibrionota; class UBA1018; order UBA1018; family UBA6935; genus UBA6935. The sequence goes on along the minus strand of PBMP01000059.1, from coordinate 12,117 downwards.
ACTCAGCCGATTTCTACTCAATCCATTGATGTTAAATTGATTCTTATTTCAGGAGATGCAAATCATAAGGAATTTCCAATTACTTCAGAAGAAATAAGTATTGGAAGGGGTAAACGTTGCGATCTCGTTTTAGAAGATAAAAGATCCTCTAGAAAAAATTCTGTGATTAAAAGAGTTGGTGCAAATTTTCTTATTCAAGATCTTGATTCTTCAAATGGAACTTTTGTAAATGGAGCAAAAGTTCAAGAACAAATTTTAAATAGTGGTGATTTGATCAAAATTGGAAGTACAGAATTTGAATTCTTAGCTAAAGATGGAAATTTTGAGCATCAAGAATTGGAGTTTCAACCTGTAGAAGAGATCCCTGCATCATTACCTCAAGAAGTTTCTGAGCCACAGGATCAGAATATCCAAGAAGCAGTTCTTGATTTAGAAAATTTACCTACATCAAATAATGAGTTTTCAGAAATACCTGGAATGAATAATGGTGGTGAACAAAAAAAGAAAGGATCGTTATTAGATAAATATAAGTCACTTCCTAAACGTCAAAGAATTTATATTATTCTTATTGTTTTTTTAGCTATTTGGACTTTTTTTGATACAGAACCTGAAATTTCACAGAAAAAAGCTTCTCCTCAGGTTGATAAAAATGAAAAAATAGAGCCCACCTTTGAAACTCTTTCTGTGGAACAACAAAAATTTGTTAAACTTCAACATCAGATCGCTTTTGATTACTATAGAAACAAAGAGTATGACAAGGCGCTTTTTGAGATAAGGAAAATTTTTCAGTTAATTAATGACTACAAAGATTCAAGAGAGATTGAAAGATATTCAATAGAAGGTAAAAAGAAATTAGAAGCTTTAAAAGAAGAAAAAAAGAAAAGAGAAGAAGAAAATAGAATACGTGAAAAAATTTCTCAACTCACTCAGTTAGCTCAAAAACATATGAGTGAAAAGAAATTTTCTGATGCTCAGGCGCTTTTTCCAGAAATTTTAGCATTAGATCCAGAAAACGTGTTGGTATCTAGATGGCAACGAGAAATCGAGAGATATCAAGTTCAAAAAGAGGAAGAAGCAAATAGAAAAAAAATTCAAGATGAAATCAACTCAAATGCATGGAAGGTTTATAAAAAAGCAAAAAGAGAAATGAAAAAAGAGCGTTATTTAAATGCGATCTCTATATTTAAGCAAGTTCTTTCATTAAGAGCAACTGATCAGAGTGTAAATAGAGCATCAAAAAAAGGAATTAGAGACTCTAATCAACTGATTTTAGAAAAAATTACACCATTAATTGAATCAGCTAGGCAGTATGAAAGCGCAGGTGAATATCAGTTTGCTTTTAAGACCTATCAATCAGCAAAAAGGTTATATCCTTACCATAATGAGGCAAGTGATGGTTTAGAGCGAACAAGAAAAATTCTTCATGAAAAGGCAAAGTTGATTTATACCGAGGCGGTAATTGCAGAAAGTTATAGTGACTTTAGTGAAGCGAAACAAAAATTTTCTACTGTATTGAGTGTTGCTCCAGAGGGAGATGAGTACATTGAGAGAGCCAAAAGAAGGTTAGGTAAGTATTCTATTTATCGAGAAGAAACAGAGGACTATTAAAATGAGTCGAATAGAAATAAAAAAAATAGATGAATTTACTTTAAAAGGAAAACAAAAATATTTAGAAGATTTTTTACTTTCTAGTATAGATAAGGGTGTTTTTGCAGTTGCTGATGGATTTGGGGGACCTGTTGCCGGTGCTGAAGCCGCCGAAACAGCTTGTGTGAGTTTAAAAAAATTTTTAGAAGATCAAGCTGGGGATTTAGATGCTACTCTTCCTTTTGTTTTAAAGAATTATTACTCTTTGGCGGGAAATGTTGTTTTTAATTCTATGCTTTATGCAAACGAAAGGGTTTTGCATAAGAATCTAGGTAAAGGGATTCATGAAAAGGGAGGTTGTTCTGTGATCGCGGGGGTTCTGGATCAAGATACATTTGCTCTTGCGTCTGCAGGCCATTGTCAAGGATGGCTTCGTAGAGAGCAACATATTCAATCATTAGTCATTCCAAGGAGCTATTCAAGGTTTTTAGATTCGAGTCGACAAGTAAAAAGTCTCCATCATCAAATTCCTTTAATCGCAGTGGGAATAGATGAGCTTTTAGAGCCAGAGATCGTAGAATTTAAAGTTCGCAAAGGAGATCAGGTGATTTTGGCTACTGATGGAATATATGATCAGTTTTGGAGTCGAGAAGGATTCTCTTTTGATTTTTCAGTTGATGAGATGAAGCGGTTTTTTCAGTCTGATTTAGTGGATAATTTGGCGTTTTTGAAAATTCAGTTTTAGAGTGTGTCTTTGAGGACCTCTTTTTTATAAAAACAATATAACACAATGTTTTTTCTTATTTTTTTTAATATATTAAAAAAGTCAACTATATGAGACAATATCAGATGGGGGAGATCCAAGCTCTTTCTTTCAATGGGATCCTTTAATTTATAAAGAGGATTCCGATAAGAAAGTGAGGACTAGTATAGGTCTCGAATTCTCAAGAGGGGAGAAAGGCTATGTTGAAAAATTTTATCCAACGCTTATGGAAAGATGAATCAGGTCAATCAACTACTGAATATATTTTGATTTTAGCAGTCGTTGTAATGATCGCTGTAAAATTTAAAAAGGTTCTTCAGGAACAAATTCTTGATAATGCGGTCGGAAAACTTTCTGAAAAAATGGGAACAGCATTTGATGGTTTAGAGTAGTTATCTAAATTATTTGGGGAAAAACGTGGGGACAAAAAATCTAATTCGTTCAGACGAGTCAGGTCAAGCAGTGGTCGAATATCTGTTGATCTTAAGCTTGGGTGTGACATTGGCAATTTCTGTTGCTGTATCTTTGAACGAAGCGCTCAGTAATCAAATATTACGTTTTGGTGCAGTCCTCGAAAAAGATTTGAGGACAGGGAGAGCACCGGCAAATGTATATAAAAATTAATGCCATTTCATTAAGCATAGTTTTTATTTGTACCATTGCGATGGTGACTGACCTTCTTTATTCAAAAATTTATAATGTCCTGACTGTTTCAGGTTTCTTTTTGGGCGTGATTATTCACTTTTTAGATTTAGGGCCAAAAGGATTCATTTATTCTATTTCAGGTGCATCAGTAGCATTTTTGATATGCGTTCCACTTTATTTAACTTCCATTTTTGCGGGAGGCGACTTTAAATTATTTGTAGCCTTAGGAGCATTAGGTGGAGTTTCTTATTTTTTTAATACATTACAACTATCAATTTTAGTGGGATGTGCCTTTGCTCTTGTTCAGCTTGCAGTAAACAGGAAGCTTTTTGATTTTTTACGAAGAGTTTTTCGTTCATTTTTAAGTTTTGTTATTCGACCTCTTGATTCACATCTACCGAAAATAGATAAGAGTACAAAAATGCCTTATGCGATTCCAATTGGAGTTGCAGCTATAGCGGAAGTTTTTTTTCATCCTCTTAAGAATTGGGGGTTGAATTTATGGTAATTAAGGATAATCAGTCTGGACAAGTTCTTGTGGAGTATATTTTACTTGCCTCTATTATTGCTATTGTTGCTTTGGGTTTAATTAATGCTTTAAATCAAATGAATCTCATTCAAGAAATTCTACGGCCCATTAAAAATCAATATGCTGCTACTTATCGGTATGGACATCCAAAAGCTAAGGGTTTTGAAAATGGAGAAGAGCCTAAGCATCATGCAATGGCTAGAGTTCCTGAGGGTGAAAATTTTAGAATTTTTATTATGAAAGGAAGAAGGTGATGAGTTTTTCACAGTTTAATCTTACTTCCGAAGCTGGGCAATCAACAATTGAATTTGCTCTTGCAGTCACTATTATTGTTGGAGTAACTATTTTTATTTTTCAATTTTCAATGAGTCTTGCGGTAGGAAATTTCTTTCACTATGCAACGTTTATGGCAGCAAGAGCTTATCAATCAGCAGGAGCGACTCCTGATGATCAGTCAAGAAGAGCTAAATTAGTTTTATCAAAAACTACAAAAAAATCTGTTTCAAATCCAGGAATTGATCGATGGCCTTTTTTTGCTAAAGGAGTTGGTGAAGGAAGCTTTAAAGGTGCAAAAATTGGAAATCATAGTCGGTATCAAGAAAAAAATAATCAGTATCACTGGCTCAAAGGGGTTGAATACAGTTTTCAAAGTAAGCTTTTTGCTTTCCCCGGAGGGGGGGCTTTAGACTCCGGAGAAAGAGATCCTGCCAATGTGGTTACATTGACTTCCGAAAGTTGGTTAGGGAGAGAAACTTCATATGATGAATGTATGGAATACATGAGGACATTTGATGTAAAGGTGGTTTTAGATAATGGGTGCTGAGATCATTAAAAATGACAAAGGTCAAAGCATGATCGAGTTAATGGTTTTACTTCCGGTGGTGATTGGAACGCTGTCTTTTTTGATAAAAACGAATTCTGCAATTCAAGTGTCTATTAATAATCAACAATATGCTCGTGCTCAAATTTTGATTTATATGTCTAATTCATCTAATTATCCGCGAGTTCAAGATATTTCTTCTTGGGAGGCCGAGGGCGGAGGGATTAATCGTTCTAAAATGGTGTTTGGTGTATCAGATAATATTTTCAGTTCTGATGCTGACATTGAGCCAGAGGCCGTTATTTCTCCGATTGTCACTAAAGATGCAGAACAGGGAAGTCGAGACACGGGAACCGAGGATGTAAAAGTACGAGGAAAAATTAGGGTTAGAACAACTGTTGCGCTGTGTGCACCTTTGCATTTTGTTGCAAATGGTAAATTAACTCGAGAAAATTTAGGTGATAATCATCGTTTTAATTATTGCCAAGGAGGAATTGATGAATAACCGCGCTTTAACGCTATCTTTATTAATGGCAGTGATTGCCTGGTTTTTTATCGACAGCTACGTTTCTAGTATAGAAGAAGATGCACATCGAAAATTTGGAACTGAAGTTGTTGTTGTTTCAGCTAAAGAAGATATTAGAGAAATGATGACTTTAAATGAGTCTATGCTTCATCTTAAAGAAATACCGGTTCGTTTTTTAGAGCCAGGAGCAATTAGTTTTGAAAAATCAGAAGTAGATGGAGAAACTGCTTTGAAAAGTATGAAAGAACTTTCTGCAACTGTAGCAATTGTTCCAATAAAAAAAGGTGAACAGATTACTTACAATAAAATTACTGAGCCAAACTTAAGAACAGGACTGTCTCCTCAAGTAACGCCAGGAAAAAGAGCTGTCGCTATTCCAGTCAATGAATATACAGGTGTTGGTAAATTAGTTAAACCTGGAGATCGAGTTGATATTATCGGTGTAGTTACTGGAGCTGATGGAAATGATTCTAAAATTGCAAAAACAATATTACAAGATGTAGCTATTCTTGCTGTGGGTAGAAATATTACAAATAATGTTCCTAGAGTTGTTGAAAAAGATGCTAGAGGTAAAACGAGAACTCGATCTTTGACAGCAAGTGATCGATTTAATTCGGTTACTGTTGAAGTTGATCCTATTCAAGTTCAAAAATTAGTTTTAATGACCGCAACTGGAGCTGGAAATCTATTTTTAAGTTTACGGAACAATGACGACAGTGATCGAATGGGAATGAATGGTGTAATGATTAATGATATTTTGGGTGCGGATTTTAGCCGTATTAGAAGAAGTCCCGCAGGAAGGCGTAGGTAGTGAAGAAAAAAGTTTTTCAACTCATTTTCATTATTATTTTTGTCTTCAGTTCTGGGGAGCTGGATTCCTTTGCCAAAAAGAAATCAAAATATCATCGTTCCAAACTAACATCGGATAAAACAGAAGTGACCGCTGATCGAAGGAGATTGAAGCTCACTACAGGTGAAGATAAAATTGTTGATTTAGATTTTGATGTCGAGGGCGGAGCTAACGCTGTTGCAGTGGGTAACCCTAAAGTAGCTGTAACAACTACGGTAAGTATTTCAGGAAAACGTCGCCAAATTGTTTTTAAACCTTTGTCTGCAGGTACTACGACAGTGGCAGTAAGAGATAGCGCTGGGAAAGTTCGAGTCATTTTTGATGTTGAAGTAACAGGATCAAACCTTCTAAAGATAGCAGGTGAAATTAGAAGTCTACTCAAAGATGTTGAAGGATTACAAATTAGAATTGTTGGATCAAAAATCGTTATCGATGGAGAAATATTGGTTCCAGGAGATTATGGAAGAATAGTAAATGTAATTGGTGGAAAAACGTCTCCTTATGCAGATCAAGTAATTAATCTCACTAAGCTGTCACCATTAGCATTACAGATTTTATCTAAAAGAATTGAAAGTGATATTAAAAAATTTGCAGAAAATATTACAACGAGAGTCGTAAATGGAACAGTCTGGCTTGAAGGAAATGTTTCAAGTAAAGGTGTAGCGGATCGAGCATTTAGAGTTGCTAAACTTTATTTGCCTGAACTCAGACCTGGAGATCCGCTAGAAAAAGATCCTACAGTTCAAAGGCTTTCTGAGCCAAGGCGATTGATTCAGTCCTTTTTAGTGATTGATCCACCTGCTCCAAAGAAAACGGATAAACTTGTTCGTGTTACTGTTCATTTTGTTGAACTTTCTAAAGATTATAACAAGGTTTTTGGTTTTAAATGGCAGCCAGGTTTTACTACCGATCCTCAAATACAAATTGGTGGTCAAGTAGATGGAACCACAGGCGCTCAAGGGATAGGGACTTTTACAGCAACTCTGTCTAGTCTTTTTCCAAAACTTCAAAGTGCACAAAATTCGGGTTTTGCTAGAATTTTAAAGAGTGGAACTGTGATTGTAAAAAGTAACACCGAAGCTAAGTTAAATGATTCAACAGTGATACCATACGCCGTTGCAGGACCCAATCAAACCGTAGCGACCAATGAAGTTCCTGTAGGACTAGCGATGAGTATTACTCCTACTGTTCTTGGAAGTACTGAAGATGTTCGAATGCATGTAAACTTAAAGCAGAGTAATCTTACAGGAAGGACAACTTCAGGAGCTCCAATTACAGCTAATCATGAAGTGAATACGCTTTTATATTTAAAATCAAGAGAAAGTGCAGCAGTGGCGGGAGTTGAATCAACAGATGTCATGACTGGTTTTAATAAAGATGATCCAAACTCAGGGTCTTTTTCAGGTGATACCTCACCTTTGTTTACTTTGTTAAGATCTAAAAGTTATACAAAAAAGAAATCTAGGTTTGTAATTTTTGTGACTCCAGAAATTGTATCAAATGCTTCTGATGGTACGAAAGATTTAAAGAAAAACTTTAGGGTGAAAATAGATTAATGGCAGGGCATATTATAGCCGTAGTCGGTGGAAAAGGGGGTGTTGGAAAAAGTGTCTTCGCGGCAAATTTAGCGGTCGCTTACGTTCAAAACTTTAAACAGCGACCTCTTGTTGTTGATTTAGATTTAAATAGTCTTGGGGATCAGAATTTGATTCTGGGATTAAATCCTCAAAAAACAATCGTTGATGTGAGTAAAATTCAAGGAGCCGCAATTGATGCCAAAACGGTAGGACAATATATGGCTAATTCTCCTACAGGTTATAGCTTAATTGGTGCACCTCGAGATCAACTTATAGCACAAGATATAGATTTAGAAGGTCTTGGCCGTTTTTTAAAAGGAATTACTCAAGTCTTTAATTTTGTGGTTGTCGACTGTGGAAATTTAACAGATGCTGCTTCTTTAAAGGTTTTAGAATACGCAACTGCTATTTTTGTAGTGACGTCAGCAGATGTTATTGTACTTAATCAAACTAAAAGATTATTATCTCGAATTCAAGAAATGTTGTTTCCTCCCGAGATGGTTCAAATTGTTGTTAACAAATATTCAAAAAATCATTTAGTTAATCCACAAATGATTCAAAGGAATTTAGGAAAACAAATTTTCGCAGCTATTCCAGAAGATATTAATACATGTGATACAAGTTTAGCGAAGAGTGTTCCTGTGACAGTTGCTTCTCCTAATTCTATCGTTTCAAAATCCTACCATGATTTAGTTCGAAAAATTCAACAAACTCGATTATTAGATCAACTGTCTCGATTGAAAAAACCAGCTGCAGGAGCAAGTCAAGCGATTGCTCAGTTGAAGAAAACTGAAACAGTAGAAGAACAAGGTGGCCCTGCAATTAGTCGAAGTCGAGAAGGAAAATTAGATCCTTGGACCTCAATGAAATTGAGAATTCATAAAGCTCTTGTGGATGAAATGGATCTTAAGAAAACAGAAACAGATACGACGGATCCTAAAAGAAAAGCTCTTCTGAGAGAAAGGACTCGTAAAGTTGTTTTAGATGTTATTTCTAAAGAAGATTCGGGAACCTTGCTTTCTACCAGAGAACTTAAATCGCAAATGGTTAAAGAAGTTTTGGATGAGGCTCTAGGGTTGGGTCCTTTAGAGGATTTACTAGCTGATGATTCTGTTACCGAAATTATGGTAAATGCAAGAGATCAGATCTATGTAGAAAAAAATGGGAGAATTACATTATCAAAAATTAATTTTAGTAGTGAACAACAAATGATGAATGTTGTTGAGAGAATAGTGACACCTTTAGGTAGGAGAGTGGACGAGAAAGTTCCATATGTTGATGCTCGACTAGAAGATGGATCTCGAGTTCACATCATTATTCCTCCATTGGCGCTTCGAGGCCCAACGATTACCATCCGAAAATTTCCAAAAACACGTTTTGAAACTAAGCATTTAGTTGAATTTGGAACTTTAACTCAAGAAATGGCTGATTTTTTAAGATGCTGTGTAGAAGCAAAACTCAATATAGTTGTTTCAGGCGGAACAGGTTCAGGTAAAACGACTCTTTTAAATGTTCTATCTAATTTTATTCCCGCAAATGAGAGAATTATTACGGTAGAAGATTCGGCGGAACTGCAGTTAGGGCAAGATCATGTAGTAAGATTGGAGACCAGACCTGCAAATATTGAAGGAGAAGGTCAGGTTTCGATACGTGACTTGATTAAATCGTGTTTAAGAATGAGGCCAGATCGGATTGTGGTCGGTGAGTGTCGAGCCGGTGAGGCTTTGGATATGCTTCAAGCTATGAATACAGGACATTCTGGATCTTTAACAACTCTTCATAGTAATAACCCTAGAGAATGTATGAGTCGACTTGAGACATTGGTGATGATGGCCGGACTTGGGCTTCCTTCTAAGGCGATTAAAGAAACAATCTCTTCAGCAGTAGATCTTGTTATTCAACAAAGTCGACTTCCAGATGGAAGTCGAAAAATTACTCATATTACTGAAGTTGTTGGAATACAAGGAGATGTTGTTAGTCTTCAAGACGTTTTTGTGTATAAGCAAGAAGGTTTAGATAAGAAGAGAAAGATTAAAGGAAGATTTGTTCCTACTGGATTTATTCCTAAATTTGTTGAGGAAATGGAAGCTAAAGGAATGAAAATTTCAAGAGGGCTCTTTGCAACAAAATAATAAAGAAAGGGGGCATTTGTGGAAAAGTGGTTAGGAATTCTCGGACTTACAGCAGCGATTTTTGCTGTTACTTATCAATATAATAAAAAATTCCTAGATTGGGTTCGTTTTCAATCAATAGGAACAAGAGACTATATTGTTGAAAAGTTAGGCGTTATGTTTATTGAAGTAGATCCACAACATGTTTTAATTGCCCTTTTTGGAGCTAGTTTTGGATTAGGTGCAATTACGTTTCTGTTAATGATTCCAAATTATGTTCCAGGATTAATGTTAGCGGGATTTGTTACTACAATTGGATGGAAGATTCCAAAACCAATTGTTCAGTATTTATATAATAAAAGAATTGAAAAGTTTAACTTACAAATGATTGACGCTCTGTCTTTGATGTCTAATGGGATGAAGTCAGGACTTTCAGTGATTCAATCTATTGGGATTGTAGTTCAAGAAATGCCAGATCCTATCAGGCAGGAGTTTAATTTAATTTTAAGTCAAAACAAATTAGGAGTGACTGTAGAGGAAGCATTTATTAATTTAGCCAATCGAATAGAGTCAGATGATGTAGAGATGTTTGTTACTTCTATCAATATTTTAAAGGAAACCGGTGGAAATTTGGCGGAAACTTTTGACACTATTGTTTTAACAATTAGAGATAGAATTAAGGTTGAAGGAAAAATTCGAGCAATGATGGCTCAAAGTTACTCTCAAGGAATGGTTTTACTTGGAGTTCCTCCAATGATGATGGGACTTTTATATACATCAGATCCTGAATTTATAGCACCGATGTTTACAAACCCAATTGGATGGGGAGTAATTATTTTAATTGCTATTTTGGAAATCGTAGCTTTTGGGGTCATTAAAAAATTAGTCAAAATTGAAGTATAAGGAGAAAGATATGTTCACACATATGAAGTTATTTGTTTTTTTAATGGTGATCATGACACAAAGTTCGTTTGCCAATGTAAGCATTAAAAATGGTAATTTTTTCGTAGGTTTTCGTTATATGGCTTATTCAGGGGGGATGAATCCAAAAATTCAAACTTCTTACAATTCTAAAACGGATTATAAAGGCTACTTTGGTCCGGGTTGGGGATCTTTGTATGAAGTCTCGTTGGAGCCTATGGCTGATGGAAGTATTGTTGTAAATGAGTATGGTGGGGGAGCTGAAAATATCTTTACCCCAGTCAATTTTGATAAAAAAGAATTAGATCGTGCAATTAAAATGATCACAAAAGCTGCAAAAAAATATGGGTCTATTGGTTCAAGTATAGAGAAGTATCAAAATAAGCTAAGAACAAATGCAACATTTAGAAATGATGAATGGAGTAAATTTGTTAAAAAGGGGTATTTAAAACCAAGAAAATTAAAGCCAAATACCCGATTGATTTCTAATAAGTTTAGTTATCAATTTATTACGAAAATTAGAAAAGGATATGTACGTAAATATGATTCTGGAAAAATAGAAATATTTAATAATGCCGGTAAATTAATTGAAGTGAGAGATAAAAATCAAAATTATGTTAAGTTTAAATATGATAAAAAAGGTAACTTAAGACTCATTAAGGATAATTTAAATAGAAAAATGAAGTTCACTTTTGATAATAAGGGGCATATCGTTCGAATCGACGGAGAAGATAAACAGTATGCGACTTTTGCTTATAACTCAAAAGGGGAGCTTGTTAAATCGAGAGACTCCGAAGGTGGTGTTTTTGGTTTTGAATATAGTAAGGATGGTCGATTTAATCTTACTAAAATAATTTATACAGATGGATCATATGAAGAAATTAAGTACCATCCAAAGTCGTTATATGAGCATGTGAAAAGTGTTAAAGACAGAGATGGTGTTTTAACTTCTTATCAATATGAATTTGACAAGAAACAACGTGGTCACTTTAAAGTTGATGTTGATATTAAAAATAAAAAAGGAAGGCGTTTAACTCAGAGTAGTTATGAGTATTTTTTAAAATACAAAAAAAACGGGGAAGAATGGACTTATAGAATTAAGTCTAGTGTTGATGGAATAGTAACAGATACAGTCTATAATGAATGTTGTGGGCTTCCTTTAAAAATAAGAAAAGGAAATAATGAGACTACTTTTGCTTATGATAAAAAAGGTCATGTCACACGAAAAGAAGATGAAAGAGAAGTAACTAAACTCACTTATCATCCATCCTTTGGTAAAGTAGCGAGTGTGACTAAATACTCGAAGCTCAATAAAGGAAAAGTTACTTGGTCTAAATTCAAATATGACAAAAAGGGAAACTTGGTTTTTGCAAAAAATTCAGAAAAAAAAGGAGTTAGTCTTTTTTATGATAAACAAGGGCGGATCGCGAGTATGTTTGATCAAAAAAAGAGAAGAATCGATTTTCAATATAACAGTGACTCTAAACCTATTAAAATTTCTGATTCGAAGTTAGGATCGATGAGAGTGTCTTATAATAAGAGCGGTCAAATTGAAAAAGTGGACAGCTCAGGAGGACGAAAAGTTGCAGTTCAAGTGACAGATGCTTTTCAAAATTTACTAGCAATTATTCGACCTGCAGGAGTGGGATTGACTCGTTAGGTGATTTACATGTAAATTAAAGGGACATGGGTAAGTTGCAGCTATGCGGCATCATTGTATTTTTTCAATTGAGCCTCTAGCTGGTCAAAGAGTTTCTCGGTCTTTGTTTTTATTTTCGGTATTTCGGC